>JADZFZ010001182.1 GCA_020854145.1 Deltaproteobacteria bacterium | reverse complement strand
TCCTTCGGCTGGACCGCCACCGGCGCGTGCTGCGACGGCTGCTCGACCTCGGCGTCGCCGTCTCTCGGCTCGCCTCCGTCGAGGTGATCTTCACGGAGGCGCTCGAGGGCGTCGCCGCGTTGCTGGGTGCGAGCTCGTCCACGGGCTTCGTGGCAACCGAGAATCACGGCGTGCTCGTCACCCGCGGCGCGGACGAGCGCGTGGCTCTTCGCGCGACGCGTGGCCGGTTCGAGCCCGTTCAGCGCTGCTCGCTCCTGCCGCAGCCGGTGCGTGAAGTCGTGGGCGTGGCGCTCGCGAGCACCCGGCCGCGGCTCGAAGACGGCTTCGTCGTGGTGCCCCTCGCCACGAGCGACGGCGAGCGCGGGTGCATCGTCGTCGAGAGCCCGTGCCTGCCCGAGGAGGCCGTCGAGCCGCTCGGGATCTACGCGCGGCACGTGACGCAGGCGCTCGAGAACGCCGTGCTGTTCGAGCGCGCGACGGTCGACCCGCTGACGGAGCTGTTCAACCGCCGCTTCGGTCTGCATCGCCTCGACGAGACGCTCCGTCTCGGCGCACGCGCCGGCACGCCCACGGCCGTGCTGTTGCTCGATCTCGACCACTTCAAGCGCGTCAACGACGAGCACGGGCACGCCGCGGGCGACGTCGTGCTGCGCACGGTGGCAGAGACGGTCCGCAGGACGCTGCGCTCGACGGACGTCGTGGCCCGCTACGGAGGAGAGGAGCTGTTCGCCGTGCTCCCCTGCACCGGGGCGTTGCAGGCCCTCGAAGCTGCCGAGCGCGTTCGCTCCGCCGTCGAGGCGGTTCGCGTCGCGTTCGAAGGTCGATCGCTTCGCGTGACCACGTCGATCGGCGCGGCCGCCGGCGCGCCGGGGGTCGCCGACGGCGGGGCCCTGCTGCGCGAGGCCGACCGTGCCCTGTACGCCGCCAAGCAGGGTGGGCGCAACCGCGTGGGCGCCGCGGATGCGCACGCGAGGATGGCGTCGTGAAGGCGCCGCAGTGGCTCACGCAGCTCGTCGCGCCGGTGCCCGACGCCGAGCTGCGGGAGGCGGCGCAGATGGGACGTCGGGTGGGTCCTGCGTTCGCGCTCGGGATCGCCGTGGTCGCGCCCGTGGTCGTGCTCGCCGACATCGCGTGCGGCGGCACGCGGGTCGTCCCCGGCCTCGTCTTCGCGCTGGCGCTCGCCGGAGCTTTCGGTGCCCTGTACGTCCTGTCGCGTGCCGCGATCTTCGCGCGCTTGCCCGAGCTCTTCCTGCTGATCAACGGCTGGCTGATCGTGCTCGCGGTGTCGGCGGCGGGGTTCACGCAGGCCGACGGCCGCAACCCCGTCGGCATCATCGCCGTCTTCATCCCGCTCGCCACCGCGGCGTTCGTGCCGTGGAGGCCGACCTGGACGCTCGTGCTGGTGTTGACCGTCGTGACGACACGCCTGGCGTTGCACGGACTCTTCGGGGAGCTGGTGACGCCGACGCGGCCGGTGACCGAAGCGCTGCTGACGACGGGCTACGGGGCGCTCGCGATGATCGCCAACCAGCTGCACCGCCGGCTCTGGCTGCGCTTCGAGAGCGCTCGCGGGCAGCTCGTCGCGCGCGAGCGGATGTACGCCCTCGGCTGTCTCGCAGCGGGCGTCGCGCACGAGCTCAAGACACCGTCGGCGGCCGTGCTCAACGCCGTGCACTCGATCGAGCAGCTCGGCAGCGAGCTCCGCCAGAGCATCGGGCACGCCGACGTCGGTCCCGACGATCTGGTCGCCATCTCGACCGAGATCGACGCCGCCGCTCGCCTCGCGCGTCAGGGCGCCGAGCGCGTCGCGTCGTTCGTCCACGCCATCCGCGAGTCGTCACGCTCCCCCACCGACGGCGCGCGGGTCGAGATCGACGTCGCCGCTTGCGTGCGCGATGCGCTGCTGCTGCTGTCGCACCGGCTCAAGGCTGCCGGCATGCGCGTCGCGGTGGACGTCCCCGAGGGACTCGTCGTGCGCGGCGACCGGGGCGAGCTCGAGCAGATCCTGACCAACCTCGTCGCCAACGCCGTGGACGCTCGGGTCGAGGGCGATCGCGGATCCACCGTGTCGATCACCGCGAGCCAGGACGCGGGCGTCGTCGGCATCGTCGTGCAGGACGAGGGCACCGGCGTGCCGGAGGCGATCCGCGATCGCATCTTCGAGCCTCTCTTCACGACGCGCGCCGACGGCGTCGGCAGCGGTCTCGGGCTCGCGATCTCGCGCGACCTGGCCCGTGGCAGCTTCGGTGGGGATCTGGTGCTGTTGCCGTCCGAGCGCGGCGCCTGCTTCTACCTGACGTGCGCACAGCGCGCGCCGACGCTCACCAGCATCCGGCCCGTGTGGACACCGCGCGCGGCATCGCGTGCAGCCGCGCGACCGCGCCCTGCGTGACCGCGCGGCTCAAGGTCCACACGACTCCCGACGATGAGGGAGGCATGAGCAACGTCGCGCGCGTCGGGCTGGGTATCGGGATCGGTCTGCTGCTCGCCGGCGTCGCGCCTCCCGCCGACGCACGTGCCGACGACGATGGACCCTCGCCGTGGCATCTCGCGCTCGACGCCGCGTACGGGCGCGCACACACGGGCTTCTTGGGTGTCGGCTCGTTCGTCGCGCCGTCCGCGGACGCCGAGGTCTCGCAACCGCCGCAGCCACGCGAGCGCGAGATCGTCCGCGTCTCGGTGGCGCTCGGCTTGGCGGGCCTCGCGCTCGAGGGCGGCGCGACGCTGTCGCTCGGGCAGCGCGCGTACGTCGCGTGGTCTGCGGGCTTTCGGCTGGAGACGTCGTGGGAAGCGCCTCTGGCCGTCGTGTTCCGGCTCGCGTTCGTGGAGCGCACCGGCGACGCGGCGGGTCGCGGAGGTCGCGCGGGCCTGGGTCTCGCCGTTCGACCGTGGCTCCCGCTGTCGCTCTACGCGGACGCGTCGGCCGAAGCGACCACCACTCCCGCGGCCCTGCGCGACGCGGGGACGTACGTCGCGTACGCGCTCTGCGTGACCGGCGGCGCGCGCGTGGCGTTCCGCTGACGGGTCACCTTCAGCCGAGCGCCGACCACAACGGTCTGGCTCGGCCTCAAGGCGCGCCGCCTCCGGCCGATGTCTGCCTCATGGATTCCACCACGCTCTCGAAGCTCGTGCAGAGGACGGCCGCCGACCTCGTTCCGGTCGCGGCGTTGGAGTCGGGACGCCTCGTCTTCGCAAACGCGGCGTTTCACCGGCTCTTCGGGCTCCACACGGCGGGCGCGGCGATCGAGCCCGAGCTCGTCGCGTTGGTCTCGGGCCCTGCCGACGGAGACCCGCTGCAGCGAATCACGCGCGCGATCGACGAGTCCGACGGCGAGACGACCCGCCTGGATCTTCGCGGAACACGCGCAGACGGCAGCGTCGTCGAGCTCGACGTGACCGGGCGACGCGTCCAGCTGGGCGCCTCGTCCGCCATCGTCGCGGTCGCGTCGGACGTCACGCGGAGCCGGCGGGCGCTCGAGCAGCTCGACCGCATCTCCATGCACGATCCGCTGACGGGCCTGCCCAACCGCTCGCTCTTCACCGATCGCCTGTCGAGCCTGCTGCGTGTGAGCAGCCGATCGGGCGAGCCCTTCGCCGTCATGTTCGGCGATCTCGACGGGTTCAAGGCCGTCAACGACGGGCACGGCCACGAGACCGGAGACGCGGTCCTTCGCGTCGTGGCGCGGCGTCTCCGGAGCTGCCTGCGCGACACCGATACCGTGGCGCGGATCGGCGGCGACGAGTTCGCCGTCCTTCTGCCGCTGGCCCACTCGGCAGGCGACGCGACTGCCATCGCGACGCGTCTCGTCGCTGCGGTCCGCGCCCCCATCGTGCTCGGACAACGGACGTGCTCCGTGGGCCTGAGCATCGGGATCGCGACCTATCCGGCGGCCGCCATCGACGCGGACTCGCTCCTCGCGGGCGCGGACGCCGCGATGTACCGCGTCAAGAGCGCGGGCAAGGACGGTTACGC
>JADZFZ010001181.1 GCA_020854145.1 Deltaproteobacteria bacterium | reverse complement strand
GTGAACGCCTCTCCCACGCGACGCGCGAGAGCCGAAGAACCTCGCTCGTGTGGCAAGAGTCGTCGCCTGTCTTCCGCGCCTTGATTCGCGCGACGCCAAACGGCTAGCGTTCGCTGCGGGGAGGTCGCGATTGCTGGAGGGCAGTGCGCTCGTCGGATCCGAGGTGGCGGGCCGCTACCGGGTCGTGCGCCTGCTCGGAGAGGGTGGCTCCTCCTGGGTGTACGAGGTCGAGCACCTTCGAACCTCCCGACGGCATGCACTCAAGGTGCTGCGGCGCGAGCTCGCCGTGCGTCCGCGATCCGTCGAGCGTTTTCGTCGCGAAGCTCGGACTGCAGCCGAGCTCGGAAGCCGCAACATCGTCGGTGCGCTCGACGTCGGTGCGCTCGACGACGGTAGACCGTTCATCCTGCTCGAGCTCCTCGCAGGCGAGACTCTGCGCGAGCGGCTGCGGCGCGACGGTCGGCTGCCCCTCGCGGAAGCGGTGGACATCGGTCTGCAATGCTGCAGCGCGTTGGGTGCTGCTCACGCGCGCGGCGTAGTGCATCGCGATCTCAAGCCGGACAACCTGCACCTGGCCAAGGATCCGACCGGCGGGCTCGTGGTGAAGATTCTGGACTTCGGGATCTCGAAGCTCACGGAGGAGGCCCGTGATCTCGCCAGCGGCTCGCTCACGCGAACCGGAGTCGCGATCGGGACGCCGTACTACATGTCTCCCGAGCAGCTGGACGCGAGCCACGAGCTCGATCGTCGCGCCGACGTCTACGCGCTCGGCGTGGTGCTCTTCGAGATGCTCACCGGAAAGCGTCCTTTCGAAGCGCCAGCGCTCACCTCCCTCGTCCTGAAGATCGCGGCCGAGCCGCCGCCGCGCCCGAGCGCGTCGCGGCCCGAAGTGGGCGATGCGCTCGACGCGATCGTGGTGCGTGCGTTGGCGAAGCGGCCGGCCGATCGCTTCTCCGACATGGGCGCGATGGCGGATGCGCTGCGCAAGGCATCGCCCGACCCGAGCGCACGCAACGTGCGTCGCACATGGGTTCGCGAAGTGGCGGGGCTGATCGTGCTCGTCCTCGGGGTGCCGCTCACGCTCTGGGCTGTGCGCACGCCAGCGCTTCCCGCAGTCGAGCCGAGCGCTCCACGTGCTCCCAGTGTCGCGGATCCGCGCTCGCCACGCGATCGCGAGGCCGCCGTCGGAGCGCCCGTGCCCGCCTCGCAGCCAGGCCTGCGTTCGCTCGACGCGCCTCCCCGCGGCACTCACGGGATCGGTCCCTCATCGGAACCGGCGGCGGGCCCATCGCGCCCGGCAGCCGCCGCGTCGGCTCCCGGCCCGGGCGCCCGGCCGGGCATGCGTACGCAGACGTCGAAGACGCAGTCACGTCGCACCCTCGATCGCGAACGTGCGGTGCCAAGCACCGCCGCCGCGACGACGCCAGGCGACCTGGAGCCGGCGCGCCCCACGGCGCGCGTCGTCACGGTCCGGAACACCCATCGCACGAGCGTCGAAGTGCGCGTGCGTTGCGGCAGCGAGACCATCGTGGAGCGAGTCGCCGCCAGCGCCAGCGGCTCGCTCCGACTTCCGCCGACCCTCTGTCACGTGTCGTGTGCGGGTGTCGGAGAGCCCGCATGCGCCTCGCTCTTGCCAGCCTCCACAACCGTCCTCGTCGTGAGGTGATTCATGCTCGTTTGCCGCGACTCGGCCGGGTTCGGTGCTCTCGTGCTCCTCGTGCTCCTCGTGACCGCTCCCGCGCACGCTCAGGAGCGGACCCCGTGCGCCGACGTGCCCGCTGATGCGTCCGCGGCCGATCAAGCGCTCTGCTGGGACACCCGAATCCAGCGAGGCGCAGAGGAGTGCACGGGCGATCGCAGCACGGTCTGCACGGAGCGACTCGCTGCATACTGCGAGGACGCGGCGCTCGACGATGCGAACGTGTCGGCTGCGTGCTTCCGAGCGTTCGTACGCCTCGGTCGTCACGAGCCCGCCGCCGCCACCGTCCGGTACCTCCGCGAGCTCACCGAGGCTGCTGGTCGGTGTCGCGCGGCCTACACGGAGCCCGTCTCGTTCCGCGTCGTGACCAACCCAGCCGGCGCAGAGGTCGTGGTCGAGGGCGAGAGCTACGGGACGGCGCCGGTGGAGATTCGATTGTCGCAGCCGTGGTGGACGCGCCACGTCACGGTGCTTTTCGCGACGCGCGGCGCGCGCACTCGCGTGGTCGAGCTCGCACGCGAGCGGCTCGAGGCTGCGTTCGATCGCTCCAGCTGCGGAACACGCGACGTCGTGGTGCAGGGTCCGGCGGGCACGATCACGGAGCCGCCACCCGGCCCGGACGCGGACGATCGACGATCGCCACCAGTCGTCGAACGAGCGCGTGTCTCGGTGCCCGGGCTCGTCACGACGGTCGCCGGCGGAGCCATCGCGATCGCAGGGAGCGTGCTGCTCGTGCTCGCCGAGACGTGGGCACAAGAGCTCCACGACCTCGAGCCCGGAAGCACGTGGGATGCAGACCGCCAGGCGCAGCTCGATCGCATCGAGCCGACCCGCATCGTCGGCGGCACGGTGCTCGGGATCGGCGTCATCGCGATCGGTGCCGGCCTCACGCTGCTGCTGCTCGACGACGGCGGCAGCGGCGGCACGGAGCGTGCCTCGCGCATCGGTCGACTTCGGATGAGCGCGAGCGCGGCAGGATGGGAATGGCGGTTCTAGCGTCGCGCGCGATCGCGACGGTCGTCGCTGGCCTCGCGCTCGCGGGGTGCACGGACGCGAGCGCGCCCGACGGTGTCCTCGTGTGCACCCAACCCGGCGAGACCGCGGAGTGCCCGTCGGGCATGCGGTGCGGCCGCGCTCTCGCGAGCGAAGAGCTGCGGTGCTTCCGCGAGGTACCGATCGTCGAGGACGCGGGCGCGCTCGACGCGTCGATGGACGCCGACGCGACGCGAGATGCGGGGATCGACGCGACGCACGCGCGCGATGCGGGCCCCGTCGACGCGGGCCCGCGCGACACGGGTGCGGACGCACGATTTCGCGACATGGATCCGCCCGAGATCGTCGACGGCGGCGCGCCCGTCGACGGCTGGCCTGCGTGTGACGCCATTCGACGCACGTTCGAGGAGATCGTCGCCGCGACGCCGAGCGATCTGGAGGGCGAGTACTGCGTCCAGCGGCGTGCGGACCGGTTGGTGGTCGCGTGCTTCGACACGCCCGAGGACTGCACGTGTGAGGGTCACGAGCGTCTGCCCGAGGAGTTCGAGTGCGTGCTTCGCCCCCCCGATCTTCGTTGCTTCCGTTTCCGTAGGTGCCGTAGCGGGGCGAACGAGGGGCGCATCGGCTGCTACTCGGGCAACGACCGTTGCTGGGTCCGCTACCTGGGGATCATCGCGTGCGAGGAGGTTCCGCTCTCGCCCGATGAGGAGGCATGCGTGCCTCCCGAAGAGGTGGCTCGGTCCGATTCGGGCGCACGCGCGATCGCGCGACCGGGGTGGGGATGCTGTTGGGAGTGAGGTCGCCGAGTCGTGCCGGTGTGGTCACGTGTGCCCTCGCGCCCGCGATCGCGGTCACGTGTCTCGGTGTTGCGAGCTGCACGACGCCGCTGCTCGACCGCGTGATCGAGTGCGTGCCCGGCGACTCGCGGACGTGCCCCGATGGATGGCGGTGCCGCATGGACGAAGCGAGCGGGCATCCGCGTTGTTTCGCATCGGGCCCGGCCGCGACGGCGATCGATGCGAGCACTGCAGCCGAGGGGGATGCGCGAGCGCACGATGCACCCACGGACGCGAGCCCTGATGCCGGGCGGCGCGATGCGTTCGTACCGCCGCCGAGCGACATGGGCCCGCGGCGTCCGTTCGATCCGCCACCGGGCTGGGCGCCCGAGGTGGCAGACGTCGAGAGCCGCGACGCCGAGCCGCCGGACGGCGCGACTCGCGCGACGTGCCGTTCCGAGTGGGAGCGCATGCTGGGCATCCCTCGCGAGCCCGAGGACATGGAAGGCCCGTGGTGCGAGTCCGGGCGATCCCCGGCCGACAGCGTCTTCTATTGCGGCCATGCGAGTGCCGAGGAGTGCGCATGCAACTGGGAGGGACGTTTGCGCGGCGAGTTCGAATGCAGGCCGCGGCCCGCGCAAGTCTTCTGCTCGTGGGTGCGCCGCTGCGGCAGCCCTCACGACGATCCCAGCCAGCGCAGGCTCTACTGCAACGAGGTCGAGAGCGACTGCTTGGAGATCACGCGGGGCTGGGCGGGTCTCGAGTGGTCCGGGTGTTTCTTCGTGTTGCTCACTCCGCCCGAACAGGGCTGCGTGGCGCCACGCGATCTCCCGCGACCGACCTCCGGCGAGTCGGCGATCCCGCTACCAGACTCCGGATGTTGCGTCGACTGACGACCGCTCCGCGTCAGCTCCTCTCGTTCGCCGCCATCGCAGTCGGCGTCGGCGTCGCGTGCACGAGCCCGCTCGAGGACCGGGTGATCGCGTGCACGTCGGGGGTGCAGAGCACGTGTCCCGATGGATGGCGATGCCGACGCGACGCCACGAGCGGACGCTCGCGCTGCTTCCGTTCGGGCACCGCCGATCCCGCGCCCGACGGGGGACCACCCGACGCACGAGCGACGGACGCAGCGGTGGACCGCGACGCGACGACGCTGCGCGACGCATCGCTCGCGGATGTGCCGGACACCGCCTGGGCGCCGCCCGTGCCCGGAGTGAGCAGCCGCGACGCCGAGCCGCCCGATGGCTTCACGCGCTCGGACTGTCGACCGGAGTGGGAGCGCTTGCTTCGCGGGGCAGCGAGCGCCGACGACTACCTGGGCGCTTGGTGCGAGCGCCCACGCAACCTCGAGGACGAAGGGATCACCTTTTGCGGCTACCGCACGGAGCTCGAGTGCGAGTGCAACTGGGAGGGGCGCCTGCGCGAGTCACACCGCTGTGTGCAACGCCCTGCGGAGCTCCATTGCATGTGGTCCCGTCGGTGCGGGAGCCCGCACGACGACCCGACTCAGTGGGTCCTCGGCTGCTTCGAGGAGCTCGATCAATGCCAGTACGCGGCGCGTCCGTGGCGATCCTGCGACCACGTCGCTCTGACGCGCGACGAGGATCTGTGCGGCGCGCCCGACGAGGTTCCGGTGCCGACATCGGGCGAACCGGTGGTTCCGCCCGCATCCTGTTGCCGCGACTGAGCTCCCGAGTGTCCGCCCTGACGGATTCGAGCAAGCCATCGTGTCCGCTGGGTAGGACACGCAGTGTCCACGCATGCGGACTCGCGGCGTGGCACGAGCTTCGCGTAGTCACTCCCCATGCCCGAGCACGACGCCCGATCGACGCGCCGCTGCGCGACGCGACCCGGGCGCTCTTCCGTCGACCTTCCTTCGTTCGGCTCCGGCGACGGGCCTCCCGACGTCGCGACGCGCGAGCTCGTCCGGTTCGTGATGGAGATCCTCGATGCCTTTTCCCAGCCCGCGTGGCTCGTCACACGCACTGGGCGCGTGTTACACGCCAACACGGCCGCGAGCACGCTCGACTGGGTGCTGACTTCACTGGGATCCGCAGCGCCGATCGCGGGTCCTGCGCTCAAGCGCGTCGCGGTGACGTCGCAAGGCATCGAAGGCTGGGTCGTTGTGCTGGCGCGGCCCGATGATCTGCGCGCTCCCGATCACGCCGCAGGTCTGCCACCGCGTCTCGGCGCGACCGCGCGCCTGCTCGCGCAGGGTCTCTCCGACAAAGAGGTCGCCGACCGCCTCGGCGTGTCGCACGCGACGGCGCGCACCTATGTAGCCCGCGTCTACCGGAAGCTCGGAGTACATCGTCGCGCGGAGCTTTTCGCTCCCCTCGGTCGCAGCGCTCGTGCGCCGCCCGACGAGGACGACGACGAGCCCTCGGGCATTCGTCGACCGTGATCTCCGAGTGCCGTGCGCTCCGAGCGAATCCGCTGTTCTTGGAAGACCGTTGCCGTCCGCAACTGCCGACTTGAGCGGCGCGCGGACAAGTCGTCATAACCGTGAGCCGCGCCTGGGTCGGCGGGACGTGCCGGTGGACACGTGAAGGATTCGTCCGTCCGACGCACGGCGCTTGTTCAGGCGCGAGAGGGGAGTCTGGAGCGATGGATACATCGAAGGTTCGAGTCGCCATGGCGGTGCACGTGCTCGCGTCAGCCCTGTTGATCGCATCAGCGTCGTCGTGCGCCGACGGAACCGACTCGCGCGGCGCTGCCGAGCTGGCGGTGGCGATCGAGGCGTTGACCGCGGCCGATGTCGACCGTGTGACTGCCACGATCTCCGGGCCCGGGATCACGACGCCGATCGTGGAAGATCTCCATCTGTCCGGAGGGCAGTGGCGGAGCAACATCGGCGGCATTCCCTCCGGCTCGGATCGCACGTTCACGCTGATCGCCTACGACGACTCCCCGCTTCCGATCGGCGAGGTCTACCGTGGAGTGGTCACCGGCGTCACCATCCCGAGGAGCGGCCTGACCACCGTTCTCGTGGTGCTCCAGGAATCGCACCCGGCCGCGCCGTTCGCCAACCGTCGTCCGGATATCGAATGGGTCACCGCGACGCCCACGGATGCGATCCCCGGGGAGGACGTGTCGCTCGGGTTCCACATCACCGACCCGGACGGCGACGCGCTCACTTGGCAGTGGGAGGGTCCGGCCGGCGCCAGCTCGTTCACGCCTCCGACGGGCATGGGCGGTAGCGACCTGATTGGCGGCTCGATCTGGCACGCGCCCACCGTCGAGGGCACTTATCGATTGACCCTGACGGCTACGGACGCCCGCATGGCCAGTCGAAAGCTCAGCATCGTGGTCGCCGTCGGTGGTCGTGGGACTGCCGCGGTCCGTGCCTCGTTCAACAACTGGCCCCTCCTCACGGACTTTCACACCGCACAGTCGCACGTCGAGCCGGGTGCTTCGACGACCTACACCGGAACGGCAACGGATCCCGACTCGGATCCCCTGATGGCCGTCTTGACCGACGATTGTGGTGGCCCGGCCATCGCAGGCTTCTCCGGTACGTGGACGGCGCCCGCCGTCCCTGGAATCTGCACGCTCACGCTCACCGTCGGCGACACCCGCGGCGGCGTCACGACCGGCACGGTGGAGGTAGAGGTCGGCGCCATTCCGTCGCCCAACGCGGGTCCGGCGTTTCTTGCGACGTTCCAGTCGGCTCCGTCCGCAACATCGGGCGAGATGGTGTCCTTCGAGGTCGAGGCGGCAGACCCGAACATGGACTTGCTCACGTTCGCTTGGAGCGCGAGCACCGGCACGTTGGGCGTCGCTACGGACAGCGCCACTACCAGCAGCATCCAGTGGACCTCGGCCGGAACGCGCGCGGTCGTGACGGTCACGGCAACCGACCCGGCAGGCGGCTCGGCGACCGCGTGGTTCGTGGTCGAAGCCGTCGGCACGAACGACCGCATCAGCATCAGCCCGGACCCAGCTCACGTCGATCCCAATCTCTTCAGCACCGAGTCGTCGATCGCGGGGAACGGTCGATACGTCGCGTTCGTCTCGGGCGCGACCAATCTCGTGCCTGACGACACGAACTCCTGCGATGACATCTTCGTCCGTGATCGCACGCTCGGGACGACGACGAGAGTGAGCGTCGGATCCGACGGAGCGCAGGGGAACTCCACCAGCGCAGGGACGAGCATCTCCGCCGACGGTCGATACGTTGCCTTCACGTCGGGCGCGTCGAATCTGGTCCCGGGAGACACGAATGGGGGCGACGACGTCTTCGTCCGGGACCTGCAGCTTGGCGCGACCACACGTGTCAGCGTCCAGACGGGCGGGGTGCAGGCCGGCGCCGGCAGCCTACATCCGGCGATTTCGGCTGACGGCCGCTACGTGACGTTCGACTCGACGGCGACCGATCTCGTCGGAGGCGATACGAGCGTCCGAACGGACGTCTTCGTCCACGACCGGCTGACGAGCACCACCACGCGGGTGAGCGTGAGTAGCTCGGCCGTCGAGTCGAACGGCGTCAACGCGTATCCGGCCATCTCAGGGGATGGTCGATTCGTCGCATTCTACTCGACCGCGTCGAACCTCGTGGTCGGCGACGACAATGGTCGTGTCGACACGTTCGTGCACGACCGCGTCACTGGAACGACCGAAAGAGTCAGCTTGACGACTGCCGGCCTGCAGGGCGACCAAGACAGTTACACTGCGTCGCTTTCCGCCGACGGTCGATTCGTCGTCTTCCATTCGGAGGCGTCGAACCTGGTCTCCGGTGATGGCAACGGCGTTCGTGACGTCTTCCTGCGCGATAGGCTCCTGGGTACCACGGAGCGCATCAGCGTCGACAGCTTCGAGGTCGAGAGGCCGGGGGCCTCGTTCGGTGCCGGCCTATCACCTGACGGGCGATACGTGGCATTCCAGACCGACGGCGCGTTCGAGGTCGGCGACACGAACGGCGTGTCCGACGTCTACGTTCGTGACCGCGTCGCGGGCACTACGGTCCGAGCTTCGCTCGGAGTCATGGGCGCAGCGCCGGACGCGAGATCGTGGCTTCCGGGCAGCGGAGGTCCTTTCATCACCGACGACGGAAGCCTGGTGGTGTTCTTCTCGGAGGCCAGCAATCTGGTGTCGGTGCCGTCGGACACGAACGGTGTCTCCGATGTCTACGTCCGCGTCCTGTTTTGAGCCTCGTTGATCCTCGCACTCACGGTTTGGACGTCCCGTGGTGCTCGGCGGCGAGATCGATGGTGAGGTCGGCTGCGGTGGGGCGGCGTTCGGGCTCCTTGCGGAGCATCCGGAGGAGGAGACGCTCCACCGCAGCTGGCACGTCGGGACGGAGCGACCGCGGGCTCGGGACGCGGCCGAGGGCGATCTGCTGGGCGAGCGTCGCCATGCCCCGTTCCTCGAAGGGTGGTTTGCCCACGAGCATCTCGAAGAGAACGACGCCCAGCGACCACACGTCGGACTTGCCGTCGAGCTCGCGATCGGCCCAGAGCTGCTCGGGAGACATGTAGAGCGGTGTGCCGATCACGACTCCGGTCGTCGTGAGACGGCTCTGCCCCGCGGCGCGGCGCGCCGCCTCGGTCCACAGCGCTACGCCCAGATCGAGAAGCGTGACGCGATCGCCTCCGAGGTGATCGGGGGAGAGGAAGACGTTGGCAGGCTTGACGTCGCGATGGACGATGCCGGCTACGTGCGCCGCGGCGAGCGCGGAGGCGAGCTGGTGCGCGATCGAGAGAGCGCGCGCCACCCCCATCGGTCGTGTGAGGCTCTCGAGCGTCCTTTGGAGATCCGTGCCGTCGAGACGCTCGAGCAGTAGATAGGGGAGGCCGCCGGATAGCTCTCCCATGTCGAGCACCTCGACGAGACCGGGATGCGCGATGAGCGCGGCCGCTCGGGCCTCCCGATGGAGACGCTCGAGCTGCTTCGCGTCGCCCGCCAGATGAGGCCGGAGGACCTTCATGGCGAGGCGCCGTCCGATTCCGACGTGCTCGACTTCGAAGACCTCGCTCGCGCTCCCGGCGCCGATCAGACCGAGCACGCGGTAGCGGCCGTCGACCAGCGCGCCGGCGAGCGTCGCCGGGCTCACGGCTCGAGGTCGGCTGACCGCGAGCGACCGCGGCGCGGGCTGGGCGGTCCGGCCGTGCGCTCGATGCCGTGTGCGCGCAACAGGTCGTAGAGATACGAGCGCGCCACGTCGAGCCGGCGTGCGCTCTCGACGACGTTCCAGCCCGTCGCATCGAGGGTCTCGAGCAGCAAGTGCCTCTGAAATCGGCGAGTCGCCTGCTGGTAGCTCGCGGGCTCCGGGGGGTCGTCGCCGCGCGCATCGGGGAACAGCGTCTCTCGCTCGATGACGCGCGCTCTCTCTGCGGAGGCACGGATGAGCGCGGCCTCGAGCGTGTGAGCGAGCTGGCGCACGTTGCCTGGCCACTCCGCCGTCTCGATCGCCGCGACCGCCGCAGGCGAGAGCGAGCACGCCGGCAACCTGTGCTTGCGCGCCACCGCCTCCAGGATCTGGCGCACGAGCGACGGCAGGTCGGTGCGCCGCTCGGACAGCGAGGGCAGTCGCACGTGCACGACATGCAGCCGCCAGTAGAGGTCCTCCCGGAACTGGCGGGCAGCCACGGCAGCCTGGAGATCGCGGTTGGTCGCGGCGACGAGGCGCACGTCCGCGGTCTCCTGGTGCGAAGCGCCGAGCGGGTAGTAGCGGCGCGACTGCAGGAACTGGAGGAGCCGAGCCTGCGCCGACGCGGGCAGCTCGCCGACCTCGTCGAGGAACAACGTGCCTCCCTCGGCTGCCGCAATCTTGCCTGTCATGCGCTTCGTCGCGGTCGAGTGCGCGCCCGGCACTGCGCCGAAGAGCTCGCTCTCGACGAGCGTCTCCGGGAGCGAGGCGCAGCTCACCTCGACGAAGGGGCCGCCGGCGCGGTGGCTCGCGTCGTGGAGCAGGCGCGCGAGGGTCGTCTTGCCGGTGCCCGACGCGCCGCCGAAGAGCACGGTGACGTCGAGCGGCGCGACGTGTCGAACTTGGTCGAGCACCGCTGCGAACGAAGCGCTGCGTCCGCCGAGGCCGTGCCGGCGTACGAGATCGAGGTAGCGCCGCGGCATCTCCACGCCGGCGCCGTCTCGTGTCCCGTCGAGCAGACGATCGGCGATCGGTGCCAGGTGGCGCGCCACCGTCTCGGCGCGACGGCGGTCACCCGCAGCGAAGCGACCGCCGTCGACGCGATCCTGAAGGTAGACCACGCCGCGGGTGGACGTCCCGAGGATGGGGACGCAGAGCACCGCTTCGATTCGGTGGAGCTTCACGCTCCGGCGCGACGCGAAGAGCGGATCGGTCGAAGCCGACGCCGTCTCGACGGTCTGTCCGGTCGAGAGCGCACGCGCGACGATCCCGCGCGACATGGTCTCGCGCACGTGCGCCAGCTCGTCGTTAGAGCATCCCCGGGCGGTCGTCAAAGCGGTTCCGTCGCCGTCGCTCGATGTCGCCCCGGCACCGCGCGGTCGGTTGGAGGTGTCCTCGCACAGCCCGAGCTCGAGCACGCCCTTGCGTGCGTTGCTCGCATCCACGAGCACCTCGAGCGCGTCGGCGAGGAAGCGATCGAGGCGATCCTCGACGCCGAGATCGAGCAACCGCAGGTAGAGATCGCGTTCCCGCGTGACGCGCGCGAGCTGGGTCTCACGATGTGGCTCGGGTCGCCGGGCCATGGAGGCGCGATTGTACGCGTGCGACCCATCCAACGAAAACCGGGGCGCGTTCGTGCGCGCCCATGCCTCGGGAGCCTTGGACGAGAGCGCGACTTCGCAGCACGACCGCGAGATCGAGCGGCGCGATCAGCACGCAATGCCATCGACCGCCCCGACGAACGTGCGCCCACGCCATCACCAGACTGGGTCGTTCGCGGACGAGTCACGTCCATCCGTTCCAATCGCCTCGCCGGGTCGATGAATCGCGGCGCGAATCTCCGCGCCATTCCACGATTCTCGGAAGAGACCAGAGGACCAATCGGTACCCGAGCTCGACCGCCAGCGCGGGTGCTCGTCTGGCCCGTGTTCGTGTGCGGCTAGTACCGCTGCCCACGAGTTCGTTCCGAGTTTCGCGCCGAATTCGCCTTCCGAGCCTCCCACACCCCACAACCGAAGCACCCTGGTCGGAAGGCGAAATTCCTGGGCGTCGGCGCGCGTTGCACGCGGCATGACGTTCGGACCAAGACCAATCCCGGTGCGGCTGAGCCGCAAGAGGCGTCGCGAGCTCGAGCGGCTCGTGGCGAAGCGGAACGTCGCGCATTGGTTGGCGCTGCGCGCCTCGATGATCGTGCTGCTCGAGAAGCGGAGCAACGAAGTTCCCCCGGAATGACAACCGAGAAGAGGGTTGCGTAGACTCCGTGCTTCATCGCCGCCGCGCCCGAGGTTGCACGTGGCGGGCATCGGCTGAACACCGGAGTGCAGGTGGCGAGAGCGCGTGCGGTGATCGCGGCAGCGTGGTGGGGGGTGCTGCTGTGCGGTTGCGGGGACGACGCGGCGGCGGCGGACGCCGGCGCGGTTCCGGCGATCGACGGGAGCACCGCCGACGCGGGTCCGGAGCTGCGCGCCACGACCCCGACCGGCGCGGCGCGCGACCTCGGTGCGCTCATCGACGCCACCCGCGGGGCAGCCGATCGAGTCTTCGTGCACGGTGGTTCCTACGGCACCTACTGGGCGCAGCGATACCTGCAGCTGTTCCCGATCAGCCGGACGCCGTCGTCCTCGACGGTCTGGTCTTCCCGTCCATCTCCCCCAACTGGCTGGGATACGACGAGGACCACGACCGGCTCGGCCGCGATCTGCTTGCACTCTGCGATCGGGACCCGGACTGCTCGGCGCACCTGACGCCCGACGCCGAGACCTTCATGACGACGCTGCGCGACGCCGACATGCCGCCCTGCCCCGACGCGCTCGATCCCGACGTTCCGCTTTCCCTCCTCGCCACCCAGCTGATGAAGCTGCGGAGCGGCCAGATGTACCTGTTCCCGCTGCTGTACCGGGCCTCGCGATGCAGCGCCGAGGATCAGATGGTCATCCCTCGGATCACCGCGCTGAGGTCGGTCCTCGTCGATCCCGGCTCCTCGCTTGCCGCGTTCGTGCACATCGGGCTGCAGCTCGGTCTGCAGTCGAGCGCCGCCGAGGCGGAGGCGTTCGCTTCGACGGCGCTCTTCGATCCCGGGCTGGGCCGGCTCATCGGCCTCGCGGCGCCGGTCGGGCCGACCGTCGATCCCGATCCGGTGCCCGACGCAGTCCCCGAGAGCGACGCGGCGATCCTCATGCTCAACGGGACGCTCGATCCCCAGACGCCGATCGAGCCGGCGCGCGCCATCGCCGCCCGCCTGGCGGGACCGCACCGAGGCCGACCTCCACGGGGATGTCGTCGAGGATCGCTCGGCGCGGATGTGGACCTCGCCGGTCTTGCAGCAGAGATGGAGCCCGCGGCCATCACCACCGCTTGCACGGTCTCGGCCGCGAGCGCGGCGAGCTGCGGGCCTACGTCTCGGGAGTCGACCACACGCCCGACGGAGAATACCCACCCCGCCGACGAGCTCGGCACGACCGTCTTTCGTCAGACCTTCAGAGGAACAATCGGTACCCGAGCTCGACCGCCAGCGCGCCGGTGCTCGTCTGGCCCGTGATCGTGTGCGGCAAGTCGGAGATGCCGAAGGACACCTCGAGCAACGCAGCGCCCGGGCCCGCACGGAGCTCGCCGCCGAGCTGGAACACGGCGCCCGCCTGGGTCGATTGCTCGGTGTTCTGCCCGAACGGCTGGCCGCCGCCCGTGCCTTCGACGC
>JADZFZ010001180.1 GCA_020854145.1 Deltaproteobacteria bacterium | reverse complement strand
GTCCGCCGGCCCGTTCCGCCTCTTCGTGGGCGCCGCGTTGTGCGGCCACGTCGTGCTCGCGCTGCTGCTCGCCGTGGTCGCGCTCCGCAAGCGTAAGCCCGCGCCCGCCGAGCCCGCAGCGGCCTGATCGGGTCGACCGCGCGCCCTTCGCCGTCGAACCCGGTGTCGTTCTCCGTGTCGCCCAGGGAGATCGACGACCTCGCCCTGGACCTCGACGATCTCGCCCGCGAAGGGCACCCCTTAGCCTCGAGCGCTCGCTCAGGGCACGCAGACGTGCTGGCCGCTGGCCGTGGGGACGCACGACTCCGCGCCCGGGCAGGGACCCGGCGGCCTGCAGAGGGCCCTGCACGTCGCGGGTGCGTCGACACAGACGGCGCGCGGCACGCAGTCGAACGTCGAGTCGCACGGAGCGCCGACCGGGACCGTCCCCGGCGTGGAGCACTCGGTCCACGGCGTGAGATCGTTGGCCACCACCGCGTAGCACGCGTTCGCGCCGCACCCCGTGTTGGCGAAGGGATCACACGCGTCCGGGCCATCGCAGAACAGTGCTCCGTAGAGCTCACCGCGCGCGTCCGCGAAGAACGGCATGCAGTACTGGCCCGCCGGACAGACCGCGTCGTTGCTGCAGCAGTACCGCCGGCAGACCGCATCGACCTCGTCCACGAGGCACGCGAAGCCCGGGGCGCAGTCCGTGTGCGCTTCGCACCGCACCCCGTCGGTCGCCGTCCCTCGCACCTCGCACATCAGCGTGAGCGTGGTGGAATCGACCTGGCACCCGCTGCCGGCGGCGCAGCCGGCCTGCGTCTCGACGTTGCAGGGGCCCGCGGGGCAGAGCGCCGCCGGGGTGCACGAGGCGGTGTCGCCGAACCACCGCGTGCACGTGCCGCTGCTCGGTCCCGCCGGCGTGCCGGGAACGCACTGCCCAGTCGACTGGCACAGGCCGCAGCCGGGGACGCTCGTGCACTGCGTGCAGTCGAGGCCGAGCATGTCCTCGCACGGCGGGGGCCCGGAGTCGTGCGGCCCGGAGTCCAACGGACCCGTGTCGCGCACGCCCGTGTCGCGCACACCCGTGTCGCGTACGCCCGTGTCGCGCACGCCCATGTCGAGCGGCGGGCCCGCGTCGAGCTCGGGAGGGCAGTCGGCGAACCGCGTCCGCCACGCCGCGCACGCGCCGCGCTCGGGCCCTTCGCCGTCGCCCGTACGGCAGGTGTCGTCGTCGGCGCACCACCCGCAGAACATGTCGCCGAGGCACCCGCGACAACCGGATGTAGACGCCGGCGCGCAGGGATCCGGCGGAGGCGGGCCCACGTCGGGAGGCGGGCCGAGGTCGCGCTCGGGCCCCGTGTCGCGCTCGGGGCGGCCCATGTCGCGCGTGCCCAGGTCTCGCGTGCCCATGTCGAGCGGCCCCGAGCGCGGCACGCACCGGTACGCGTCGCACTCCTCGCCGCTCGTGCAGGCGCGATCTCCATCCGCGCGCGACGGACGGAGCACGAGCGCGCGGCCGTCGCCGACCGGCAACGTCACGATGACGCACTCGTCGATCTGCACGACGCAGTCCGCGTCGCGCGCGACCACGGCGATCCCGTACACGCCCGGTGGGAGCGCCACGGCCATCCCGTCACCGTCCAGCGGGGTGAAGCGCGTCACGACCTCGGCGTCGGAGCCGCAGCTGCCGCGGCGGACCTCGACCTCCGTGACGCGGGTGCTCTCGGGGATCCCGCGCTGCAAGAGGATCTCGAGCTCGGTGCGCACCTCCGACTCGCCGCACGCTCCGAGCACGAGCGCGGCCACGAACGTCGCCGCGATCCCGCGCAGGATGTCGGTAGCCGGAGGCAGGACGCGACGTGCCCCGCTCACTCGGCACGCACCGTCGGTGGTTGGAGGATCGTCGTCGGCTCGTCGCCGCTCGCCACCACGATGCCGACGGTCACCGCCGCGCCGACCACGACCGCGCCGACCACGCCCCAGAAGATCGGGCTCGCCAGCAGTCCGCCGCCGCCGGGCTCACGATCGTCGTCGGGGCGCAGCGCCGCGGGGGGAGCGGCGGCACGCGCGACGACGCGAGGTGGGGGCGGTGCGGCCGCAGACGCGGGCTCGGCGACGAGCGCGACCACGACGGTCTGCGGCCCGCGGGTCACCGCGAGCGCTCGCTGGTGCACGACGTACCCGGGCGCGGACACCTCGAGCTGGTGCGAGCCCACCGAGAGCGTGACCGGCGCGACGAGCGGCGCCTGTCCGACCTCGCGTCCGTCCACGCGCACGGTCGCGCCCGCGGGCCGAGCGTCGATCGTGACGGCGCCCGCCATCGCGCGCAGGCGCTCGAGCGCGCTGCGCGCCTCGGTCACGACTTCGGGCGCGGCGTCTCCGGGCGCCCGCAGGAACAGCGTGTAGTGCGCGATGGCGTCGTCGATGCGGCCGAGAGCGACCTCGGCGCGGGCGAGGTTGTTGAGGCGCCGCGGGCTGGGATCGAGCCGGTAGGCCTCCGCGAACTCGACCACCGCGCGGGCGAAGTCGGAGCGCTCGACGGCCTCGATGCCGAGACGATTGTGGCAAGAGGCGTCGCACGGCTGCTGCGCGTGCGTCGCGCGCGGCGCTACGGCGAGCCCGACGAGGAGCGCAATCGCTGCGGACCGAGAGACACGCGCGGCCGCCGATCTCGGCGCGGCGCGGTCAGTCACACACGTAGCCCGCTGGACAGGCCCGCGGCGCAGGACGAGGCGGCGAAGGCGCGGGCGACGACGAGGAGCGCGAGCGCGGGGCGGGAACGCGCGGGACACGCGCGGCCGCAGGCGCGCTCGGCCGCGGCGGTTGGTGCGCGGCCGCGGCCCGTCGCGGGGGATCCCGATCGGGCGCCGCCGGAGGCGGGCTCGGTAGCGCGGCGGGCGGCGCGGGCGGCGCGGGATCGCTCGGGGGTGGAGCCAACCCGAGCGGCAGCGACGACGGCGCGGGCGCAGGCGCCGCAGGTGGGCTCGCGGGCGCGACGACCACCAGCGACGACGGCGCGGGCGCAGGCGCCGCAGGTGGGCTCGCGGGCGCGACGACCACCGGCGCAGGCGGCGCAGGCGGGGCCGCGGGAGCAGCTGGCGGGGCCGACTCGCCGGGCGCGCGGGTCGTCGCGCGCTCGCGAGACCCGAGCAGCACGGCCGCGGTCGCGGCGACCGCGATCAGCACGACGCCCACCGCCGCGAGCGCCACGGCCGCGATCCAGCCGCGCGCCACGCGACGGGGCACCATCGACGGTCGCTCGTCCTGCAGCGGGTACGACGCCGAGACCGGCGCACGGTACCCGCCGCTGAGCCCGGCCCCAGAGCGCGCGGCGACGAGTGGATGCTGGCCGCTCGACGAGGCGAACGGCGAAGGCGCGATCTCCGTCGGCGGCTCCGCGGCCGGCATCGCGCGCTCGTGCGACGCGAGCTCCTGCGTCGCCGGCAAGGGCCGCGCGCCCGAGCTCGACGACGAGGCGAGCGTCGTGGGCGCGCTCTCGAACACGTCGTCCGCGACGCGCGCGGACGGGCCGACCTTCTTGGGCGTCGCCGGGAACGTCGGCCCGAGCGCGGGCACGTCTTGCACGCCGCTGCCCGGTGCCGCGCGCTGCGACCGCCACCAGTCCGCCGCGCGCGCCGCGTCGCGCGCGAGCGACGCGTTCGTCAGCGAGTCCCACGTCGAGAGGCCCCGGCTGTTGATGCGCTCGAGCTCGCGCACGACCTCGTCGGCCGTGCCGCGCGCTTCGGGGATCTTCGAGAGCAGACGCATCACGAGGTCGTCGAGCTCGGCCGGGATACGGAGCCCCGGGTGGCGCGACACGAGCGGCGGCGGCGTCGCCTGCACGTGCATCCCGAGCAAGATGACGAGCACGTCCTCGACGAAAGGCGGCGAGCCCGTGAGCAGCTCGTAGAGCAAGACGCCGAGCGCGTAGAGATCGGCGGCCTTGCCCACGGTCATCCGCGACGCGCACTCGGGGCTCATGTAGAGCGGCGTCCCGACGATCGCGCCCATCTGCGTCAGCGAGCTCTCCTGGCCGCCGCTCAGCGGATCCTCGAGCAGCTTCGCGATCCCGAAGTCGAGGACCTTCACCACGCCTCGCCGGGTGACCACCACGTTGTCCGGCTTCAGGTCGCGGTGGACCACGCCCGCGTCGTGGCCGGCGGCCAGCGCTCGCGCGATGTCGGTCGCGATGGCGACGGCCTCGCTCGGAGGCAACGTCCCGCGGCGCTCGATGTGCGACGCCAGGCTCGCGCCATCCAGCATCTCCATGGCGATGAAGAGCATGCCGGCCGACTCACCGAAGTCGTGGATCGTGACGACGTTCGGGCTCTCGATGCGGCTCGCGGCGCGGGCCTCGCGCTGGAAGCGCACACCCATGCGCGGATCCAATGCGAGCTCGGGCTTCAGCACCTTGATCGCGACGTGACGCCCGACGGTGGTCTGCTCGGCGCGGAACACGGTGCCCATCGCGCCCGAGCCGAGCCGCTCGAGGATCTTGAACCGGCCGGCCAGCTCCATGCCGATGAGCGCGTCGAGCACCGACGGGCGAGCCATCTCCGGCTTCGTGGTCTGCTCCCCGCCCGTCATCGAAGCGAGTGTACGTTGCGCGCGAACGAGCTGTCACGACCCCGGATGGCAACGATCGGACGCCCGTGAGCGCGACGCGCTCGTGCGCCGGACCCTCCGGAACGAGAACGTGCTTGGCAGCACCGGTCGCCTGTCCCACTCTCCGGAGGAAGCGTTGTCGCTCGATCGGTAGAGCCCTCCGCCATCGGGCGCGACGTGGGAGAACCTTCGATGCTTGGTGGATACGCACGTGCATTCCTCGTGACCTCGGTCGCGTGGCTCCTCGTGGCCTGCGGCGACGACGACGGGCGGACCCAGCCGACCGCGGACGCGCGGCCCCCCGATTCGGAGCCACCCGCGGACGGCGGGGACCTCGACGGGGGTGATGCCGGGCGCCGACCCAACGACCCCGTGGTCGACCCGCTGATCGAGCCGCTCGAGCGACTCCGCGCGGCGTCTCGCGACCCGGTGGCGATCACGCTCGAACGCGGGTTCC
>JADZFZ010001179.1 GCA_020854145.1 Deltaproteobacteria bacterium | reverse complement strand
TGACGCGCGACGACGGCGTCGCCGGGGCATCGAGCACGACGTCCACGACCGCCGCGGTCGTGCCCGCGTCCGCGCCGGTCGTGCTCGACGAGAGCCAATCGCGCATCCCCGTGGGCGACAGCCCGGTGCGCGGGCCGAGCGATGCGCTCGTGACCATCGTCGAGATCGCCGAGTTCCAGTGCCCGTTCAGCCGTCGTGTGCAGGAGTCGCTCGATCGACTGCGCGCGCAGTACCCGGCCGACGTCCGCATCGCGTTCAAGCACAACCCGCTGTCGCACCACACGCGCGCGATGCCCGCTTCGGAGCTCGCCCTCGAGGCGTTTGCGCAGCAGGGGCCCGACGGCTTCTGGCGCGCGCACGATCATCTCTTCGCGCGGCAGATGGCGCTCGAGCCGATGGACCTCGAGGCCCACGCGCTGGCGCTGGGGCTCGACCTCGCGCGCGTCCGCTCGGCGCTGTCCTACGGGACGCACCGCGGACGCATCGAGCGCGACCGTGCCCTCGCGCGCGAGCTCGACGCGACCGGCACGCCGACGTTGTTCGTCAACGGGCGCCGCATCTCCGGCGCGCAGCCGTACGAGGACATCCAGCGCGTCGTCGCGGAGGAGCTCGTGCGTGCGCGTGCGACGCTGGCCGGCGGCGTCCCTCGCGGCAAGCTCTACGGCGTGCTCTCGGCGACGGTCGCTCCCGACGAGCGCGCGCGCTCGCGCACCGGCTTCGATCTGCCCGGCCTCGCGGGCGGTCTCGGGCTCGGAAACAACGAAGACGACACGCGCGTCTACAACATCCCCGTCGCGTCGACGGCTCCGTGGCGCGGTGCGGCCAACGCTCCCGTCGTGATCCAGATGTACGGCGACTACGAGTGCCCGTTCACGAAGCGCTCGCTCGACACGATCCAGCGCATCGAGCAGGAGTACCGCGGTCGCGTGCGCGTCGTGTGGCGCAACCAGCCGCTCTCGTTCCACCCGAACGCGACGGCCGCCGCCCTCGCTGCGCACGACGTCTACGTGCAGGCCGGGCCCGAGGCGTTCTGGCGTTACCACGCGCTCTTGTTCGAGAACCAGCGCTCGCTCTCGACCGAGATGATCGTCGCGCTCGCGGTGCAGGTTCCCGGTGTCGACTCCAACCGCGTGCGCACCGCGATCCTGATGCAGACCCATCGCCTCGCGATCGGCGCGGACACCGACAGCCTGGTGCTCGCGGGCGTTCGCCCGGCCACCCCCATCTTCTTCGTCAACGGCCGGATGCTCCGGGGCGCGCAGCCCATCGAGCGCTTCCGCGCCCTGGTGGACCAGGCGATCGGCCGATAGGTCTACAATCGCCGGCGTGGCGAAGACGCTCGTCCTGCCGGAGCACGACGGCTCGCAGCGCACTTCGCTCCTCGGGCGCGTCGATCTCGAGCTGCCCAGGGAGATCGCGCACGAAGCCCGCGGCCGGGTGCGCACGTTCGCCCTGACGACGGTGGTCATCACCTTCTTGCTCGGGTTGGGGTGGACCGTCGCCATCGCGACCGGGCTGATGGAGCTGCGCATCGCGTGGCCGCTTCCGCCCGGTGCCGCGCTCGCTTGCCTCGTGGGGTTGGCGATGACCGTGGCGTCGCGCAGCGAGCGGGTCTCCGACGTCGCGCTCATCCGGACCGTGCTCGTGCTCGTCGTCGTGCTCGGGTTCGTCGGCGCGTTCGCCCACGCGGTCTACGAGGTGAACCGCTACGGGCGCGTTTCGCCGTTCGGCCCGCACGTGCTCGGCATCGCGCTCTTCTCCGTGCTCATCCCGTGCCCTCCGCGCTCGGTCGCGATCACCGCGACCCTGGCGGCGGTCGCCGCGCCGGCCGCGATGCTCGTCGCGCATGTCACGGGCGCCGGTCGCTTCGCGTGGTGGATGCTCCTCGAGTACGCATCCGTCCCGGCCGTCGCGGCCGCGGCCTCGTACGCCGTGTCTCGCGTGCTGTTCCGCATGCAGTCGAGCATCGCGAAGTCGCGGAGGATGGGCAGCTACGAGCTCGAGGAGATGCTCGGCGCGGGCGGCATGGGCGAGGTGTGGCGCGCGCGTCACCACATGCTCAAGCGCCCGGCGGCCATCAAGCTCGTGCACCCGCGGCAGCTCGCCTCGGAGCCCGCGCGCCGGCAGGACGCGCTCGAACGGTTCTTCCGCGAAGCGCGCGTGACCGCGGCGCTCGAGTCGCCGCACACGGTGCGCCTCTTCGACTTCGGCGTGACCGGCGACAAGACGCTCTACTTCGCGATGGAGCTGCTCGACGGTATCGACCTCGACCATCTCGTGGAGCGGCACGGCGCCCTCCCTCCTGCGCGCGTGCGGTCGATCCTCCTGCAGGTGTGCGACTCGCTCGCGGAAGCGCACGACGTGGGCCTCGTGCACCGCGACATCAAGCCCGCGAACATCATGGTGTGCCGCCAGGGCCGCATGCTCGACGTCGTGAAGCTCCTCGATTTCGGCGTCGTCTCGCTGCAATCGGAGACTGCGCAGCCCGCCGACTCGAAGCTGACGGCGGCAGGCGCGATCATCGGCACGCCCGGGTACATCGCGCCCGAGACGCTGGGTGAGGGATCGGCCGACGCACGCGCGGACATCTACTCGGTGGGCTGCGTCGCGTACTGGCTCCTGACGGGGAAGCCCGTGTTCGAGGCCCCCGGGCGCATGGAGCTCTTCGCCGCGCACCTGCGCGACGAGCCGCAGC
>JADZFZ010001178.1 GCA_020854145.1 Deltaproteobacteria bacterium | reverse complement strand
GGACCGCGCCGATGACGGCTGGGGTCGCTCGCACGGGGTCAAGCGAGGAGCGTGGTGGCCTCGGACCAGATACGCCGAACGACCTCGGCAGCAGGCTCCGCGCGCGCGAGCGCAGCCGACTGGCCGGCCCACGCCTGCATGCGATCGACGTCACCGGTGCGCTGGGCTTCGCTGCGCATCGCCGCCGTGAGGCTTCGTTGGATCGGGTAGGGCGCGGGTGCGGGCGCGTGTCGTGAGAGGGCCGCGAGCGCGAAGCGATTGGCGAGGCTTCGGCCGGCGCGACCGCTGAACGCGCGCGTGACGAGGGTGTCTTCGGGGCGCGCGCGTCCGAGCGCATCCGCCCATGCCGGGACGAGCTTGGCCTCGGGGCAGCGGAGGAACGCGGTGCCGATCTGGACGGCGCTCGCTCCGAGCGCGAGCGCAGCCGCGATCCCGCGGCCGTCGGCGATGCCGCCGGTCGCGACGACGGGGACGCGCACGGCGTCGACGATCGCGGGGACGAGCGACACGAGGCCGACCATGCGGCGCTCGGCACCGTGGGGATCGAATGCCGCGCGATGACCGCCCGCCTCGGCGCCCTGCGCGACGATGACGTCGGCGCCGGCAGCTTCGGCTTCGAGCGCTTCGGCGAGCGTGCTGACCGTTGCGACGTAGTGGATCGCGCAGGATTTGAGCGCCGCGACGTAGGCCGGTGGAAAGAGGCCCATCACCGACGAGATCGCGTGCGGCCGCGCGGCGAGCATCGCGGCGCACTGCGCGTCGAAGTCGAGCAGCGGTGTGTCGCCCGCATCTTCGGCGACGGAGGGTCCGAAGGAGCCCAGGAAAGCGCGCACCTCGGCCTCGTGGGCGGGGTCACGTGAAGGTGGAGCGTCGGGAACCCAAAGGTTGAGCTGGAACGGACGGTCGCTCCCCGCGCGGAAGTCGCGCGCCCACTGCGTGATGCCGTCGGGGTCGTGGAGGAGGACGCCCGCAGCGCCCATACCGCCGGCGTTCGCGACGGCAATCGAGAGCGACGGAGGGCACGCACCGGCCATCGGTGCGAGGAGGATCGGAACGTCGATGCCGAGGCGCTCGCAGAACGCTGCGGCCCGCGACCGAGGGGAGCTCATCCCCGATTCTTGTGGCCGGTCCGGTTCGGAGGCCAGCAATCACGTGATGATCGGGGTGCACCTTCGCGCTCATCCACAGCGGCACGTCGAAGGGCTCCGTCGGTCATGCCCGGAGCGGGGAGAGGGGTCGAGGCACCGACGCTCGATCAGCGCACGTCGATCGTGATGGCGTTCGAGACGTAGCGGCCGACGTGCGCGTCGGCGTGGACGTAGTCGTGACCTCTCGGTGGGTGCCGGACGCCGACGTCCCCGCAGAACCGATAGACGACCCACGCGGTGTAGCGACCCGGAGCCGTGAAGACCGCGTCTTCCAGACGGCTCTGCCATACGGCGAGGGCCTCGGTGCGACGTTCCCCCGGCTCGACGGAGACGTAGTGCCATGGCGTCGCGTCGTCGGTGTTGCCGCAACGTCTTCCGACGAACGCCCAGCGGTAGGTGTACGGGTCGCCTTCGCGGCGGACGTAGAGGTCGTACGTCGGACGTCGCCAGTGCTCGAGGCTTCCGTCGAGCGCACGCACCACGACGACGGGCCACGTCTCGGTGCGGGCCTCGAAGCTCAACGTGAGGTCCAAGAGCTCACCCACCGCGCGCGTCGGTGGGCCGGAGAGACCGAGGTCGAGGGGCTCGGTATGTACGTCGGCGGCACGTGGCTCGGGCGCCGGACCGTCCACGGCAAAGAAGCCGTAGCCGCCGAAGACCGGCCCGAAGCCTTCGAAGTGTCTCGATGGCGCCGGCCCCAATGCGTGGCTGCGGAACACATCCGGATCGTCGGCTTCGCACGCGGCGAGAGCCTCCGGCGACGCGGTCGATGCAGTCGTAGGCCGGGGCGAGGTGCGGTCGATCGCGCGCATGACCGTCACGCCGTCGTCGCGGGGCGTCGTGCCGCGCCACAGGGCGAGCGCTGCGACGGCGCCGAGGATCAGCAGTCGCGTCGCGCACCGGATCGACGCCGCCAGCGCCACGAGGAGCTGGAGCGCGCGTCGCGCTCGACAGGTTGCGAAGACCAGCGGCATCGCAGGGAGCTCGACGCCGAGGGCAGTCTCGGCGCGTGCGTCGATTGTCTCACGTCGTCCCGGTCGCGGCGTGGATGGCCGACGTCCCGCGCGTCTTCGTGTCGCGAACCGTGCGGCCATGCGCCGAGATCGAACTAGGGGTCGAAGAGCAGCTGCAACTCCGTGAGCGTAGTGAATTGGACGTCGCGCGAGAGAGGGACGCGACAGCGTGCTGGCGATGTGCTCCGCCCGCGAGCCGGTGCAATGGGCGGTGGGTGCGTCGGCTCGCCGCGATGACGCAGGACCGGATCTTCTCCTCCCGGGCGACGCAGCCCACCCGATGGGCCCCGCAGCCGCACAGGGATTGAACCTCGTAATCCGCGACAACGCAGTCGCAGCGAATCAGCTCATAGAGATCCCCTTCTCGATCTCCGATTCGAGCTCACTCGACCGGCGTCGCATCCACGGCGCGACACCGAGCGCACCGAGCCCACCTCATCGTGATCCCGGACGGATCGGGCGCGTCCTCCACGGCCAACTCGCCGTCAGCGCACTCGGGGCACGCGACGATCGCGCGCGGCGCGATCGAGAGAACTTCCAGCGCCATCCGCCATCGCGCTGGCGCGTGGCCGTGCGGGTAAGTTCGCAGCGTGAGACGCGTGTCGGTCCAGACACCGTCGCGGACGGTGGCCAGCGCCGACCAGTCGTGCCCTCGCTCGCACTCGCAGTAGATCTCGCACGTGCCTTCGGGCAGTCGGCTCGCCAGCATCACGGAGTCCAGTCCACGAGACCCGGGATCGACCCGCTGCTCGATCGGAATCCGATGACCCTGTCGAAACACGTAGAGGCCACAGGGTCCCTCCTTTCCCTGCCATCCCCCGAGAAGCGACCGGCACAGAGGGCACTCGTCGACCCCTGCGGGCTCGTACCAATCGAACATGCCCATTGTCCGGGAACCTCCGCCCTCGCTGACGTAACCAAGAGGAGCTTGCCATGCCGCAGCCGGCGACAGATTGGCCCGTGGTGAAACGGCCGTAGTCGTTCGACCGGCGAGGACGGCCAGAATTTCCGGAACGGAGTGGGCCAGAATCTCCGGAACCATCAGCATCGAACGAGGTGGTCGCGCCGCGGGCGAGGGCGTTGACGGGCGGAGCGCTCCCGTGGTCGCAGCTGGGCGCGGTCTGCTGGCGGCTCGAGCCTGGGGGCCGCAGAGGTTCCTGCCGGCGCGTGGATGCCCGGAGAAGAGGAAGTTCCTTCGGCCGAGCGCGACGACACGCAATCGACTCTCGGAGCTCTTGTTGTGAATCGGGATTCGGGCGTCCTCGAGGATGAGCTGCAATCGGTCTCTCTGATTGATGGAGTAGTTGATCGCCGTGCAGATGGGAGCACGACCTTCTGGGTCTCGACCCACCACTGAAGCGTTCGCGGCTCGTCGCGTCGCTCACGATGGCCGTGTGCAATGACCTTCAGCGCGCGTCGATTGCCGGTGCTGAGCTGCCGCGTGCACGACGACGGTCGGAGCCGTCGCGGGTTCGTGCGTGCGTGTCGGGGCGACGTCGCGCTCGTGGCCGCGTGCGACGACGCCGAGGCGTGCTTGCCTCGCGCGCAGGGACCGTTCACGCTCGGGGCATGCACTTCACCGAGCGCATCTGATCCGGTCTTTCGCGCCGAACGGTCTTCGCGTTGTTCGCGGTGGTGGTCGTCGACGAGCTCGGCACGGGCGTCGTGCCCGCGAGCGCGCCGGATCTCGCGCGTGACCTCGGGGTAGCGCCTGGCCTGGCGGCCGGCGTGATCATCGCTGCGTTCCACTCGCTCGCGTTGCTCGTCGAGACGCCGCTGCTCGCGTGGGCCGATGGGGCGCGCGTGCGTACCGTGTCGAGCGTCGCGCTCGCCGTGCTCGGCGTCGCGACGGTGCTGGCAGGGCTCGCGACGGGGCCGTACGTGCTGTTCGCGGCGCTGGCGCTCTACGGACCCGCGAGCGGTCTGGCGGTCGCCGCGTCGGAGGGGTTGCTCGTCGAGTCGCGCCCCGACGCGCGCGAGAGGACGATGGCGCGACTGACGCTCGCGGGCGCGCTCGGTGACCTCGCGGTGCCGGCGTTGCTCGCGGCGCTGGCCTGGGTCGGGCTCGGTTGGCGGGTCGCGGCGATCGTGGCGGGCGCCTCGGCGCTGGGTCTCGCACTCGTGCACGCGCGTGCGCGCGATCTCGATCGGCCGATGGCGATCGACGACGACGACGAGGACCTTCCCCCCGACGCGCTCCCGCAGACGGGAGCGAGGCCGGCTGCCGCGAACACGGAGCCCGACGGTGCGAACGGGCGGCAGCGCCGTGCAGCATGGCGCGAGCTGCTCCGCACGGTGCGCGCGCGTCCGTCGCTCGTGCTCTGGGCGCTCACGGGGCCGGCGATCGGGTTGCTCGACGAGGTCCTGGTGGCGTTCTCGGTCGTGCACCTCGATATGCAGCTGGGTGCGACGCCGCTCGCGCGTTCCGTGGCCGTCGCGGTGTGGACGGTCGGAGGGCTCGTCGGGCTCGTCGTGCTCGAGCGACTGCTCGCGGCGCGCGTGCTGCCGTTGCGGCTGCTCGCGTGCGCGCTCGGGCTGCTCGTGCCCGCGCTCGTCGTCCTCGCGCTCGCGCGCTCGGTGGAGCTGGCGATCGTCGCGCTCGCGGTGGTGGGCGCCGCCGGAGCGACGCTGCACCCCATCGCGCAAGCGCGCGCGTACGCCGCGTTGCCCGGACGGCCCGCGCTCGTCAACGCGGTCGGCTCGCTCGTCGCGCCGCTCGACCTGGTGCTGCCCCTCGCGCTCGCGGCGGTGGCGATGCGGTTCGGCTCGATCGCGGCCGTGCTGGCCTTGCTGGTGTCTCCG
>JADZFZ010001177.1 GCA_020854145.1 Deltaproteobacteria bacterium | reverse complement strand
TGCGACTGCATCACGGGCGTGATGTGCCCTCGCGGGATCTCCGGCATGTGCGAAGGCGACGGCTACGGCAACGCCATGTGGCGCTGCATCGTCTTCTGACGCGCGATCGTCAGAACGCGAGCTGGACCTCGGCCGCGATCGCGGGACCGCCGGTGATGCTCGTGCGCGCTTGGTAGCCGCCCCGCAGACGCAAGAGCGCGCCGGGGTACATCGCCCACGCGACGTCGTAGAGCAGGCGCACGCCAGGGTCGCTGCCCGAGGGGAACGTCGTGACCTCCACCTGTGCGCCCATCGGGAATCGCGGCACGGTCCACCACTCGAGGCGCAGCTTGCCGGTCATGCCGAGACGGCCGACGAGCTCGCCCCCGAGCGTGAGCGTCGTGCCCTGGTCCCGACCGATGACCAGGTCCGCGCCGCCTCCCACCTCGAAGCCGTCCTGCGAGAACCCGAACAGCGCCGAGGTCCGCACGCGCAAGAGCTCGTGCAGGTACCACGTGATCTCGCCGACGCCGTAGTCGACGCCGACGTCGGTGTCGGTGCCCTCGGGTGGCGGGACGCCGGGCGGCGCCACGAGCGCGTCCACGTCGACGGACTCGCCGCGCACCGTGCCGACACCGATGCGGATCTGCTCGACGAACGCGAAGAACGCGTATCCGTAGCTCGCCTCGACGCGGTAGTAGCGATCGGCGAAACGTTGCGGCAGCGCGCGGACGCGACGTCGCCCGAAATCGACCCACTCACCGCGAAGGACGATCAGCGACTCGCGACCTCCGCGCACCGCGAGCGCATCGGCTTCGCGGCGCTCGTCCTCGCGCTCGATGACCTGCACGCGATGCGGCGCGGCGGCGCTCGCGAAGACGGGTCGGCGGCGATCCCCGTCGAGGCGCTCCTCCACCCAGTACTCGATCCACGGAGCTCGCACGAGATGCGGCGGCAGGATGGCGACCCAGCCGATCTCCGTGCGCTCGACGCGCACGAGGGTGGGCTGCCGACGCCGTGGCCCGCGGACGAGCACGACGATGCGACCGAGGCGATCGAGGTCGGCCACCTCGAAGGCGAGCGACGTATGGGATCCTTCGATGATCGTCGGCGGCACGTGACGGACGCGGTGCGCGTCCTCTTCGGCGAGCGCGTTCGTTGCGAACGCCCCGACCGAGCATGCGACCGCGACACCGAGCACGAGGTCCGTCCGGGTCATGGCTCGCTCCTTCACCAGTCGAAGGTGGCGGCGAGGCCGCCCCCGAGGCCCGCGTGATCGATCGTGCGGCCCTGGTAGGAGAGCCGCGAGCTCAGCGACACCGCGTCGGAGACGCGGTAGCCGACCTCGTAGATGAGGCGCACGGCGAGGTCGCCCGCGACGGGCTGATCGGTGACCTGGACCTCTCCGGCCATCGGAACGTTCGGGATGACCTCCCACGCGAGACCGAGCAGCGCGCGCTGGCCGAGCTCCGGCACCGTCTCGGCGCCGAAGAGCAGGTGCGTGCCTCGCTCGCGCCCGATGCGACCGCGGACCTGGAAGCCACCCCGCAGACCCTCGCGCTGATCGACGCTCGCGTCGTCGGGTCGCCCGAGACCGGCGGTCGCGCGAAAGATGATGGAGAAGATCGCGAAGGGCCGGAGCTCGAGCTCCGTGTAGCCATACGTGTAGCCCGCGGGTCGCGGCGGCTCCCCGAGCTCGTCGAGCTGCTCGACGGTTCCACCCTGGCCGCGGTAGACGCCGTAGCCGACGCGGATGCCGTAGAGGAGCCCGAACCGGACGCGATAGAGGAAGTCCGCTTCGGCGAGGAAGTACCAGTCGCGCCCGGAGAAGAGATCGAAGTCGACCATCTCCGCGGACACGCGGATGCGCGACCGGTCGAGCTCGCGCGGTCGAACGCCGGGCGGAGGCTCGAGGTCCACGAGCATCGGTGCGGGCGCGCTGCCGACCACCGGGACGCTGCGACCCTCGCGCGAGACGCCCTCCACGAAGTACTCGAGCGCGTCGCCGTCGAGCAGATCGTCGGGCACGCGCGCACGTGCGTGGCCCGCGCGATCGATCGTCATGCGCACCGTGCGGTACACCACGGGCACGCGCCCGCGGCGGAGGGTCCGGGCGTGCAGCAAGAGCGCGCGCAGGCCCGATTCGGGTCGCAGGAGCAGCGCGATCTGCAGGGGCGTGCGCACGCGCGCGCGCTCGATCGCTTGCCAGTGCACGGTCCCCGCCTGCACCGACTCGAGACGCGCCCCGGTGACGAGCCACGTCTGCAGCGCGAGGATCTCCTGCCCGACGAACACGCGATAAGGCGAGTCGGCGTTCAGGCTCAGATACTCGGAGAGCATGCGGATCCGGTCTTCGGGCGGGCGGCCCAGCGTGCGCTCGAAGACCGCGAGCAGCTCCGCCGCGTGTCGATTGCGCGCGCGTACGAGGCGCCGTGCGGCGGCTTCGGCCCCGTCGTCGGACCCACCGCTCGTCGCAGCGCCGTCCGGCGGCGCCGTCGACTCCGAGGCCGTCGTCGCTGCCGCTTCGTTGCTCGGGCTCTCCTCGGGCTCGGGGGGAGCACGCGGCGGCAGCACGACCGTGTCGCCGGCGGCGAGCGGTCGCCACGGCGTACCGAGCGCCCGCGCGATCGACAGCCGCGCGCGCACGGTGGCCACGCGGATATGCCCGACCGGAAACCAGTCGCGCAGCACCCTGCGCGTGATCGGGTGACGGACCTCGATCGTCCGGCGGACCTCGAGATCGTCGCCCACCGAGACGCGCTCCTCGCCTGCATCGAGGAACACGTCGTCGCCTTCGATCCGCACGATCGTCGCGCTGCCGTCTTGCGCGCGCGCGGCGCAGATCGGTCCTCCCGCGACCACGACGAGCGTGGTCACCCAGGTCACGATGCGCATCTCGCCTCCGCCCCCGCGAGCGAGCATCGCTCATGCCGACCGATCGGCCGGGATTACACGCGAGCCCTGAGAAACAGGCTTCGCACC
>JADZFZ010001176.1 GCA_020854145.1 Deltaproteobacteria bacterium | reverse complement strand
TCAGATTCGGCCGAGCGCCGCGTCGATGCGGAGCTTCCACACCATGCTGACGGCCTCGAAGAAGATCCGGCGCGACATCTTGCTCTGCCCCGCGAAGCGGTCGACGAAGACGATGGGCACCTCCTGCACGTGGAAGCCTCGCCGGATCGCCCGGTAGGTCATCTCGATCTGGAACGAGTAGCCCTCGCTCCGCACGGTGCCGAGGTCGAGCGCGGCGAGGACCGGCACGCGCCACGCTTTGTAGCCCGTCGTGAGATCGCGGATGGGCACGCCGAGGATCGCGCGGCTGTAGAGGCTGCCGCCCTTCGACAGCACGTGACGGCCGACGCCCCATCCGCGGACGCCGCCACCCTCGACGTTGCGCGACCCGAGCACGAGGTCGGCGCCGGACTCGATCGCGTCCAGCATCGGCCGCAGGTAGCGCGGGTCGTGCGAGAGGTCGGCGTCCATCTGCACGACGTTGTCGAAGCCGTGTCGGATCGCGTGCCCGAAGGCCGCGAGATAGGCGGTGCCGAGACCGAGCTTGCCCGACCGGTGCATGACGCCCACCCGCGGATCGCGCGCGGCCAGCTCGTCGGCGAGACGCCCGGTGCCGTCGGGTGACGCGTCGTCCACCACGAGAACCGACGCCTCGGGCATCACGGCGTGGACGCCGCCGACGAATCGCTCGAGGTTGTGCCGCTCGTTGTAGGTCGGCGTGACCACGAGGACCGTCACAAGCGGACCGCCACCAGGACGAACTTGTTGTTGTCCCGCTCCGTCGTGATGTGCTCGACCTCGACGTTGCCGCCGAGCGCCGAGCGCAGACCGTTGAGGCGGCTCGGCTCGGTGAGGAAGAAGTGCCGTTGGCCGCGGTGCTGGTCGGCCCAGCGACGCAGCGCGGTCGTGTCGAGGTCGACGAACACGCCCACTCGGTTGCCCGTGTAGAAGTTCTCGCCCTTCCAGTTCATCTGGAACGCGAGGATCTCCTCGTGGGGACCGCGGCGGACCTCGTAGTACTTGCGGATGGCGGGGCCCTGGCTCCAGTGCGGGGTCAGGTCGAGCATGTACACGTCGAGCGTCCAGTAGGTGAAGACGACACCGAACGCCAGCAGGCCGAGCGACGCGCCCGCGCGGACCCGCCGGAAGGCGAGGAGGAACGCGAGCAGCGTGGCGACGACGGCGAAGCCCGTGAGGATGGGCGAGTAGTCGAACACGTCGGGCCAGACGCGCTCGTAGTTGTAGACGAAGAGATGGATGAGGCGCTCGTAGCCCGCGGGCTTCGCCGTCGTGACCCACGCGAGATCGCGTCCGACGAAGCCGACGACGATGGCGCCAGCGACCGCCGCCGCGCCGAGCGCGACCGATCGCCAGTGTCCTTCGAGCAGCACGCGCACGGGCGAGGGGACGTCTTCCGACGCGCTCGCCGAGGGGGCGCCCTCCCCCGTCTCGGGCGCGCCGTCCGAAGATCCCGAAGGCGGCGAGCCGCCCGATGCGCCTGCCGTCGCGGGCACGAGCGGCGCTTGCACCGTGGCGCCCTGCAGCCGGACCAGGGCCGTGATGATGCGAACGATGCCCGCGAGGATCGCGCCGTACGCGATCACGTAGCTCCCGCCCGATGGGCTCTCCGAGGCCGCGGAGTACGTGGCTCCGGTGACGCCGAGGCCGACCACGAGGATGCCCGCACCGAGGATGATCTGGCGCGTGGCCGCGGCACGCGCGGCCGGGTCCGGGCCCGACATCTGTGCGGCGCCCGCGGGTGGCGGCGGCGCCGCGGCCCCCACGGGCACCACGCCTGCCGCCGCGCCCGCGGTCTGCTCGCCGCCGGTCGCACCCTGCACCCGATCGGCCGTCGTCTCGTCCTCCTCGATGCCGTCGCGGCGTCGCCAGCTCCACGCGACCACGCCGAGCAAGAGCGCCCCGACACCGATGAGCGCGGCGCACGGGACCGGGCTCCACGCGCTCGCTCGCAGGCGCTCGACGCGATCGCGCGACGCGAGGGTCGCATCACGCGTGGACGCACCCGGCGCCCGCTCCACGTACGGATGCACGCCGCGGGGATCGCCGAGCAGGCCCGCGATCCCGATCGCGAGCGCGACGACGCCGACGAGGGCGCCCCCGATGCCGCCGAAGAGCCGGATGGGCTCGCGCAACGTGGGAGCCGCCGCGAGATACCGGTCGAGCAGCACCGCGACGAGGAGCGCGAGCGGCGGCACGGCGGGGAAGATGTAGTGGTGAAACTTGGTCACCATGATCGAGAACAGCGCGAACGACGCGGCGAACCACAGCGACAGCAGGCGGTAGCCGATGGTGCGCGGGTCGTCGTCGCTGCCGGAGCGCGCCTTGGCCGACCACAGGAACGACACGATCGCCGCGGGCGCGAGCGCGATCCACGGAAACGCCGAGTAGCCGATCTGCCAGATGAAGTACTGCACGCTCCCGGTGTCGCCGTGCACACCGGACGCGAGGCGGTTGATGTGATCGTGGATGAGCAGGCGGTTGATGAACTGATCGCCGTGCCGAACGGTGCACGCGACGAACCACGGTGCGGCGACGACGATCGTCAACAGAACGCCCGAGCCGATTCGCAGGTCGCGCAGGAGCGACCACTTGCGGGTGGCCACCAGATAGAGGAGCGCGACCAGCCCGGGCAGTGCGATGCCCGGGATGCCCTTGCCCATGAAGCCGAGCGCGGCGAAGAAGTAAAACGCAAGGAGCCAAAGGTGCCGCACGCGCGTCTCTTTGCGCGTCAGCGCGATCAGGCCCACGAGCATCACCGCCCAGATCCCGCCCTGAATGATCGGCTGGAGCCACTTGACGACGGGCGTCGCGGGCGCACCCGGTTGGTTGCCCGGCACTTGGTCGTTGCCGGCGGATCCCGACTCGAAGCGGTCGACGTGCCACGCGAACCGGAACCCCTCGACCATCGTGACGTTGCGCGTGACGAGGTAGAGGATCTGCGGAAGCGCCACCGCGATCAGCAGGCCCAGCACGAGATGACGCGCGGAGAGCACGAGGGGCCCGATGCGCACGACGGGCGCCTGCCGGTCCGGATCGGTCGTCAACGCGAGCAGCAGGCAGCTCATCGCCATCGCGACGCTCGCACCGAAGAACATGTCGGTGATGGCCTGGTGCGAGAGCAGGAAGAAGTGGGGCGTGGTCGCGAGGACGAGCCCCGCGACGATGCCCGCCCGGCGTCCCCAGACGCGGCCGACGGCCGTCGCGCACAACGACACGGCTGCCACAGAAAACAGAAAAACCGGAAACCTGATGGCGATCTCCGAGTTGGCTGGGTTCGCGTCGGGGAGGTAGTTGATCCCGAACGCGCTCAACGAGATCGCCTCGGTCCAGAAGATCAGGATGGGCTTCGAGAAGAACCAGCCGTCCTGGCACCACCACAAGCTGATCCAGTCGTCGCGGGCGAGGATCTCGCGCGCGACCTCGCCGTAGTGGGTCTCCCAGGGATCCCAGAGCGCGAAGCGCCCGATGCTCGGCGCGAGCAACGCGATGGCCGCGAGCGCGCCCAGCGTGCCGGGGTGGAGCAAGACGCCCTTCCAGTCGACCGACCGCGTGGCCACCAGCCCGGCGGCCGAGCGCGCGACGTCGAGCGTGCGCACGCCGAGCGCCTCGAGCAGACCGGCGGCTCCGACGAGCGCGACGACGAGCCCGATGAGCGCGCCGCGCGGCAGCTGGCCTTCGTTGGCCATCATCAGCGCGAGCGCGACGCCCGCGAGCACGAAGACGACGACACCGGCCGTACGCGATCTCGCCCACGGCAGCCGAAGGCGTCGGGCCTGATCGGTCAGCGACGTGCTCGATGGGGCGGACGCGGACCCCGAGGTCTCGGGGCGCGCCGCATCGCGGGCGACCTCCGTCGCTGCGGCCTCGGCAGGAGACGACGCGCTGGCAGCCGAGCTCTCGGCGCTCGGTGTCGAGCCGGCATCCGCGCCGGCAGGCTCGTCGGGGCTCGGGGGTGGGGGCGTGGAAGGCGAATCGTCGGACATGGGAAGAGCGCAACTCGTAGCGCGTAGGCGGCGCGAGAGCGAGAGGCGAAGAGCGCTCAGTCGCTCGGGGGCTGACCCCCCGTTCCGTCCCCTTTCGTGGGCGCCGAAGCGCTCGGCTGCGCCCCACCGGAAGGGTCCGGCTTGGGCGGTGCGTTCGGGTTGGTGACCGCCTGCATCGTCCCCGACGCGGTGCCATGGCTGGGCAAGCCGGCCATGAGGCCCGTCGGGGGTCCGAGGTCGGCGGCGCGCTTCTCCGCGAGGATCACGAGCCGCGGCGACTCCGCTCCGAAGAACACGCCCGGCGTGGTCAGGCGCCCCGAGACCTCCGCGACGCGGAAGCCGAGGTTGTGCAAGAGCTGACCGAGCTCGTGCAGCGAGTAGAGGCGGATCGAGTACTCCGACTGCTTCTGGCGGCCGTCCTCGAGGATGATGGTGCGCTTCACCAGGAGGCGGGACGTGATGTAGTTCATGTCCGTCTCCTCCATGCACACGCAGCCGTCGCCCTCGAACCAGACGAGGTTCGGCTGATGGCGCATGACGAAGTCTCGATTGACGACGTCGAGGAGCAGCATCCCGCCGGGCCTGAGCGCCTTGTGCACGCGCGCGATGACGTCGCGGTTCACCTCGTCGTCGAAGTACCCGAGGGTCGTGTCCATGCAGTAGATGCCGTCGAACGCAGCCTCGAACGTCATCTCGCGCATGTCGCCGTGGATGAAGTTGATCTTCACGCCGGCTTCCTGCGCGAGGTCCCCGGCGGTCGCGAGCATCGGGATCGACAGATCCAGGCCGACGACCTTGTACCCGCGGAGCGCGAGCTCGATGGCGTGTCGTCCTTGGCCGCAGCCGAGATCCAGCACGCTCGCGCCGGGTGCGAGCCCGAGACTGTCGTCGATGAAGTCTGCGTGCCTGCGCGTCTGCTCCGGCGTGGGAGGCACGTAGGTGCGCAGGTAGTCGTCGTTGAAGAAGTCGTCGAACCAGGGCTTGTGGCGTTTCTTCTTCTTCCGCGGGACGGTCGGCGCGTCCTGCGACTCCGCGTGCTCCTGCTGCAGCGCCTCGGCGCTCGTCTGGTCGCTGTGCGGATCGAGGGAGCCGTCGCCGCCGTCCGGGAGCTCGGCGATCGTCGGAGCGGGAGCTTGGATGGCCGCGACGGCCAGGGGCTGCGGGGGCGCGGCCGCGGGCGGCGGAGGAGGCGCCGCGGGCTCGTGCGGAGCGGCGGCCGGGGGCGCGAGCACGGCGCTCGACGACGGCGGTGGAGGCGGCGCGGGCGCGGCCGCGGGCGCCGGTGAGGGCACGGGCGCAGCAGCGACGGCTGCGGCGGCCGCAGGCGCAGGTGGGGGCGGCGACGACGGCTCGCCGAGCAGCGCCTCCGACAGGACGGGCACCGCCGCCACGGGCGTCGAGGGGTGCGCGGAAGGCGGGATGCTCGGCGCGCGCGCCGAGGGTGCGGGGGGCGGGATGCTGGGCGGTCGAGGAGGGGGAGGCGGAGGCGTCGCTCCACGCGCGGGGCTGGGCGGCGCGGGCGCCGGGGAGACGATCTCGAGATCGGGGATCGGAGTGGGCTTACCCTCCTCTTCGACGATCACGTCGGTCAGGTCCGGAGTCGAGAGCCGTGCGCCGTCGAGATCCTCCGCGAGCTCGGCCAGCCTGGCGCCGTCGTCGCGCGCCTCCGCGAAGCCGGGCAGCCGCGGTGGAGGCGGCATGGCCTGCGTGGTGGGCGTAGCCTCCGGCGCCGGGGGGATGGTGTCGATCTCGTCGTCGAGGGCCGCATCGAGCGGGACCTCGACCGAGCGCATGGTCTCGTCCACGGGTGGACGAGGCGGCATCGGCGCGGCGAGCCCGCGCGCAGTGGGGATCGCCAACGGCTCCGCGACGGCCTCGACCTCGAGGTCGACGTCGAGCTCGTCTCCGGACTCGGTCAGCGTCGCGCGCGGAGGCGGAGGCGGAGGCGCCGCGCTGATGGTGACGATGCGCGCCGCGACGACGCTGACGCGCTTGTCTCGCTCCGTCGGCTCCTTCGCGGGCGGGGAGTCGTCCGCCCGCCCCGCGGGACGCGGAACCTCGTCGACCGGGACACGCAGCGCCCGGCGCAACCTCCGCGTCCTCCGCCGATCCCGGAGGCTCTCGGACGAAAGTCGAGCGCCGCCATCCACCCCGAGATCGTCGTCGCCGCTTTCGCTCACGCAGACTCCAGCGCGCGTCCGATCGAGCGCCCCATCGAGACGTCCTCGCCGGGAGCCGGGCCCGATCGCGAGGCCCTGCCGGGCGCGAGGAACAGGACCACCGTGCTCCCCAGATGGAACGTCCCGATCTCGTCGCCGCGCGCGACGCTGCGGGCCGGCTCGAACCGACGCGTGGTGGGCGAGCCGTTGGCGCGATTGGTCGTCAGGTCGTCGAACGGCACGGTGATGCGGCCCACACCCACGGCGCCCACCATCACCAGGCAGATGGGCCCGAAGAGGTCGGTCTCGAAGTGGAACGCCAACCGTTCGTTGCGCGCGAAGAGCTGGGGCACGAGCCGCACCCCGAGCGCGTTGACGGGCAGCAGCAGACCGGGCACGTGCTCGAGCGCGACCAGGCGGCCCGATGCCGGAGCATGGACGCGGTGATAGTCGCGGGGCGACAGGTAGATGACGGCGAAATCGCCACCGTCGTACTTCTCCGCGTGCCGTTCGCCCGCGAGGTCGCCGGCGCGATAGAGGCGCCCCTTGATCCGCAGGGTTCCGCCCATGTCGACGGGCCCGCGATCGAGGACCTTGCCATCGCACGGCGAGAGCAGCGCCGCCGGATCCGGGTCGAGCGGGCGGGCGCCCGCCACGAGGCGACG
>JADZFZ010001175.1 GCA_020854145.1 Deltaproteobacteria bacterium | reverse complement strand
CGGCCGCGAGCCCGCCTACCCCGGCGAGGTCGACCCCGAGACCGGCGAGCCGTTGTGAGCGGGGTGACGAGAAACCGTTCGTGCTGAGTTGCGGATCGGCTTCGCCGACCCACGTCGCACGAAACATTTGCCCCACCCGAAGGGTGGGGCTGTTTCTTCTTAGCTCGTCGAAGCACCCATCGCGCCCCTCGACGTTGCTCGGGGCGAACGGTTGGCGGGAACAAGTTTCGGCGGCCGTGCGTCGTAAGATGCGACGATCGTCGTCCGTAGGATGAGGTGCGGCCCCTCAGGGGGATCCAAGGAGCTCGACCATGACGCGAGAATACGTTCGACCCACCGTCGCGGGTTGGCTCACGCCCACGCTGCTGGCCCCCTGGATCAGCGTCTATGGGGCGATCACGGCGTACGTCCTGCTGGGCTTCGATCTCGGCGGCAACCTCGGCAAGGCCATCGCCTGGGGCACGGGGATGCTCGTCGGCAGCGTGTGGGCGGCGGTGTTCTGCACGTTCCTGGTGGTGACCGACCTCGCGCTGTTGGGCGTGAAGGTCCGCACGTTGCCGGCCGGGCGCCGCGGATGGCTGACCGCGCTGCTCGCGCCACTGCCTGCGTTGGGCGTGTACGCGCTCTTGCCGTGGAAGACGCTCGTGACCGGCGGCCCTTGGACGCTGGCGGCCGCGATCCTGATCCCGATGATCGCCGTCGCGATCGGATCGCGGGTCATCGCGGGGCAGAAGCCGCCCGTCTGACGCGCGGACGGGTCAGCCGTCGGTGCCTGCGAGAGGGTTCGCGTAGATCTCGTCCACCGCGATGCGGGCTTCGATCGAGGCCAGCTCCACCACCTCGCCTTCGTGCCACTCGCGCAGCTCGAAGATGCCTTCCTCGTTGCGACGGAAGACCTCCACGAGGCGCTCTCGTTGAGAGACCAGCACGTACTCCTTCAGCGAGGGCAGACGCCGGTAGTGCGCCCACTTCGCGCCTCGGTCGTACGCCTCGGTCGAGTCGGACAGCACCTCGACGAGGACGACGGGATTCGTGACGGTCTGGTCGTCGTCCGGATCGGTCTCGAGACGACCGCAGACGATCGTGAGGTCGGGATAGGTCACGAGGCCCGTCTTGCGAACGCGGACCCGGACATCGGACGACAGGATCGTGCACCGCTTTTCCCGAAGCGCGATCGCGAGCGCGGCTCCGAGCGCCATCGCGAGACGCCCGTGCTCGATGGTGCCGCCGGCCATCGCATAGGCCTCACCGTCCACGAGCTCGTGCTTTCCGTCCGACGCATCGTCGAACGCCACGAACTCGGGGAACGTCATGCGCGCCTTCTCGGCAGGGCCGGACACACACGGAGCATAGCTCGTCGACCCGAGCGTCAGCGGCCGATGCCCCACGCGAGCTTCGCCGCGATCTGCTGCGTCGCGTACCCGCTGACCGAGAGGTCGCCGCTCGCTTCGAGCCCGAGCATCCACGCGCGCGCGACGCGACCCTCGATGCCGATGCCCGCGCCGGGCAGCGGCGTGACGGCAACCCCGCGCCGAGTGCCTGCGAGCGCATCGATCGGCGGCGAGCCATCGACCACGACTCGTGCACGCGCGACCGCGTAGAGGCGAATCGCCGCGAGCAGGGTCAGCCCGGCGCGCAGCTCGGCGATCAGATCGAGGTCACCTCCGGAGACGGTGTCCGGAGCGACCTCTCGATCGTCCAAGAAAATGGGCAGATCCACTCCGACGCGAAGCGCTGCGAACGCGAGCTCCGCCGAGAGCCCCCACGCGATGCGCGGCGCGACCACCATCGTGCTGGCCCCGTGCAGCGACGCACCGAGCCCCGCGACGAACCCGAGGCCGAGCCCGACGTCGCCCGCGATCCCCAGCGGCGGCAGACCCGTCGCGACCGTCAGATCGACGTCGCCGCCGTGCATCGATCCGGGATCGAGCGCGCTGCGAAACCGCGTCGGATAGAGCGTCGGTCGCACGCGACCGGGTGCGGCGTTCGTCGTCCCGCGTTCGTCGTCCTGCGCTCGCACGAGCGACGACCCCGACGCGACGACCGTTGCGACCAAGGCCGCGAGACACGCGACGCGAGACGACGGCGCGATCACGCGGCAAGCGTGTCCGGTGTGGTCTCGTCTGGCCAGTGCCATTGTCCGTCGCCCGCCCGTCCCGCAGACTCGACCCCGCATGATCGGGGTGTCCCGTCGGCGCGCCGCATCCGGCGCCGTGCTCCTCGCAGCGCTCTCTGCGTTCGCGTCCCACGCAGCCTACGCGCAGCCCCACCCGCGTCCGATGATGGCCACCGGCTCCGCACGTGTTCGCGAAAGGACGCGCGAGACCCGATTCCATCTGTTGATCGACGGACACGCCGTCTCGCTCGGCGTCGAGACGGGTCGCTGTCCTCGCCGCGCCGAGTGCGAGCGGACCTGGCACTTCCTCTTCGAGGGCCTGCTCCACGCAGCCACCCCCGAGATCGTCGCGTCGTTCACGCGCGCTCAATCGCGCGCCGCGCGTCCGCCCGAGCCGGTGCCGATGGAGCCATCGACCGCGCGCCTCGTCTGTCGCACCCCGCTCACGCTCGGCACCACGCGAGTCGTCGGTCGGTG
>JADZFZ010001174.1 GCA_020854145.1 Deltaproteobacteria bacterium | reverse complement strand
GCACGCCGCGATCGCCTTCGCGCACGACGACGTCGATGCGCGCGCTCTCGTCGTCGGACGAGCACGCCACCGACCCGGCGCTCAGGGAGAGCACGAGCCACCAGAGCCGAGACGCACGAGCGTGCACGGTGGCGGAGCGTAGCGGATCGACGGCTGGTTGCGCGGGGGCGCGCGCTAGAGTGGTCGGGTGGGAAACGGGGAAGACGGCCTCGGCAAGCTCGGCCGCTACTATCGGAGCCTCCTCGACCTGAACGTCGAGGGCGCGCCGGAGGAGCTGCTCGAGAGCGCCCTCCGCTTGCTGGTCGAGCTCATGGGCGCACGCGAGGGCTACATCGAGCTCGACGACCTGAACGCCTCGGGCTCCGTCCAGTGGTGCGCCTCGCACGGGTGCGACGCGGCCCGCGTGACCGAGATCCAGCGCACGATCTCGCGGGGCATCGTCGCGCAGACGCTCGCGAGCGGCGAGGTCGTCGTGACGGGGTCGGCGGTGACCGATCCGAGATTCCAGAATCGCGCGAGCGTGCAGGACAACGCGATCGAGGCGGTCGTCTGCGCGCCGATCGCTCGCGGTGACTTGCGCGGCGTGGTGTACCTGCAGGGCAGCACGCAGTCGCTGAAGGTGAACGTCGAGGCGCAGCGGGAGCTGTCGTACTTCGGACGGGCGATCACGCCGTTTCTGGAAGCGAACCTGACGCGCCTGCGCCCCGCGGACGGCGTGCCCGCGGGAGGCCCGTTCGCACACGTCCGTCATCGCAGCCGCGCGATGGCCGACGTCATCGAGCGCTTGCGGCTCGTGGCGCCACTCGACGTGGACGTGCTCTTCACGGGCGCGACCGGAGTCGGCAAGAGCTTGCTCGCGCGCGCGGTCCACGGAGCGAGTCGACGCGCGGGTGGTCCGTTCGTGGAGGTGAACTGCGCGGCGTTGCCGGACGCGCTGCTCGAGAACGAGCTCTTCGGTGCGCAGGAGGGCGCCCACTCGGCGGTGCCCCGTGGTGGCGTCGTCGGGAAGGTGGAGGCCGCCGATCGCGGCACGTTGTTCCTCGACGAGATCGGCGAGCTCAGCCTGGTCTCGCAGGCGAAGCTGCTGACGCTCCTGCAGTCGCGCACGTACTACCGTCTCGGCGCGTCGAAGCCCAGTCGCGCCGATGTCCGCGTGCTCGCCGCGACCAACGCGCATCTACCGTCGCTCGTGGCGCAGAAACGCTTCCGAGACGATCTCTACTACCGGCTCAACGTGCTCGAGGTGAAGGTGCCGTCGCTCGCGGAGCGGGTCGAGGACACGCCGCTCTTGGCCGCGCAGCTCGTCCGGCTGGCGGTCGAGCGACACGCGCTCGACGTGCGTGGGCTGTCGTCGGCCGCGTTGCGCGCCGTGCTGCACGCGGACTGGCCGGGCAACGTTCGCGAGCTCGCCAACCGTCTCGAGTCCGCGGTGCTCAACGCGCACATGCGTGGCTCGAGCCTCGTCGAGCCGAGGGATCTCTTCCCCACCGAAGGCGACGACGCGAGCGACGAGGCTGCGAGCCTCCAGGAAGCGATGCGCCGATTCCAGAAGCGCTACGTGCTCTCCGTGCTCGAGGCGTGCGACTGGAACGTCTCGGAGGCGGGTCGCCGTCTCGACGTCGCGCGCTCGCACGTCTACGGGCTCATGCGCCTGCACGGTCTGAAGCGCGAAACGTAGCGGTGGAGCTCGATTCGCCGAGTCGGTGCCCTCGACGAAGTGCCCGACCCGGCGATCACGGTGCGTACGTCACCGCGGCGGAGTGGCTCGACGTCAACTACGGACGGCTCGTCCGCGAGCTGCCGACCAGCGGGCTGGTGGAACCAGGCTTCACGTGATCGAGCCAATGCGGATCAGCGAGGTGCCGTCGCGCGGTCCGGAACGACGAGACGGATGATGTCGCGCTGACCGGCTGGACGGGGCTCCGTCGGCGCAGGAGCGGCGGGAGGTGGCTCGGAAGGGCGCGCCGGCTCTGCGGGCGGGTCGGGCGGAGCAACGGGCGCGATGGCGGGCGGCGCCGAGACCGGGTTTGCGGCAGCCTGGCTCTCGCGCGTCGGGCGTTCTCTTCGTCCAGCACGCGGGCGCTCTGCGGTCGCGGCGCGCGGGTCGTCGCTGGCCACGGTGGCTGCTGCGGCTTCGCCGGGGACCTCGGGGTGCAGTGCCGCCTCGATCGTGTCGGGCGCCGAGCGGGCAGCCGGCGGGTCGAGCGCGATGGGTGGTGTGCTCTCGCGCGGCGCGACGGGCTCGCTCGGTCGGGCATTCGGTGCCGGCGGTCGGTTCACCGTCGTGGTTCGCGAGCTCGACACCGCGATCGTCACGATCGCGCCGGCGCTCAGGAACAGGCCCGCGGCGATCCACCCGCGCAGGGATCGTTGCGGCAGGTGCGGTGCGACGCTCGCGTCGCCCGCGCGCGGGCGACGCTCAACGGCCGAATCGAGCAGGTCGGACGCGTCCGGAGGCGCCTGCACGGCGGCTGCCGGCCTCGGCGGTAGGTCGCTCACGGGCGACGCCGTGTCGGGCTCGGTTGCGGCGACGGCGAGCTCCTCCAACCGGTGTGCCGGCACGTCGATCGAAGCGACCGTCGCCGCGGGCCCGGAGCTCGGCGCGTGCGACGGAACGTCGTCGAGCGCGATGGCCGCGAGCGCCGCGGCGATCTCGCCAGCCGTCGGGTAGCGCAGGGCGCGATCGCGTTCGATCATCCGCGCGACGATCGCGTCGAGCTCGGGCGGCAGATCGGGACGGTGCTCGCGCAGTCGCGGCTGCCGCCCGTGACAGATCTGAAGCAACAGATCGGGAACGCTCGGCGAGTCGAACAGAGGTCGGCCCGTGAGCATCTCGAACACGATCGCGCCGAGCGCGTAGAGGTCGGTGCGCCGATCGACGTCGGAAAGGCCGCGCGCCTGCTCCGGCGACATGTACATGGGCGTGCCCATGATCTGGCCCGTCGCGGTGTGCGCGCTCAGGAGGCCACCCTCGGCCTGCACGACCTTCGCGACGCCGAAGTCGAGCACCTTCACGAAGGACGTGTCGCCGCCGCGCGCCGTGAGAAAGACGTTCGCGGGCTTGAGGTCGCGATGCACGACGCCCTTGGCGTGAATCGCATCGAGCGCCGAGCACACCTGGCGCGTGATGTGGAGCGTGCGCCCGAGCGGCAGCGGAGAGCCCGACAGCTCTGCGCCGAGGTCGTTCCCTTCGAGCAGCTCCATGACGAGGTACACGCCGCCATCGTCGAGCTCGCCGAAGTCGAGGACCTCGACGATGTTCGGGTGCACGATGGCCGCTGCCGCGCGCGCTTCGACCTCGAAGCGAACACGGGCTCGCTCCGTTCGCGCCATGATCGTGTGCAGCACCTTCACCGCGACCTTGCGACCGATCTTGCCTTGCACGGCCTCGTAGACGGCGCCCATGCCGCCGTCGCCGAGGAGGCGCGTGAGCACGTACTTCTCGTGCAGCACGCGTCCGATCCACGGATCGCGCGCGGCCGCCGCGGAGCCTGGCGCGCCGCCGCTCAGAACCACGCGACGAACCCGTTCGGTCGGGCCGCGAGCCCGGAAGGCGCGACATCGGGCTCGCCGCTCCAGTCGGTCAGCAGACCGAGCACGAGCGTGCTGATCGCGAGCACACCGCCAACGGCGTAGAGCACGTCCGCAGCCAGCGAGAGGGTCTGGAGGGACTGCACCTCTTCTTCGGTGACGTCCCACGCTTTGGTCGGATCGGCCAGACGCAGCTCGAGCTCGCGCGTGTCCGCCATGGACCACAACCCGACGACCACGGCGCCGACGAGCGTCGCTGCCGTGACCCCGCCGCTCACCCAGAAGATCGGCGTGGGCAGGCCGCGGTACGCGTCGATCCTCTCGAGACGCAGCTGCACGCGGCTCTCGCGCCCGACGAGCACCCGCGTCTCGCGACGTGCGGCGAGATGGCCGTCTGCCCGCACCTCGACCACGTGCGGCCCCGCTGGAAGACGGACGACGCGCGTCGAGTCCGCCACGTGGTGCCCGTCGATCCAGACCTCGAAGGACGCGACGTTCGTGACGAGGCGCAACGTGCCGAGCAGCCCGTCGAGCGCCTCGAGGATCGATCGCACCTCGGCCGCCTGCGGCTCGCGCGTGCCGCCCTCGCGCAGGTATCGCTCGTAGAAGGCGATCGCTCGGTCGTAGCGGAAGGAGCGCTCGTGGCAGAGCGCGATGTTGTAGAGCACCTGATGGCGGCGAGGATGGTCGACCATCTGCTCGTAGGCGGACGAGAACTGCGCGAGCGCGCCGTCGTAGTGGCCACGGTCGAAGAGCGCGGTGCCTCGCAAGATCGTGCGCGCGGCCTCGCCCGCGATGGGGGCGGTCGCATCGGTCGACGGTTCGTCCGCAGTCGCGGGTGACGCCGCGCAGAGCACGGAGCCCAAGACCGCGAGCGCCAACCACGAGAGCGATCGTCGGCGAGCCACGAGGCCATGATAGCGGCCTCGTCGCGCCGTCGCATCGAGCCACCGTCACTGTGCGGGGGCGGCGGTCATGCACTCCGGGGCATCGGCCATGTCCTCGAACGCGACGAGATCGATCGTGGACGCGGTCTCGGTCATGTCCTCGACTCGCCATCCGTCGGCGCGTTGCCCCTCCGTGCGACTGCCCCAGCACGTGACCTGACCCGACCGTCGCGTGGCGCAGCAGTGCGCCCGACCGCACGCGAGATCGACGGCGTCGTCGAACAGCGACGAGACAGGGTCGGAGACGAAGGTGCAGAGCCCCGGGACGCAGGGTCGCAGGGTGCCGCCGAGCCGTCCTTCGACGTTGGAGCCGACGCAGCGGATCGACCCGCTCGTCAAGCGCGCGCAGACAGCGGCTCTGTCGTCCCCGGCGCCGCGCGAGAGCGCGACTTGCGCGACGCCCGCGAGACCCTCGACGGGTCGCGGCGTGGTGCCGCCTCCACCCCGATCCACCGCGCGTCCCCAGCACCACACCGCGCCGCTCCGGAGCGCGACGCACGACGAGTCGCCGCCCGCACCGATCGCGGTCGCGGGATCGTCGCGTGGCAGACCGACCACCGGGGCGACGCCTCCCTCGGTCGCGCGGGATCCGCGCCCGAGCTGACCTTCGCGATTGTCACCCCAGCACGCCACGGCGCCATCGTCGACGATGGCACACACATGGTTGCGCCCCGCGGCGAGCGCGGTCGCCGGGGCGTCGAGCTCCGCGCGCACCGGTGTCGTCGAGCAGGGCACCTCGACACCGATCACCTCGCCGTCGCGGACGGTGTAACAACCCTCCCGCGTCGGGCTCGAGCTGCCGAGCTGCGCCTGACCACCGGCGCCCCAGCAGTAGACGTCGCCGTCGCGATCGAGCAGGCACGCGTGATCGGTCCCCACGGCGACGTCGATCGGGTCGCCGTCGAAGGGGACCTCGCCGTCGATGCGGTCGCCGGACAGGAACGCATGGCGCTGCGTGTTGCCGAGACATCGCACCCTGCGATCGAGCGGCCCTCCGCCGCCCGGGGCGCGTTCGAACCGCGCCGTGACCGAGCACAGCGCCATTCCGTCGCCCTCCGCCAGGTCGATGTCGACCGCAGGGCCGACGTCGATGGGAAGCGCGTAGCAGCTCTCGCGCGCCTGCAGACGGCCGCTGCACCGCACCGACAGGTCCGGCATGCGGAAGCACGATGCATCGACCGACGCGGTGAGCTGAAGCGGACGGAAGAGCACCGAGGCGGGCGCGGCCACGGCGCGTTGCCCGTCGAGCCGCCCGTCGCCCAGCCGATGGAACACCTGTCGCCCCCAGCACCAGACGCCCCGCGACGTGAGGGCGCACGTGTGGAAGGCTCCCGTCTCGACGCGTGTCGCGTTGCGCACGCGCATCGATCGCACGGGCTCCAGGCGTGGATCGACGTCGGTCCCGTCGCCGAGCTGCCCGTGTTGGTTGCGGCCCCAGCACCACACCGAGCCGTCTGCCCGGACGGCGCACACGTGCCGGCTGTACGCATCGATGGACACCACGTCGGTCAGGCCCTCCACGGGCCGGGGTGTGGTGTTCTCCGGGCACGTTCGGCACGCCTCGCCACCCGAGAACGCCGGGTCGCCGAAGCACGACACCGCACCAGAGCCGTGGCGCACGCACGTGAAGAACAAACCGGTCGCGACCTCGACGGCGTCCTCGATGCCGGGGACCACGACCGTGAGCTCGTCTGGCGGCGGAACGCCACCGAGCGCGCCGTAGATGGCCGTGCCCCAGCAGACGACGCGACCCGAGACCACCGCGCACGCGTGATAGAAGGACGCGTCGATGTCGTTGGCACCTTCCGTCCCTGCGACGAGGGTCGGTGGAACCGGCGTGAGGCGTCCGGGCACGCCATCGATCGCGCCGTCGGCCGATCGCCCCCAACACTCGACGCCCCGGTGGCTCAGCGCGCATGCGCTCTCGTCGCCACCGACGACGAAGCTCACGCCTTCGAGGCCGTCGACCGTGCCGACGTCGTTGCCCGTCCATTCGGGCATGCGGGGCGTGACGAGCGAGCTCGGTCCCCAGCAGCGGACGCGGCCCGACGCTTGGGCGACGCAGGTGCCGGAGTTCAGCGCGGCCACGTCGACGAGCGGCTCGTCGCTCGGCACGACCGCGGACTGCGCCTGCGTGGCGTCGAGGTCGTCCGCGGCTCCGAGCCGGTAGCCAGGCTCGCCCCAGCACACCACGCTGTCGTCGACCATCCGGACGCACGAGTGCGAGTCCCCCGTCGCCAGATCGATCGGCACGCAGCTCGTGCCGGTGTCTCCGTCGTTCCAGTCGTCGGGGATCCCATCGCAGTCGTTGTCGAAGCCGTCGCAGAGCTCGCGCGCGCCCGGGTGCACCGTCGGCTGCGTGTCGTCGCAGTCGTCCTTCGGCAGCTCGTCGGGAGCGCCGCTCTCGCAGGGCGCGTCGGGCGCGGCGTGGTCGTCGCCGTCCGCATCCTCGAGCGGCTCCGGCACCGAACCGCCCGAAGCGCGAGGGAGCCCACCCACGAAGCAGTCGTCGTCGACGCCGTTGCATCGCTCGCGCGCGCCCACGTACACGGAGGGATCGTCGTCGTCGCAGTCGCGGGCGGCCACACCCGCGCAGAGGTCCGCGTGGCCGTCGCGGTCGTCGTCCTCGTCGGGCCCGTCGAGCAGCCCGTTGCAGTCGTCGTCCATGCCGTTGCAGATCTCCGGCGCGCCGGGGAAGACGGCCCGGTCTTCGTCGTCGCAGTCGCGGCTCGCGCACGCACCGTCGTCGTCGGTGCAGTGGGCGTCCACGCACGCAGCGGCGCCGGCGCCGTCGCCATCCGCATCGACGACGATCTGCACGCAGCGCGACTCGATGCAGCGAAACCACAAGCAGCTCGGATCGTCCGAGACCAGCGCCGCGCACTGCTCGTGGCTGCTGCAAGTCGGCAGCTGCACGCGATCGTCCAGGATGCTGCACCCGACGAGCGCGAGCGCGAGCGCTGTCGGATGCGGCCGCATCAGGGAAGCAGCCTAACCGTTACAGCAGGGTGACGCCCGAGGTCTGCAGCGAGGCGCCCGACTCCGCGGTGGAGCCGTCGCACGTACCGCCTGCGCCGCCCTCGCCATGGCGGATCGCCAAGGCAGCCGCGGGCCCGATCAGCGAGCGACCGTACCCATACACACCGACCGAAGGGCCACCGGCACCACTGCCGCCACAACCGCCGTTGCCACCTCGGCCTCCGTCACCGCCGCGCCCACCTGCACCGCCGTCGTTGTTGCGTCCTCCGCCAGCACCTCCGAGCCCGCCGCTGCCGCCGGAACCGCCGCGCCCACCTGCGCCTCCCGCGCCGCCCGGCCCCGTCTCGATGGTCACGTCCTCGACCGTGACCGTGGCGTCGACCAGCATCACGCCGATCGACGCACCGCCGCCCTGCGCACCGCGACCGGCTCCACCCGGCCCGCCGCCGCCGCCGCCGCCGCCGCCACCCGAGCCGCCGTCGTCGACACACGTCGCGCCCGTCTGACCGCCGCCGCCGCCGCCGCCGCCACCCCCCCCGCCGGCCGTTCCTGGTGCGCCGTCGCTGCCGAAGGTCGCCCGCCAATCGTCGCCGACGATGGCTCCGAGGCTCGCGCCGTTCTCGCCCGCTACGCCCACCGTGCCGCTGCATCCACGCACTCCCGACGAGCCGTTGCTCCCGATCGCGCAGCTCGAGCCGCGTGCCCCACCCGCGCCACCGGTTCCGCAGCTCGCCGTCGAGAGCGCGCCGGCGGCCCCCGGGCTGCCCGACGACGACGCGCTCCCTCCGTTTCCTCCGCGTCCGCCGTTGCCGCCGGGCAGCGCGCCGCTCGTTCCGCTCGATCCCGACGGGGTGCTCGCGGAGAGACCGTTGGCGCCGACGTACCCGGTCGATCCGGCGGCTCCCGCCGCGCCCGGTCCGCCCGCGCCCGACACGATCGTCATGCGACGCAACCCGACGTCGTGGCTGCGCACGATCACGATCGGCGCGCTCCAGTCACCGATCGCGGTGCGATCCGTCGTCGTCACGTCCACCGCGTCGATGCGGACCTGCTCGAGCGTCTCGATGCGGATTGCGCTGCGGGCATCGACGGTCACCGACGTGCGGCCCGGTCGCGCCGAGAACGACGCATCGTAGCCGCCGTGGATCGACAGACGACGCCGGATCGAGACGGGCTCCGTGAGCGTGTGCAAGCCGGCGTCGATCAGCATCACCTGACGCGGCTCCACGGCTGCGATGGCGAACGCCTCCTCCAGCGTGGCGGCGTTCTCCGGCGAGTCGCCTCGGTGGGTGCCGGCGCCGACCACCGTGACGTAGATCATCGCGGTCAGCGGCCCGCGCTCGCCGTCCACGCCGTCGCAGTTCGAGTCGACTGCGAGGTCGTCGGGCGGATCGGGGAGCTCCTCGCAGGGCACCATCGCTGCGTCGTGGCCGTCGCCGGAGTCGACGTCCGGCCCGGCGTCCGACCCGGAGTCGGAGGTGCCGGCGTCGACGTCGGAGGCATCGGGTGATCCGGCGTCGAGGTCGGGCGCGCCGGCGTCGACGGCGGAGGCGTCGGGTGATCCGGCGTCCAGGTCGGGCGCGCCGGCGTCGAGGTCGGCGTCGCCTGTGTCCGCATCCGGGCTGCCCGTGTCGCTCGGCGTCGTCGTCGCGTCATCGGCAACGCCCGTCTCGTGACCGATGACGCGTGCGTCGGGATCTGTGGCGTCGGGCTGGTCCGGAGGCGACGCGTCGGGCGGTGCAGCGGTCACCGTCGGGCGCGACGATTCGCAGTACCCCGACACGCAGTGCCAGCCGCCGGGACACTCGTTCGAGCTCGCGCAGACGAGCTGGCCTTCCGGGATCGTCGCGGTGCACGCGGCGAAGACGAGGGCGAGGCCGATCGTCGCGCGCCTCACGGCGTCTCCACGACGAGCCACGCAGTGCCCGTCCCGAGCGCCGCGAGCCCCGCGCCGAGCGCGCCGAGGCCGACGCCCGAGGCGACGGGCGCGCGACGATACGAGCCCGAGACCTCCGACCAGCGCGTGCCGTCGGCCACCTCGTCGATGTCCGACTGCGCGATGGCGAGCAGCACGACGCCGGTCACCATCGCCACGGCGCCCGAGCTCACGAGCGCCCACGCGGCGACGTTGGTCCCGCGGTCGTCGCCGGTGTCCAGCTCGAGGACCCGCGGCGGAGTAGGCGCCTCTCGCCGCGATCGCACCCGCTCCGGCGCGACCGCACGTGCGCGCAGCGCGACGCGTCGCTCGAGCTCGACCAGACGCGCCTCGAGGCTCGTGCGCTCGGTCTGCTCGACGCTCGCCTCGGCGAGGTAGCGGCGCAGCGCGTCGACGGCCTGCTCGACGTCGCCGAGGTCGAGCCGACACAGGTAGACGTTGTAGAGGAGCGCCGGTCGTCGCGAGAGCTCGAACGCAGCCTCGAAGTCGGCGAGGGCTTCGGGGACGCGTCCCGCGTCGTAGTGCGCGCGACCCGACTCGAAGCGCGCACGGGCGCGCTCGTCGGCGCTCGGCTCCTCTTGCGCGCGAGCAGGCGAGCTCGTCGCTCCGCCCAGCCATCCGATCGCGAGCACGACGAGCGCCGCGTGCCTCGTCGTGCGTGAGAACAGGGAGAAGCTCCATGACGAAGCGCGTCGCATTCGGTCACCTCCAGCGCGACGCCGGCTGGTGCAGCCGCTGTTCCACCGCGCGTCGCCGCGCGGGCGCGCGGCACTGTCCGCGAACGAGGTCGGTCGCAGAGCGCCGAGGTGACCTCTGGCGAGGACACCGGCTGCACGGCGCCGCGTGGCCGACTCGCGGGCGCGAAGACGGAGGTGGGAGCTTCCCTGGGGGCGCCTGTTACGCTCGCTCGGGGAGATGGAGGTCGAGCATCACGACGCCGAGGACGCGTTTCGGGGAACGGAGCGGTTCCGACTGAAGCGGAAGCTCGGCGCGGGCGGCATGGGCGTCGTGTACCTGGCGCACGACGAGCAGCGCGGGCTCGACGTCGCGCTGAAGGTGCTGCCCGAGGGCCTGTCGGCGGCCGACGTCGAGCGGCTCAAGCGCGAGTTC
>JADZFZ010001173.1 GCA_020854145.1 Deltaproteobacteria bacterium | reverse complement strand
GTACACGCCCATCGAGATGGCCAATCCGACGAACCAGGCATATTGGTACACGGTCGAGAAGAATCCCGGCACGAGGTCCTTGAAATAGCGGGGAGACGCTTCGGCCAGGAATCCCGGGACGTTCGGCAAGACGCCAATCACGAGGGCAATCAACGCGGCGCCATTCCACCGGCCGTAGCGGCCGTCGTGGCGATAGAGCTCCTCGACGACCAATTCCCGATTCCGGATCAGGTAATAGTCGGCCAGCATGATCCCGGCGATGGGTCCGAGCAGGGCCGAATAGCCGATCAACCAGGTGAAGATGTAGCCGTGGCTCGATTCGATGAGCTTCCAAGGCAGGATCAGGATTCCCAGGACGGCCGTCAGGTAGCCGCCGCCTTTGTAGGAGAGCTTGCCCGGCGCGAGGTTCGAGAAGTCGTTCGCCGGTGAGACGACGTTGGCGGCGATGTTGGTGCTGAGCGTCGCGATGCTGAGCGCGAGCATCGAGACCACGAGCATGAGCGCGCCGCCGATCCGGCTGACCACGTCGATGGGGTTCCAGATGGGCTCTTGCACGCCGAACAACGTCGGCGTCGCGCTCGTCACGGCGATCCCGATGAACGCGAAGAGCGACATCGTCGGCGCGAGACCGATGATCTGACCGCGGATCTGCGCGCGCTGCGACTTCGCGAATCGCGAGAAGTCGGGGATGTTGAGCGAGAGCGTCGCCCAGAAGCCGACCATGGCCGTGAGCGACGGGAAGAACACCGACGCCCACGCGCCGGGGCCCTCGAGCGCCTTGCCGGGACCGAGCATCGGCGCGCCGCCCGTGCGCGCCCACGCCCAGACGAGGAGCGCGAGGCCCGCCACGATGAGGAACGGCGCCGCCAGCGTCTCGAGCCATTTGATGGACTCGGTGCCGCGCCAGATGAAGAAGACGTTGACGCACCAGAACAGCAGGAACGCGATGAAGGGCCCGGTGCTCACGCCGATCCATTCGGGGATCGGCTGCGGCAGACCGAGCGACTCCGGGTGAATCGCCTTGACCAGCTTGTAGATCGCCTCGCCGCCGTACCAGGTCTGGACGCCGAACCACCCGCAGGCGACGAGCGCGCGGAGCACGGCCGGCACGTTCGCACCGACGGTCCCGAAGCTCGCGCGCGCGAGCACCGGGAACGGGATCCCGTACTTCGTGCCCGGGTGCGCGTTGAGCACCATCGGCACGGTGACGATCGCGTTGCCGAGCGCGACCGCGAGCAGCGCGTGCCACCATGCGAGACCGTTGGCGATCAGGCTCGAGGCCAGCGTGTAGCTCGGCACGCACACGGCCATGCCGACCCACAACGCCGCGATGTTCCACGTCCCCCACGTGCGCCCGCTCTCGGGCGTCGGCCGGAGGTCGTCGTTGACCAGCGTCGGGTCGTCGATGGTCTTCGGTCGCTCGATCGTCACGCGACGACTGTACACCCCGATGCCTGAGGGCTCGTCGCGGTGGAGCTCGCGGCAAGGCTCCCTCTCCCCGAATGGGGAGAGGGTCGGGGTGAGGGGCGGCCGTCGCGCTCGCGGCCCGCGACGTGCTTGCGGTACCATCGTCGTCGTGTCGCAGTCGGGCACGGTCGTCCTGCCTCCTGGATCCCCCGAGGGGGAATCGGTGGAGGCGCTTCGCGCGCGGGTCGCGCGCCTCGAGCGAGCGCTCGCGCGCGAAGAGGAGAAGCTCGCGACGATCCGCGAGCTCGCGTCCGCGATGTCCTCGACGCTCGACCTCGACGAGCTGCTCGAGATGGTGGTCGACCGCATCACGCGCGTGATGCAGGCGGACCGCTCGACGCTGTACCTGCTCGACGACGAGAAGGACGAGCTCGTCTCGAAGGTCGTGCAAGGCGGCCTCGTCACCGAGATCAAGCTCAGGGTCGGAGAAGGCGTCGCGGGCTGGGTGGCTGCCACCGGACAGACGCTCAACATCGTCGATGCCTACGACGACGAGCGCTTCGTGCAGGACTGGGATCGTCGCACCGGGTACCGCACCCGCACGATCCTCGCGGTGCCGATGCTCAATCACCTCGGTCGCGCGGTCGGCGTGATCCAGGTGCTCAACAAGGTCGAGGGCACGTTCTCCGACGACGACGCGTCGTTGCTGTCGGTGCTCGCGAGCCAGGCCGCCGTCACGCTCGACAACAGCCGTCTGCTGCTGTCCGTCGTCTCCAAGAACGTCGAGCTCCTCGACATCCGCGATCAGCTCGAGCGCAAGGTCCGCGAGCTCGACACGTTGTTCGAGGTCGCGCGCGAGGCCGCCGCCTCGTTGAGCTTCGACGCGCTGCTCGAGGGCGTGCTCGCACAAGCCATCCGCGCGGTCGAAGCCGCCGCCGGATCCATCCTGCTCGTGGACGACGAGACCGGCGACCTGCGCTTCCGGTGCGCGGTCGGCGGGCAGCCCGACGTCGTCAAGCTGCTCCGCATCCCCGCGGGGCAAGGCATCTGCGGCTGGGTCGCGCGTCACGGAGAGGCGCAGATCGTCAACGACGTGGAAGCGGACCCGCGCCACCAGCGCTCGATCGTCGACGAGACCGGGTACAGGCCGACCAACGTGCTGTGCGTGCCGATCCCCGGCAGCAACGGCCCGCTCGGCGCGATCGAGATCCTCGACAAGCACGAAGGGCGCACGCCGTTCGCGGACGACGACCTCAAGATCTCGATGGCGGTCGCGGGGTTCGTCGCGCAGTCCATCGAGCTCGCACGCACGCGCGACGCGCGCAGCCGCGAAGAGCGTCTGTCGACCATCGGGCAGCTTCTGTCGAGCGTGCTCCACGACCTGAAGACGCCGATGACGATCATCAGCGGCTACGTGCAGCTGATGCCCGCCACCGACAGCTCCGAGCGGCGCGCCGAGTACGCGGCGATGGTGCTCAAGCAGTTCGAGCACATCAACGCGATGACTCGGGAGATCCTCGCCTTCGCGCGCGGCGAGTCGACGTTGCTCGTACGCAAGGTCTATCTCCACAAGCTCTTCGACGAGATGCACCGGCAGCTCGCGCCGGAGCTCGAGGATCGTGGCGTCGAGCTCGAGGTCGACCTGCGCGACCGTGGCGTCGCCCGCTTCGACGAGAACAAGATCAAGCGCCTCATCCACAACCTCGTGCGCAACGCGGCCGAGTCGTTCGGAGGTCGCCGCGGGCACGTGGTGCTGCGCGCGGAGCGCGAAGGCGGCGAGATCGTGCTGACCGTCGCCGACGACGGGCCCGGCATCCCGGAGGCCGTGCGCCGCAAGCTGTTCCAGTCGTTCGTGACGCTCGGCAAGCCCGGCGGCAGCGGGCTCGGGCTCGCGATCGTGAAGAAGATCGTCGACGAGCACCGAGGACGCACGGAGGTCGCGACGTCGCCGAAGGGCACGACGTTCCGCATCTTCCTGCCCCAGGACGAGCTCTCCGAGCGCAGCAGCTCGAGCACGTCGCTGCCCGCGGTCAAACGCGACGGCGCGAGCGCCTCGGCGGTGGAAGCCGCGTCAGCCGAGGACCCGACCGAGCTGCCCGCACGCGCCGCCGC
>JADZFZ010001172.1 GCA_020854145.1 Deltaproteobacteria bacterium | reverse complement strand
GGGGGCGGGCACGCGCAGGCGGTTTTCTTGGCGGGATCGCGGCGCTCCTGTATCCCCCTCGCATGCGACCGGCGGACGCGACGACGAGCAGCCACGATGCGGAGCGCTCGCCGGCGCCGGGACCGGGCACCGAGGGAGCGCACCTCGTGGGCCGCGCGTTGCTGTTGCTCGCGCGGACGCGGGCGACGGGCACGGTTCACATCGACGCGCCGAGCACGCCGGGAACGCGGCTCGTGCTCACGCGCGGCGTCGTCACCGCGGCGAGCCTCGGCACCGACGGGCCGCTGGTGGGCGACCTGCTCACGCGCCTCGACGCGCTCGACGCCGAACGCCATCGCGACGCGCTCGAGCACGACCCTGCCCCGTCGGGCCGGATCGGCGACTGGCTCCTCGCGGCGCACGCGACGACGAGCGACGCGCTCGAGCGTGCGCTGCTCTGGCAGACCCGAGCACGGTTCGCCCTGCGGCTCGCGGAGGCGACCGCGATCACCTTCGAGCGCGACGCGCCCGAGCCCCGCGACGTGACGGCGCTCGCTCGCCCGCTGCCCGCGATCGACTTGCTGCTCGGCGCGCTGCGCACCTGGAACGACCCGCACACGATCGACGAGACGATGGCGCGGCTTCGCGGCGCGCGCGCGCGTTTGACGCCGTCGGCGACCGACACGCTCGCGGACGCGCTGCTGTGGCCGGAGGAGCGCGCTTTCCTCGACGCCCTGCGGACGGGCGCCTCGGTTCGCGCGGCGCTCTGCGCGTCGGGGCACGCGCTGCGGGCGGCACGGTTCGCGTTCGCCGCCGTGACGCTCGGGCTGCTCGACGTCCGACCGACGCTGCCCGGCCGCTACGCGCTGCTCGCGCGCAAACGCTTCGAGCTCGGCGCCCACCGCGACGCGCGGACGCTGCTCGACCTCGATGGGCGAGCGAACGCGGCGGACGCCCGACGTGCGCTGCGACGTCTCGCGCGCTCCATCCATCCCGACACGCTCGGGCCCGACGCGCACGACGACCTGCGCCGCGCGGCGGGCGAGGTGCTCGGCGACATCGCCAACGCCGCCGAGCGGATCCGCTGAGCCCCTCCAGCCGGCACGGCTGAAACGCCGGACGGCTCGCGGCATAGTCGGTGACCGTGCGACGCATCGCGACCACCGACGACCTGGGCGTGCTCGCCCGCCTGCAGCGCGACTTCTACGCGGAGGACGCCATCCCCCATCGAGCCGAGGTGGAGCGCGCGCTCGCGACGCTGCTGGCCGAGCCCGCCGTCGGCCGCGTGATCGTCGAGGAGGACCACGCGGCCGACACGCGCGCCATCGTCGGGTACGTGGTGATGACGTTCGGCTTCTGCCTCGAGCTGGGCGGACGCGACGCCTTCGTCGACGAGCTCTACGTGGCCCCGTCGCATCGGCGCCGAGGCCTCGGCCGTGCGCTGCTGCTCGAGGGGATCACGCTCGCCACGCGCGAGGGCGCCTCGACGGTCCACCTCGAGGTCGCCGCGGCCGACGAGGCGAAGCTGCGTCTCTACGAGAGCGCCGGGTTCCGCCCGCGGCCCTACCCGCTCATGACACGGCGCACGTGATCGATCGCGTGCGTCCGGGATACCCTGTCGATCGAATGCGCGTGCCGATCGCCGCTGCGTTCATCGTCGTGCTCGGCGCGAGCGCGTGCCCCGCTGCCGCCCAGCAACCGCCCCCGCAGCAGCAGCCGCAGCCGAGCCCTTGGGATCCCGAGCCCGAGCCGCCGGCACCGCCGCCTCCCGCGCAGGCGCCGCCCCAGGCTCCCCCTCCTGGTTACCCGCCTCCACCTCCCGGTTACCCACCGCAGGCCTATCCCGGTCAGCCGTACCCGGCGCAGCCGTACCCGGCGCAGCCGTATCCCGGGCAGCCGTATCCGGCGCAGCCGTACCCGGCGCAGCCGTATCCGCCGCCGCCGGGAAGCTCGACGTACGAGCTCGACCAGGCGACGCGGACGGGCACGCGCTCACGTCGCGAGGTGTGGCTCTCGTCGCTCGGCACGTTCGCGCTGGCGTACGGCATCCCGGTGCTGGTGGCGGCGACGACGTCGTCCACGACCGATGACGTGTTCTTCGCGCCCATCGTCGGACCCTGGATGTTCCTCGGCGAAGAGGCCGACGAGCTCGACGGAGAGGCGATCGCGTGGATCGCGATCGATGGCGTCGTACAGCTCGTCGGGGCCATAGGGTTCGTGGTCGGCCTCGCGAGCCCCGAGCGCGTCGGGCCGAGCCCCGTCCGCTCCCGAGGCCCATCCCTTCGCCCCGTCGTCGGACTGCGCTCGTTCGGGCTCTCCGTCGTGCTCTGAGGCGCAACCGAAGCCTGGCCGTTCCTTGACGCGCGCAGCGGCGGGCGGGACCATGAAACGTGCTCGCTCGTTTCCGGGCCTTCGTGGTCGCGCTCGCCTTGATCGGCGTGCCGTCGGCAGGGTGCGAGCAGCGCGCGCCCATGACGCCGCCGCGGCCGCCGCCGTCGCGCGGCTTGCTGCCGAGCGAGCGCCCTCCCCCGCCGCCCGCCCCTCGCGACCCGCTCGCGCTCCCGACCAAGGGCGGCCGACCCGTCCCGCGCGAGCGCATCGAGAGGGACCCCAGCATCGGCGGCGGCGCGCTCGTCAACGTGGTGCGCACCAGCCACACGGCCACGTATCCCGGCGCGCCGGGGCGCGACCTCGCGGCCGAGCTGCGATCGCGCGTGGGTGGGTTGGGCCTCGAGAGCTGCCTCGCGCGCGCGGCGACGCGCACGCAGACGGCGTGGGAGCTCGACTACAACAACCCGGGGCTCCAGCGCGCCGAGGTCGAACGCGTCGCTCCGCCGCCGGAGCCCGCGCGGACCGTCCGCCTCCGCTCCACGTTCGCGCCGTCGGGCCGCGTCTCGAGCACGAGCCTCGACATCTCGCCGCCGGTCGACGCCAACGCCGAGGCGTGCATGCGGGCGCGCGCCGACACCATTCGCCTCGACCCGATGCTCGCGAGCTCCACGGCCGAGGTCACCTTCGGCCTCGCCCCGCGTTGAGCCGTCCCGCAGCACGCTTGCCCGTCGCCGCGATATCGTGTCGCGCGTGATCGGTCGTACGCACCTGGCCGCGCTCGCGATGCTGACCGCCACGGCGTGTGGCGACGACGACACCTCGGGCGCGCCCGACGTCGGACCCACCGACGCGTCCGGCGGTGAGACCGGCCTCGACGCCGGGCCACGCGACGCCGAGCCGCCCGACGTGGCGCCGCCTCCGCCGCCCATCGACGCGGGTCCGCCCCGCTGCCTCGACGTCGTCGCGCGCGACCTCGACGTCGATCTCGACGCCGACGGGCGCGACGGTCAGATCCACGCCGCGCTCGCGTTCGAGGCCGACACGGTGTGGGTCGTTTACTCGGAGCCGGAGGCCGGTGACACCGGGCTCTTCGACGTGCGCGCGCGCCGCTTCGCGTGCGACGGCTCGCCTTCGGGCGCGTCGTTCGCCGTGCAGTCGACGTCGGACGGCAACGACGTCGATCCCGAGATCGCGCTCGGCGAGGGCGGCGCGCTCGTCGCGTGGACGAAGGACGACGGCAGCGGCGGGACGGCCAACCTGCAGATCCACGCGCGCGCGTTCGACCTCGACGGCGAGCCGCGCTCCGTCGAGCAGCGCATCTCGACGACGCGCGATGGGATGCCGGTGCCGGACAACCACCTCGACGCGCGCGTTGTCCCGCTCGACGACGGGTTCCTGCTCGCGGGCGCGCGTGCGTTGCCGGACGTGATGCGCTTCCAGGCGTTCGTGCAGGCCCTCGATGGGGCGGGCGCTGCGCGAGGCGACGCGCGCGACGTGCTCGTCGAGATGCAGACGAGCCAGGGCGCACCCGCCATCGCGGCGCGCGGCGCGATGGACGGTTGGATCGCCTACGAACGCACCGAGGACGGCGCAGCCGATGG
>JADZFZ010001171.1 GCA_020854145.1 Deltaproteobacteria bacterium | reverse complement strand
GAGGCGCGACGGCGGGCGACCTCGACGTTCGTCCATGGGCCGCGGCTCGCCATCTCGCGCACGAGCGCGTGGAAGCGCTCGGGATCGGTCGCGACGGGCAACGTCACCTCGAGCACCGCGCGACGCGCGCCGCCCTCGACGTCGATCTCGCGATAGAGGAAGACGGTCGCGGGATCCTCGGGGTCGTCCACGAGCGCGAAGCCGAACAGCGGACGGCTCGGGTGCGGAAAGGACCAGGCGCCGAGCGCCTCGACGAGCGACGGAAGCCCCGAAGCCGAGACGCCCTGCCAACCACCGATGATCGAGGTGCGCCACCACTCCACGCTCGCGACGCCCGCCACGCGCAAGAAGTCGGTCAGGGCCGCCACGACGCCTCCGCGCGCCCAGAGCACGGGGTTCTCGAGGAACAACGTGGCCGCGAGCACGTGGGCGTCCGCGCGGGGCGGCATCGTTCCATAGCTGCTCGGGTAGCTGGGCGACTCGGTCATCATCGAGCGCGTGCCGTCGCAACCGAGGTGCCACACGGTTCGACGGCCGGGCCGAGGCGCTCGCGTGGGCGGTTCGCGGGCGGCGCGCGCGCGGCCCGCGGCCCGGTGCGCGAGCTCGAGCGGGACGCGCGTTGCGCGACGACGCAGAGGTTGCCCGATCAAGCATCCGTTGGACGCGCGCGGTCGCGTCGGGTAACGCCCTTCGCGTGCTCGCCCTCGTTCGCTCCGCGTGCGTCGCGCTCTACCCGAGGACCGATGCGTTGCCGGGCATCGAGGACACCGATCTCGATGCCTTCCTCGTGCGCTTCCGCCGCGAATCGAGCTTCCTGCTCTGGCTCGGCGTCGTCGCCGGCGCGTTCGTGTTCGCGATCACCCCGCTGATCACGACGGGGATCCCGTTGCCCGCGTTTCTGCTGTCGAAGCGCCTTCGCGATCGTCACGCGAACCGCATCGCTTCGCACCCCATCTACTTGCTGCGGCAGGCGGTCATGCTCGTGAAGCTCGCCGCAGGGCTCTGCTGGGGCGGTCACCCGAAGGTGCGCGCCGCCTTCGCGCTGCCTCCGTATCCCGACGAGCCGAGCCGCTGGCGCACGTCGTTCGACGAGCCCTCACCGAGCTCCGGCGACGCGACGCGCGACGCGAGCCCCGCCAAGACGCCGCCCGTCGGGGACACGGCGTGAGGAGCCACATCGCCTTTCGCACCGAGCCCGTCGAGCTCGAGGCCGACTACGTCGTCGTGGGCAGCGGCGCCGGTGGTGCGACGGCTGCCGTGACGCTCGCGCGGGCGGGCGCATCGGTCGCGCTCGTCGAGGCCGGCGCCTGGCGCGACCCTGCGCACTACCCGGCGAGCGCCTACGGCGCGATGCGCGATCTGCTCGAGGACTGGGGCTCGCAGGTCACGCGTGGCCGCGCGCTCTGGCCCATCGTGCAGGCCCGCACCATGGGCGGCACCACCGTCGTCAACTCCGCGATCGCGGTGCGCACGCCGGGCGACATCTTCCGGCAGTGGGAACGCGAGCGCGGCGTCGGCGGCGACGCGATGGCCGACGCGATCGGTCGCCATCAGGACGCGATCGAGCGCGAGCTCTCGGTCGAGGAGGTCCCACGCGGGTCGCTGGGTCGCTCGAACCTGCTCGCGCTCGCGGGCGACGCGGCCGCCGACTACCAGGGCCACGTCATGAAGCGCTACGTCGCCTCGTGCGCCGGCACGGGCCAGTGCCTCCAGGGCTGCAGGAAAGGCCGAAAACAAAGCACGAACGTCACGTACGTCCCCGAGCTGCTCCGCCTCGGAGGCGACGTGCTCTCGTGCGCGCCCGTGCACCGCGTCGCGTTCGAGTCGCGGCGCGCCCGCGGCGTCGTCGGTCGCTTCGTGCACCCCGAGACGCGGGCGAAGGGCGGCCGGTTCGAGGTGCGGGCGCGCCGCGCCGTCGTCGTGGCGGCCTCGGTCACGCACTCGCCCGCGTTGCTCGAACGTTCGGGCCTGAAGAGCCCCGCGCTGGGATCGTTGTTCCGCGCGCACCCGGGCACCGGCGTCTTCGGCTGCTACGACGAGCCCGTCGACATGAACGTCGGCGTCACGCAAGGCTGGGCCACCACGAAGTTTCGCGAATCACCCGGCTTGAAGCTCGAGACGCTCGCGATCCCGCCCGAGCTCGTCGCGAGCCGCATCGCGGGAGGCGGCACTGCGCTCATGGAGCGCCTCGCGCGTTACCGCCACGTCGCGATGTGGTGCCACGCCGTTCGCGCCGAGTCGTGCGGCACCGTGCACAACGGCCTCGGCGATCGGCCCGTCGTCCGATACCAGCTCGACGACGCCGACATGCGACGTTTCCGCGACGGGATGCGCCTGGTCGCCGAGCTCCACTTCGCCGCGGGCGCACGCTCGGTCATCCCCGGGATCCACGGCATGCCCTTCGAGCTCGGCCCCGATCAGGTGCACCTGCTGCGCGAGGCACCGCTCGACCCGCGTCGCTACGTCGCCATCCTCTCGCACCTCTTCGGCGGCTGCCCGATGGGCAAGGACCCGCGCGAGTCGGTCTGCGACGGCGACGGGCGCGTCCACGGCGTCGAAGGTCTCGTCGTCGCGGACGCCTCCGTCATCCCCACGAACCTCGGCGTCAACCCGCAGCACACGATCATGGCCCTGGCGCGTCACTTCGCGACGCGCCTGGTCCAGTGACGGGGTGACGAGAGCGCCCTGACCGTTCACCCCGAGCGCAGTCGGGGGGCGGCTGCGTGCTTCGACGGGCTCGGCACGAACGGTTGCTCGTCACGCAGCGACTCGCGTCGGAGGTGACGTGCTGGCTTCTGGGCTACCGGCGCGCGTCGATGCGCCAGGTCGCGGTGCCGGAGGCCGGAAGCGTGCCCTGCGGCGTGTGCACGTCGGAGACGAAGGGCCCGCTCATCGTCAGCGTCAGCCCACCCGCGTGCCACGTCACGCCGCCCGTGTTCACCTGGATGGCGATGTCCGCAGGCGTGCCGTCGTACATCATCTGCGCGAAGCAGCGTTGCCCGGGCTGGAACGACGCGCCGCCCGGCGACTGCGTGCCCTGCAGACGGCAGACGTTGCCGCCGTCGTAGAGACGCACGTCGAACGTGTACGAGCCGCCGCCGTTGTCGGTGACGTCGACCGTACCGATGGCGTTGCGCGTGGGAACGACGCGCTGCACGGGGGTCTGCGTCTGCACGTCGAGCGCGCCCATGCCGCGATAGCTGCCTCCGTACGCCGCGACGGTCACCGTGCCTCCGCCCGGAGGCGGCACGGTTCCGCCCGCTTCCACCGTGGCGCCACCACAGCCCAGCGCACCCAACACGAAGAGCAGCGCCCAACCCCGACTCGCCCTGTGCATCATTCGTCAGCCCCTTTCGTCACTTCGGCCGCAGAGCACCCTACCTGCTCGGCCGTGTCAACGTTTTCCAGAAGAACGCGCAGCCGCGCGAGGACGCACCGAGACGCCCCCGCCATCCAGCCTCCGCGAGTTAGCACGACTCGCGCCGCCGCCCGCGACCCCTGCTACCTTCGCGGCATGCTCGAGCGCTCCGCGCGAACTCCCTCGCTCCTCTTGCTCGTGTTGACCACGTGCGCCGCCTCGGTGCTCGCCTCGTCGTGCGGCGACGACGACGGCGCGTCCCTGGTCGATGGCGGGCCCGACACCGGCCCCCCCGCACCCGACAGCGGACCGCCGTGCACGTCCGACGGCACGCCGCTCGGCGACTGCATGCGCTTCGACTGCGAGCTGCGGAAGGCCTCCGCGATCCACTGCGCCGGCAGCGGCTCGATGGTGACCTTCAACTGCACGGGCATCGAAGCGTTCCCGGCCGACTACATCGGCATGCTCACGACCTACTTCACCGACTGCGCAGCGGAGCTGCCCGGCCTCGAGGACACCGAGGTCGAGACGATGGGTGGGCCCGTGACGATCACGTCGTGTCAGATCCTCGACTGCGCCAACGACTTCCTCTCGCAGCGAAGCCCCGCGCCCATGGTGATCCGCGCCGAGTGCGCCCCCGTCCCGTCACCCGCGTGCGACTTGCCCGATCCGCCCATGCCATAGGCGTTTCGCGTCAATCGAGCCCATGCGGCGTCTCCCGGAGTCGCCGCGGCTCGCGTACACTCT
>JADZFZ010001170.1 GCA_020854145.1 Deltaproteobacteria bacterium | reverse complement strand
GGGGTCGCAGCGGGCGCGGCCTCGAGCGCGACCCGATGACGCCGGCCCGGGGGTCGCAGCGGGCGCGGCCTCGAGCGCGACCCGATGACGCCGGCCCGGGGGTCGCAGCGGGCGCGGCCTCGAGCGCCCCCTCCCCTGCTACTCGGTGCGCGGGGCGGGACTTGAACCCGCACAGGTTTTACCCCACTAGCCCCTCAAACTAGCGCGTCTGCCAATTCCGCCACCCGCGCATGGGAAGCGTCAGAGGCGCGCAGTTTTCCGGCGACAGGCCGAGTTGTCAAGCCGCGGCCGAGGGACCGCGTGGGCCCATGTCGCGTGCGCGTGTGGCATGCTCCCGGCGATGGGCGTAGGTGCCGCGATCCGGCGACCTCTTCGAGTCCTCGGATTCGCGACCTCGACCGTTGGGCTCTACGCCGCGCACGAGGTGCACGAGCGGTCGCGACCGGGCGTCAACCGCGACCGCCTGCTCGAGAGCTACACGCGGCGGTGGGCGCGGGTGCAGCTCCGCCTCTTCGGCATCCACCCCGAGGTCGTCGGAGACGCGCGAGCGGGCGCCAACCAAGGCCGGCTCGTGGTGATGAACCACCGCTCGGCGATCGACATCGGCCTGTCGGCGGCGCTCTTCCCCGGATCGCTCGTGAGCCGCGGGGACATCAGCGGATGGCCGCTGCTCGGAGCCGTCGCGCGCAAGGCACGCACCATCTTCGTCGATCGCGGCGATGCGCAGAGCGGCGCGCGCGTGATCCGCGAGATCCGCCGCGAGCTCACGGCGGGACGGACGGTCGTCATCTTCCCGGAGGGAACGACGTTCCTCGGCGACGAGGTCCGCCCGTTCCACAAGGGCGCCTTCGCCGCCGTCGCGCGCACGGGTCACCTCGTGCTCCCGGTCGGCGTCGCCTACGACGGCGACGATGCGCACTTCTTCGAGGAGACCTTCGGGCACCACCTGATGCGGATGGCGGCGCGCCCGCGCACGCGCGTCGCGGTCCACGTCGGGCATCCCGTCGTCGCGGACCGAACGCTCGGTACCGATGCGCTCGTGAAGAAGCTCCACGAGGCCGTGCAGGCGCAGGTCATCGACGCGCGTCTGGCGCTCCGCTCGTCGATCCCTCCGCCGGGCCGCTGAGCGGCTCGCGCGCGTGGTCCCGTGCCTTCTTCTCGTCGAAGAAGGAGAGCACGAGCAGCGACAGCAGGAACATCGACCCGACCGCCGCGATCGCGATGCGCGGGCCGCGACCCGGTTGCGCGGGATCGTGGAATGCGTTCGAGATCTCGCCGTACAGCGTCGGTCCGAGGATCGCGCTCGCCTTCCCGCTCACGGCGAGGAACGCCATGAACTGCGTCGTGCGCTCGCGCGGCGCGATGCGCGCGAGCACCGCCCGATACGACGACTGCGTCGATCCGATCACGAGCGCGGCGAGCGTGGCCACGCCCCAGAACTGCGTCTTCGATTGGACGAGCACCGAGCCGACGACGACCGAGACCCAGACGAGCAGGGCGATGACGAGCGTCTTCTTGCCGCCGATGCGGTCGAGCAGGTGCCCGAAGCCGAATGCGCACGGCGCCGCCACGACGTTCATCAGGATGAAGAGCGTCGTGTTGTCGCCGTGGGTGAAGCGAAGGACCGTGCCCGTGAAGATCGCGACGAACGAGATGACCGTCTCGAGCGCGTCCACGGCGAGGAAGTACGACACGAGCAGGATGAGGACCTGTCGGAAGCGCACGACGTCGCGCGCCGTCTTGCCCACCTCGCGGAACGATCTGCCGACCCAGCCGCGGCCGAGCGCCTCGCGACGCCCGCGATCCTTGAGCAGCAGGAGCACGGGAAGCGCGAAGAGCGCATACCAGCCGGCGACGACGAGGGGGATCCAGCGTTCGGGCCCGAGCGCCGGGGCCACGCCCGGGACCACGGGGTGGGCCTCGGCGGGGACGATTCCCCTGATCAGCAACAACGCAAAGAAACCGCCCACGTAACCGAACGCCCACCCGTACCCGGAGAGACGCCCGACGCGAGATGCGGGGACCAGCTCCGGCAAGAACGCGTTGTAGAAGACGTACGCGCCCTCGAAGGCCCAGTTCGCGACCACCATGAGCGCGAAGGCCGGCAGGAGATCGCCGGGCCCGACGAACGCGAGGCCCGCGGTGGCCAGCACGCAGACGAGAACGTAGAGGCCGAGCAAGGGCCGCTTGCGTCCCGAGCGGTCCGCGAGCGCGCCGACGAGGGGCGACGAGACCGCGACGATGGCCATCGACAGGCTGATCGCGCGGCCCCACCAGCGCTCGCCTTCGGGCCCTCCGACGATGACGTCGCGGAAGTGCTTCCCGAAGAAGACGGTCACCATCACCGTCGGAAACGCCGAGTTCGCAAAGTCGAACAGGCACCACGCGAAGCGCTCCGCCCGCGTGCTCGCGGGCTCCCCCTCCTCGGCGGGCGTGGGCTCGGCGACGGCGGTCACGGCGACGACGCAGGCTGCCGCGGTTCGGCGGAGCGTGGCAAGCTCTGCAGATGAGCCGCTCGTCCGCTTGGTCCCTCGTGCTCGGTCCCATCGTCGCGCTCGCGCTCGTGGCCCCCGCGACTCGCGCTCTGGCCGAGGACGACGAGGACGACGGCGGGCGCGGCGTCTTCTGGCTGCGCGGCGACGCCGGGCTCGCGTACGTCGACCTGCGCTCCATCAGCTACGACAACCTGTGGGCGGAGGACGCGGCGCTCGAGGACGCCATCGTGCAGACGTCGGGCACCGGCCCGCAGTTCGGCGCGAGCGCCGGCTTTCGCGTTCTGTTCCTGACGATCGGCGCGCACCTGCAGCTCGCGATGTACGAGCCGTTCGACATCGGCACGGTGATGCTCGAGATCGAGGCGCACCTTCCGGTGCCGCTGCCCATCGAGCCGTACGCCCGCGTCGGCTTCGGCTACGCCTGGGTCGGTCAGGAGCTCGGTGGCTCCGGCGCGGACGTGACGGTCAACGGCTACGACCTGCGGGCCGGGCTCGGCCTCGACATCTTCATCCACGAGAACGTCTCGATCGGCGGCGCGGCAACCATCGACATCCTGAACCTGTCTCGGCAGGAGTTCGGCGATCCCGTCACGGACGTCAACATCGAGGAAGGCAGCGCCGTCGGGATCCAGGCGGGGTTCATGGCGCAGCTCGGGCTGCATCTGTGAGCTTCGCGCCGTGGCGCCGCCGCCGCGAGGCGGTGTCGTCCGTCCTCGTTGCGGCTCGACCCTCGCCGTGACGGTGCACGACCCGATCGTCGCTCACGCCCTGCTGTTCGTGACGGGGTTTCTCGCGGGAACGATCAACACCGTCGCCGGCAGCGGGTCGCTCGTGACGTTGCCCGCGCTGATGTGGAGCGGGCTGGGCGCGCGCGACGCGAACGCGACCAACCGCGTCGGCGTGCTCGTGCAGAACGTCGCCGCGGTGGCGTCGTACTGGCGCGCGGGCGTGATGCCGGGCGTGCTGCTCCTGCGCCTCGCGATCCCGAGCGTGATCGGCGCGGTCGGCGGGAGCTTGCTGGCCGCGACCGTCGGGCAGCGATCGATGAACGTCGTCATCGGCGCGGCGATGGTGTTCGCGACGCTGGCCACGTTGCTCTATCGCCCGCGCAAGCCGCGAGACGAGGGCAACGCCAAGGTCGCGCCCGAGCCGGTGTCGACGGCCGAGGAGCCGAAGCGTGTCGAGCGTCCACCGTCCGCGGTCGCGTACGTCGTGCTGGTCGGCGTCGGCTTCTACGCGGGCCTCGTGCAGGTCGGGCTGGGTCTCGTGATCCTGGCGGTCCTGCCGCGCCTGCTCGACGTCGACCTGGTGAAGGCCAACGCGCTCAAGGTCGGCATCGTGCTGGTGAGCCAGGTGATCGCGATCGCCGTCTTCACGTGGCACGGCCAGGTCGATCCCGTGCGCGCGGTCGCCCTGTCCGCGGGGAGCCTGATCGGCGGATGGCTGGGCGCGCGGCTCGCGATCGATCGTGGGGAACGATTCGTACGGGTCGTGGTCGTGCTCGCGGCGGTCGCGGGCCTGATCCATGTGGTGCTGTCGCTGCGAGGATGAGCGCGCGCGTGGTACCGTCGCGCGTCGAGGAGATTGCATGGACCGTTGGATGGGGAGCATCGCTCGATCCTTCGTCGGTGTGTGCGCGGTGCTCGTGGCCGCGTGCGGGGGAACCCAGGGTGGCGACACGCTCACCGGGCCGGGAGGGGGCCCGGCGCGATGGGCCGTCCCGCTGCTCGGCGAAGGAGGGATCCAGGTCGGCGACCGCGTGATGTTGTGTCGCCATCAGGTCGTGCCGAGCCCGGACCCGAACTGGGCCGACGGCGCGATGGACCAGTACGTCGGCAAGATCGCCACGGTCCAGACGTTCTCGGGCGCCGACCCGAACGGGTTCCAGTGCGCGCGCGTCGACCTCGACAGCGGGCAGTTCTGCTGGCGCGTGGCGACGCTCGTGAAGGTGCGGCCCGTCGGCCCGGGCGACGTCGTCGTCATCACGCGCCACGACCCCATCAACGGCGACGCCAACTGGACGCCGGCGATGGACCCGTTCGTCGGACGCATCGCGCGCGTGACCGAGCACGTGGGACGCGACCCGCAGGGCGCGGACGTGGTCCACGTCGACGTGGACTCCAGCGCGCACGTGTGGCGCGTCCGCAATCTCGTGAAGCTCGACGCCGCGGCGGGTGAGCCGCCCGTCGGCGCCTGGGTGCTCCTGACGCACCACAATGCGGTCGGCGGCCAGGAGAACTGGACTCCGCAGATGGACCGCTACGTCCTCGCGCAGACCCAGGTCGCGTCCGCGGGCGGAACCGACCAGCAGGGCGAGCTCGGCGTACGCGTGCAGGCCGACTCGGGTCAGTTCTTCTGGCGCTCGAACGCGGTGGTGCGCATCGGCGGTCAGCCTCTGCCAGCCCCCGGCACCGGACCCGTCGTCGGCCCCGGCGCGCCCCCCGGAGGTCCGCAACGGTACGCGGTGACGCTGGCGGACGAGGGCTCGACGAGCGTCGGCGATCGCGTCCTGCTCGGTCGTCACCACGTCACGGGGGGCGGGGATCCGAACTGGACGCCCGAGATGGACCCGTTCGTCGGACGCATCGGGACGATCTCGAACTTCAGCGGGCGCGACCCGAACGGGTTCATGTGCGCGCGCCTCGACATCGACGCGGGTCGATTCTGCTGGCGCGTGCGGGCGCTGGTTCGCCTGGCGCCGACCGTCGGGCCGGGCGACAACGTGATCCTCACGCGCCACGATCAGATGGGCGGCGGCGACAACTGGACGCCCGAGATGGATCCGTTCGTCGGCATGGTGGCGCGCGTGCAGGCCATCGTGGGACCGGATCCGAACGGGCAGCCGGTCGTGCGCGTCGACGTGGACGGCGGGCAATACGCGTGGCGCGTCCGGAACGTGGTGCGCGTGCAGCCGGCCTCGGGGGACCCCGCGCCGGGCTCGTTCGTGATCCTGACGCGCCACGTGCGTGTGTCGGGCGACGACAACTGGACGCCCGAGATGGCTCCGCACCTTCTGCAGATGACGCGGGTGACGGGATCGGCCGGTGCGGACCCGACCGGGGAGACGGGCATCCGTGTCGAGGTCGACGCAGGGAGGTTCTTCTGGCGCGCGATGAGCGCCGTGCAGGTGCGCGCGCTCGGCGGCGCGGTGTGACGACGATGCCCGCCGCGCGTCGGGCGTTGGGCGCGGCGCTCGTCGTCGCGTGCGGAGCCGCGCTCGGCGCATGCGCAGACGAAGGCTCCATCCTCACGCTCGAGCTCGAGAGCATCGAGGCGCGTGCGTGCGACTGCGGCGCCGAGTCGAGCATGTCGATCGACGCGTTCTTCCAGGTGCGCAACGCAGGGACCGAAGCGGGCACCGTCGAGCCGGTCGAGATCCTGCTGCACAACGCGGCCGACGGGATGTTGCTCAGCCGCTACGGCACCGTGACGGCGGCGCTCGAGCTCGACGACGGCGGCATCCCGCCCATCTTCGACGGCAACGTGCCTGCGGACACGTCGTTGCGCATCCGGTTCGTCGTGCGCAGCGCGGGCCCCGTACCCGGAGGGATCTCGACGTTGCAGCTGACGGCGACGGTCTCCGCGCGCGTCAACGGCGTGGCGCGGAACTACGACTCCGACGGCCCGATTCGGCTTTTCTACCGGACGATGTGACCGCACCCGCCGCCGGCGCCACGCGCGCGCTCGAGGCCGCCGCAGAGGTCATCAGGTTCCGCGATGCTGCCGCGACCTCCGTGAGCAACGCCGCCGTGGCAGCGGCGATGGCGTCCACCTTCTCGAAGGTTCCTTCGCTCGCGCCGAGGATCACGGCACGCAGAGAAGGCACGCGCAGCTGCAGGGCGCGCGCGATCTCGCGACCCGAGTGGCCGCCGCGAACGGTCTCGTCGATGAGGACCACGTCGGGGGACCACCGGGTGCACACGGCCGCCGCGGCCTCGGCGCTCGGCGCACCGACGACCCGGTAGCCGGTCCGCCCGAACCGCTTGGCGAGACGGGCCTGGAGATCCGGGTCGTCCACGACGAGCAGGACCCCGCGGAGCGCGGTGTTGCGACCGGCCGGCGGCGAGGGCTCGTCGGGCGTCGGCGTCGCGATGCAGGTCTCCACGGCGGGTGGGTCTAGGGTGCGGGAATGGGCCTGGAGATTCAAGGCTGCACAGGGGGTCGCGAGAGCCGCGCAGGCCCCCGCCAACGGCAGTGCGAGATTCCGTGCTGGTTGCGCGGGGCTCGCCCCCGCGGCGCCTCGCGGCAGAGGGGGTCGTGCCGCGCGCGCGCGACCGTCCCTGTGCGACCCCCTGAAAGACGTGTCCCGAACTCGTGGCGGTCGAGTAGCCTTCCATCGTCATGGCGCGGCCGAAGCGGCTCGGCGAGTACGACGTGCTGCTCACGCTCGCCACCGGAGGGATGGGCGAGGTCAAGCTCGCTCGCCGCTCGGGGCCGGCGGGGTTCCAGAAGCTCTTCGCGATCAAGGTGCTCCATCCGCACCTCGCGTCGGAGCCGACGCTGGTGGAATCGTTCCGCCGCGAGGCGATGCTCGCCGCGCGCGTCCATCACCCCAACGTCGTCCACACGTTCGAGCTCGGCCAGGCGGATCCGCCCGAGAGCCCCGAGCCGGACGATCCGCCCGGACCGACGTTCTTCCTCGTGATGGAGCACGTCGAGGGCGAGAGCCTCGGCGCCGTGCTCCGCGCGTACGCCGAGCGAGGCGAGATCCCGCCGTGGCCGGTGATGACGCGGATCGTGCGCGATGCAGCCGCCGGCCTGCAGGCGGCCCACGATGCGAAGTCGGACGACGGCGCGCCGCTCGGGATCGTGCACCGGGACGTGTCGCCGCCGAACATCCTGGTGGGTACCAACGGCGTTGCCCGCGTCGTGGACTTCGGCATCGCCAAGGCGTTCGCGGAGGCGGCATCCGTCGCGACGGGCAAGCTGCGCGGCAAGCTCTCGTACATGTCGCCGGAGCAGGTGCGTGGCGACCCGCTCGACGGCAGGTCCGACGTGTTCTCGCTCGGCGCGGTGCTCTACGAGTCGGTCTGCGGCATCCGCCCGTTCCGCGCCGAGCACGAGATGGAGACGGTCAAGAACGTGCTCGAGCGGGAGCCGCCGCCCATCTCGCAGCTCGTTTCGAACGTGCCGCCGGTGCTCGAGGCGGCGATCTCGAGCGCGCTCGCGAAGGATCGCGACAAGCGATGCGCGTCCGCGCGCGATCTCGCGCGGATGCTCGACGAGTGCCTGCGGGTCACACCGCAGCCGGTCACCGACGAGGACGTCGGGGCGGAGCTGATGCGGCTGCTCGGCACGCGGATCACCGAGCGACGATCGCGCGTGCGTCAGGCCCTTCGCGCGCTCGGGACCCAGGACACGACGCCGTCGTCGGGATCGATGCGGCCACCGCCGTCGCCGCCCTCGGGATCGACCGAGCTGCTGCGCCCGGAGACGCCCGTCGTCGTCGAGAGCCCGACGCCCGCAGAGGCGCTGCCTCCGCCTGGCCCGCACATCGGCTGGCGCACCGTGGTCTCGGCGTGCTTGCTCGTCGCAGCCGGAGCCGGAGGCGCGTTGCTCGCCGTGCGGTCCTCCGACGACGCGCGGAACACGACGACCCGGCCGCCTGCGTCGACCGAGACGCCCGAGGCTCCGCGGTCCGACGATCGACTGCGCGCGTCGGTGCCCGCGATCGCGCCGTCGGTGCCGCCCACTCCGACGGCGACGACGACGGCTACGCCGACCGGATCGGTCGCGCCGGCGATCACACCGCCCTCGATCGCGACGACGTCCGACGCGGGGACGTCGGCGGCGCTCGATGCAGCCGCGAGCACCCGGCCGCCCTCACCTCCGACGCCGAGACCGACGACGACGCGCACGCCCACGCCGTCGAGGCCTCCGTCCAACGTGACACGACCCGCGACGCCGGCGCGGCCCACGACGCCCACTCGTCCCACGAAGCGCGGGCTGCGACGCGACGACATCACGTTCTGACGCAACCGATTCGCACCGGCACGCGCGATCCGATCAGACTTCGTAGCCGCCACCCGAGTCGCCGCCGCCACCGCTGCCCGAGTCGTAGCCGCCGCTGCCCGAGTCGTAGCCGCCGCTGCCCGAGTCACCCCACCCATCGGTATACCCGTCGTCGGAGCCGTCGCCGTACCCGTCGCCGTATCCGTCACCGTACGCGTCGCCGTCGCCTGGGTTGCTGCCCCACTCGTCGCCGCCCGCTTCGCCGTACGGGTCCTCTTCGCCGTACGGGTCCTCTTCGCCGTACGGGTCCTCTTCGCCGTACGGGTCCTCTTCGCCGTACGGGTCTTCTCCGCCCGCGGGCTCGCTCTCGTCGCCCTCCCACGACGCCATCATCATCCCGGTCCCGGGATCCATCGTGCTGCCGCTCGGCGGCGACGACTCGCCGGGGAAGCACTCGCCGTACGCCTCCGCGGCGCTCATCCCGCACATCCCTCCCGCGGCGACGCAGCCCGCGCCGCCGAGACCGCACGCCCACGTCAACCAGCCGCTCCCGCACGCGATCGCCGCGCCGCCGCACGCTGCTCCCGCCCCCAGGCATCGGAACCCCG
>JADZFZ010001169.1 GCA_020854145.1 Deltaproteobacteria bacterium | reverse complement strand
GTCACGATTGGAGAGGACAGGATCAGCCGCGCTCGGTCACTCCGTACCACTTGGTCTCGATCGCGCCGGGCCCCGCGCCCGGTCCCTCCGCGAGCGCCCGGCGGATCGTCGCGATCGCGGCCTCGGGCGTCGGCACCATGTCGAGCAAGCGGCGATCGTCGGCGCGCATGTAGGCCGTCTCGATCGCGCGCTCGATCTGCGCGGCGAGCGGTGCGAAGTAGCCGTCGAGGTCGACGAGCACGATGGGCTTGGCGTGTAGGCCGATCTGACGCCACGTGAGCGCTTCGAACAGCTCGTCGAAGGTGCCGAGCCCGCCCGGCAGCGCGACGAACGCGTCGGCGCGCTCCGCCATCCAGGCCTTGCGCTCGTGCATCGACTCGCACACGGCGAGCTCGGCCAGCCCGTCGTGCGCGACCTCGCGATCGACCATGAACCGCGGGATGGACCCGACCACGCGCCCACCGGCCGCGAGCGCGCCGTCCGCGAGCGCCCCCATGGTGCCGACCTTCGCGCCGCCGTAGACGACGGTCCAACCTTCTGCCGCGATCCCGCGTCCCAGCTCTCGTGCCGTCTCGAGGAACCGCGAAGGGACCCGTCCGCTCGAGCCCGCGAACACAGCGACTGCCGTCATGGCGCGCCTCCTATCACGGATCGGCGGCCCTCACCCCGGCCCTGACCCCGGGCCGCTTCCCGCCCCTCGCCCCGTCCCTCGCGCGGCCGCCCCCGCGCGGCCGCTCCCCGCGATGGGGGGAGCTGGGTCGCGCCTCCGCGGGCGAGCCCGAGCCCGTCGGAATGTGCCCAGGGGTCGGCGGGTTGCACCCACGCGAGGTCGGTTCCCCGCGATCTCGCTGCAACCTGCCAGCGGGGCTTTGCCTGCTAGAGTCCGCCCCCCGCGCCGCCCGGGTGGCGCGCCCAAGAGGAGCCCGACCGCATGTACAGCGACGTCCGCGCGATCAACGAGATGGTGCAGGCCGAAAGCGCCTTCGTCGATTCCATCCTGCACGAGGTCGGCAAGGTCATCGTCGGCCAGAGCTACATGGTCGAGCGGATCCTCATCGGGCTGCTCACCGGGGGGCACGTCCTGCTCGAGGGTGTCCCGGGCCTCGCCAAGACGCTCACCGTCCGCACGGTGTGCGACACGATCCAGGCGCGCTTCTCGCGCGTGCAGTTCACGCCGGACCTCCTGCCCGCGGACCTCATCGGCACCGTCATCTACCACCAGCCCACCGCCGAGTTCCGCGCCAAGCGCGGGCCGATCTTCGCGAACCTGGTGCTCGCCGACGAGATCAACCGCGCGCCTGCGAAGGTGCAGAGCGCGCTGCTCGAGGCGATGCAGGAGCGTCAGGTCACCATCGGCGACTCCACGTTCCCGCTCGAGGAGCCGTTCCTCGTGCTCGCGACGCAGAACCCCATCGAGCAGGAAGGCACCTATCCGCTGCCCGAGGCGCAGGTCGATCGCTTCATGATGATGGTCAAGGTCGGCTATCCGACGCGCGACGAAGAGAAGCAGATCATGGAGCGCATGACGTCGGGCAAGCCCGCGACGGCCAACGCGGTCATCCCTGCGACGCGCCTGCTCGATGCGCGCAAGGTCGTCGGTCAGGTCTACGTCGACGAGAAGATCAAGGACTACATCGTGGACGTCGTCTTCGCGACGCGCGATCCGCGCAAGTACGGGCTCAAGGACCTCGAGAGCTTCCTCGAGTACGGCGCGAGCCCGCGTGCCTCCATCGCGCTCAACCTCGCCGCGCGCGCGCACGCGTTCCTCAAGCACCGCGGCTACGTCACGCCGGAGGACGTCAAGGCCATCGGCCCCGACGTGCTCCGCCACCGGATCATCCTCACCTACGAGGCCGAGGCCGAAGAGGTGAGCCAGGAGCAGGTCGTCAAGCGCATCTTCGACACGGTGGAAGTCCCGTGATCCGGCGCCCTCACCCCGACCCTCTCCCCAGGGGGGAGAGGGAGAGCGGTCCCGAATCCCACGTGAGCCTGCCGACCGCGGGCCACGGCGGAGTCGGAAGACGTCCGAGGCGCGTGGACCGAAGGGATCTCGCGCCGCGAGCCCGAAACGCGCGTCCCCTCTCCCCGCAACGCGGGGAGAGGCAGGGTGAGGGGCACCCGGTCCGATGATCTCGAAGGAGCTCGTTCGGAAGCTTCGAGTCATCGAGATCCACACCTCGAAGCTCGCCACCGAGCAGCTCGCGGGCAGCTACCACTCCGTCTTCAAGGGGCGCGGCATCTCGTTCTCCGAGGTGCGCCAGTACCAGCCGGGCGACGACGTTCGCTTCATCGACTGGAACGTCACCGCGCGCATGAACGACACCTACGTGAAGCTCTTCACGGAAGAGCGCGAGATGACGGTCATGTTGCTCGTCGATCTCTCGGCGAGCGAGCGCTTCGGGTCGCGCAACCAGCCGAAGGCCGAGATCGTCGCCGAGGTCGCCGCCCTCTTCGCGTTCAGCGCGATCAAGAACAACGACCGCGTCGGCCTCATCCTCTTCACCGATCGCGTCGAACGCGTGGTTCCCCCGAAAAAAGGGCAGAAACACGTCATGCGCGTCATCGCCGAGATCCTCGCGTTCCGGCCCCAGGGCCGCGGCACCAACCTCCGCGAGGCGCTCGAGGTCATGGGCAGCGTGAGCCGCCGCCGCAGCGTCGCCTTCCTCATCAGCGACTTCGGCGATCACGGTTACGAGCACGCGCTGCGCGTCTCGGCGGCGCGTCACGACCTCATCCCCGTGACCGTGATGGACCCCGTCGAGGAGGAGCTGCCCGACGTCGGGCTCGTCATGGTCGAGGATCTCGAGACCGGCGAGGTCGCGGAGATCGACACGAGCGACCGCCGCGTCCGCGAGGCCTATCAGGCGCGCATCGCCAGGGAGCGCGTCGCGCGCGAGGCGATGTTCCGCCGGCTGTCCGTAGATCCCGTCACGGTGAGGACCGACCGACCCTACCTGCCCCCGCTCGTCGACTTCTTCCGGCGGAGAAAGAGCCGGCTGCGCCGATGACGCTTCCCAGGCAGCCCGTCCACCCCGAGCGCCCCGAGCGTTCGCGAGGGGCAGTCGAAGCGCCCGCCCCGCGCTTCGACGCGCGCGCGGTGCGCTCGCGCGGCAGAGGACGAACGATCCGGACGGCGCTCGCGCTCGCGGTCGTGAGCTCGCTCGTGCTCGCCGGCGTGCTCGCGCACGCGCAGCAAGCGCCGATGCCCGTGCCCGGGCAACCGATCGATCCGAACGTCGTCCCGATCCCGCCCGGTCCGGCGCCGCCCGCCCCTCAGCCCGACCCATCCCCTCCGATCGGGGTCCCCGCCGATGCGCTCGACGCGGGCTCGCCGCTCGTCGTCCCGCTGCCCGACCCGTTCTTCGGCGGCGCCGACGCGGGTGTCGCGCTCGACGACGCCGCCGTGCCGAGCCTCGTGGTGCCCGCCATGGGCGACGCGAGCGTCGCGGCCGCCGACGGCGGCGCCGTACGCGGCGACGGAGGCGCGATCGCCCCGCCCGCGGTCCCGGAGATCCCGCTGCTCCCCGCCGACCGTGCACCGCGCGTGTCGGCCTCGGTCAACCCGCGATCGGTCAAGACCGGTGCGCTCACGAAGCTCGTGATCCGCGTCACCGCCGCGCGCGACGACGAGGTCACGGTTCCTCCGGGCCTGCGCTTCGAAGGGCCTCTCGAGGTGCGCGCACGGCGCAGCTCCTCGCGGCCGTCGGGGGACCGGATCGAGCACACGTTCGAGCTCGATCTGCAGCCGATGGCGCCGGGCCAGATGAACCTCCGGCCCATCGACATCCGCGTCGTGCTCGCGGACGGAACCCTCGGCCGCGTGCAGACGGCCGCGTTGTCGCTCGAGGTCGTGAGCGTGCTGGGCAACGAGCCGAACGCGCAGCCGAGGCCGGACGCGCCGCCGCGCTCGTCGCCGCAGCCGAGCTGGCTGCCCGGATGGATCCTCGGGTCGCTGATGGTGATCGCGAGCGTCGTGATGATGACGTTGCTCGGCGCGCGCTACCTCGGAGGTCGCGAGAAGCCCGCGCCGCCGCCGCCGCCGCCGCGCCCGCCGTGGGACGTCGCGCTCGAGAAGCTCGCGAAGCTCCGCGCGAGCACGATGCTCTCCGAGGGCCGCGTGAAGGAGTACGTGGACGGCACGACCGACGCGCTCCGCGAGTACCTCGGCGGACGCTTCGGCTTCGACGGCCTGGAGAGCACGACCGACGAGATCGTGGCGCGCCTCAAGGGCCGCTTCGGCACCACGAGCAATGCGATGGCGTTGCTCCAGCAGATCCGTCTGCTGCTCGCGGACGGTGACCTCGTGAAGTTCGCGAAGGTCGAGCCCACGCCCGAGCACTGCAGCTCGATGCTGGACGAGGCCGTTCGTCTCGTGCGCACGACGACCCCGATCACGAGCGGCGGCACTCCTGGTTCGGCCCCTCACCCCAGCCCTCTCCCCGCGAGCGGGGAGAGGGAGCCTGGTCCCGGCGAGCGCGCCGCGACTTCTGGGTCCGGCGAGCGCGCCGCGACTTCTGAGCGCGCCGCGACTTCTGGTTCCGGCGAGCGCGCCGCGACTTCTGGTTCCGGCGAGCGCGCCGCGGAGCCATCGACGTCAGTCTCCCTCTCCCCGAATGGGGACAGGGCCGGGGTGAGGGGTGAGCCGGCCGCCGCGCCCGTCCTCGAGCCGACGACCGGGCCGCTCGTCGTGCCGCCGCCGACGAACGCGCCCCCCGAGACCGAGGACTCGCGGCCGTCGATGCCGCCGC
>JADZFZ010001168.1 GCA_020854145.1 Deltaproteobacteria bacterium | reverse complement strand
CGTCCTGGGTCGGTGCCGAGGGGACCGCGCCCTCGGGGGCGTCGTGGGGAGTATCGACGAGCTCGGTGTAAACGAGGCCACGCGCGGCCAGCGAGTCGCGATCGAGCACGGGCTGCAGCGCGGTGACGAGCACCACGTCGATGGTCAGCGGTGGACGCCGGGCCAACATGCGGAGCGGGACGTGGGGTCGCTCGGTCCGGAACGCGACCGCGATCGGTCCGAAGGTGTAGGGCGGCGGCCGCGACGGGTGCGCCCGCGCGATCAGGAAGGTCCAATCGCGCTGCCGATAGAAGGCGAGCGCGTCGTCGCTCGGAGGCGACGCGCCCGACAGACGCAGCTCGCCCCGGAGCAGCGCGTCGATGGCGGCCGTGCTTCCTTCGAGCAACATGGTCTGCTCGACGGCAACGCGCGCGAGCTCGGGCGCGCGGGGCGTCTGTGCGCGCGTCGTGCGAAGTCGATCCACGAGCGTCAGCGCATCGGAGATCGCCTGCGGCCCGACGCCGCCCCGCGCAACGCGTGCGCCGCGCGGCACCGGGACGACGCACGTCACGCGTCGGGACTCGCCGAGCGCGAACCCGCTCGCGCCCGACGCGGCCAACAGCATGAGCTGCGCGCCATCGCGTTGGAGCACGACGACCCGCAGGTGCTCGAGCCGCAGCTGAGGCAGCCAGACCGCGCGCGCCGGCATCGCACCCAGGAGGGCCGCCGACGATGCGAGGACGAGGAGCACCGTCGTGCGCGGGCCGAGCCGTCTCACCCCGGCAGCATCACCCAGAGCGCGTTCGCTCTCAATGCGCGCATGGTGCACGGGTGCAGTCGGTCGGGGAATGCTTCACAATCGCCGAGGATGAAGGTCGTGCTCGAAGTGGCGTTGGTGCTCGCGGCGGGGGCCGCCGTCGGGCTCGGCCTGCACGCGGTGCGCGACGATGGCGTGCGGTGGGGCGAGGTGCCGCGCACGGAGGGTGTCGCCGTGTGCGGGGCACCCACCGGAGCACCGGCGGAGCAGCACGCGGGCCCGCGATGGATTGGCGCCGACGACGCGCTCGGCATGCTGAGCGAGCCCGGTGTCGTGTTCGTCGATGCACGCCCACGGGCGGAGTTCGAGCAGGGTCACGTCGCCGGCGCGGTGAACCTTCCCGAGGACGGCCCACGATCCGCGGCGGCGATGGACCTGCTGCGCGGCGCTCGCACGGTGGTGACCTACTGCGACGGCAGCGACGCATGCGAGTGCTCGACCGTGCTGGCCGACGAGCTCGCGGCATCGGGGATTCGTGACGTGCGGGTTCTCGAGGGTGGCGTCGCGTCGTGGCTCGCGCGCGGGCTGCCCGGCGAGGCGGGAACGTGTCGGCTGTGCACGGACTAGAGCGAGCCTCGAGCGCGGCAGCCGCGGCGCAGAGCGACGGAGCACGCCCGTCCAGCGGCTCGAGCGTCGCGCGTCCCGCGTGGAAGTCGGCGATCGAGATCTCCGCGCGCCTCGTGATCGCGGGCGTGCTCGTCTATGCGGCCATCGGCAAGCTCGGCGACCTGCGCGCCTTCGCGCAAGACATCGACAACTACCGGATGTTGCCGGAGACGTGGGTGGCGGCCGTCGCGATCACGTTGCCGACGCTCGAGCTGGTCGTGGCCGCTGCGCTCGTGAGCGGCATCGGCGCGCGCGGCGCGTCGATCGTCGCCACGGGAATGATGGTGATGTTCGCCGTGGGGATGGCCCAGGCGCTCGCGCGCGGGATCGACCTGTCCTGCGGCTGCTTCGGACGCGCGGCCACGACGACGGTCAGCGGTTGGACGATCGCGCGCAACGTGGCGCTCGCCGTCCTCGCGGCGGTGCCGCTGTGGACGGGGATCACGCGCTGGAGCGGCCTGCTCCCGGCGCGCAAGTCGCGCTGACGAGCGAGGACCTCAGAACCCGATGCGCACGGCCCGCGGGGCGCCGTCGACGACGAAGCCCACCTCACGCTCGCCGCCGCCCAGGTCGCGGATCGTCTCGAGGCGCACCGCGATCTCCACGCCGTCGAGTCGGAGGACCGCGCCATCGCCGACGGCCAGCAACGGCAGATCGCGGCGGCGCTCGGCGAGCTCGCGTCCTCGAGCGCGACGTTCCTCCGCGAACGGAGCGAGGCGGCGCACGAGGCGCTCGCGCGGATCCGCGTCGCCTGCGTCGGAGGGCGGCTCGATGGGCTGCTCCCTCCGAGCTTCGGCGTCTCCGGCCTCCGATCCGTGCAACGTGATCGCGCGCGCCACACGCGTGGTGCGCCACGCCGAACGCGGGCCGCCCGCCTCTGCGCAACGTCGGTAGGCATCGAGATACACCTGACGGCGCGCGCCGAGCGTTGCGTCCGGCTCGTCGAGCGTCGCCCGCGCGTCGCCTGGCGCAGGCTCCCACAACACCGCGGGACGGACGAGCTCCGCCGCGGGAACCTCGACGTCGAGGCAGTCGGCGGGGAGCGGCGCCCCGGGGTAGGGAGAGCCCGGTTGCTGATCGTGGGCTCCGCGTGAGCTCACACGGAGTCGAGCGCCCACGATCTCGGCCCACGCCGCGTCGAGGCGCGCGATCGCGGCACGTTGCTCGCCGGTCGCGCGCTCGCTCGCTTCGAGGGCGACGACCAACGGCAACATCGCCGGCAGCGACCACCCGCCGGCGACCGGAGCGGCCGCGACGTCGACGACCTCGACGCCGGCTTCGATCGCCGCGAAGGTCGTCGCCACTGCGAGCCCGCAGGAGTCGTGCGTCCTGAGGACCACCGGCAGCTCCGTCGCGCGTCCGAGCCACCGCACGATGGAGTACGCACCGAGCGGCGTCAGCCGACCGACGGGGTCGTCGACCGCGATGGCGTGAGCGCCGGCGGCCGCGAGGCGCGTCGCCAACGCCGCGTAGCGCTCGAGCGCCGGCGCGTCCGCGGCGCGGCCGAGGTCGCCGCGGTACCGAATGGCGGCTTCGACGAAGATGCGCTCGCCGGCGATGCGCGATACCGCTTCGGCGAGCCGATCGGGATCGTTGGTGGACTGCGACACGCGGAACGCGTCGACCCCGACGGCGGCGAGCTCGCGCGCGACCGCGACCGCGTCGTCGAGATCCCCGGCGAGCTCACCGAGCGGCGCGTCCAGGTCGATCGTGAAACGCAGCAGGGTCTCTGGAGCCACCGCGCGCAGCGCGTCGAAGCGCTCCCACGGATCCTCGCCGAGCCGGCTCGCGACCACCGAGAGCAGGACACCGTCGCCGACGTCGATCGCCAGACCGTCGGCCAACGCGATCACGCCGGCGCGTACCAGACGAATGAGGACGTCCGTGCGGAGCAGACCTCCGAAGGCGACCAGCTGCGCAGCCCCGACGGATGCATCCACGAGCCGGACGCCCTCGGCGCTGCGCAGCGCGCGCGACAACGCCACCGCGCCTTCACCGAGCAGCAGGGCGCGCCCTGGCTTCCGACGCGGGCGAGCTTCGCCGGTCTCGGCCAGCGCCAGCGAGGATGGCGGGCTCGAAGGACGCTTGGGCGCCAGCGCGACGGCGCGCTCCGCGATCGCACGGAGCAACGCGTCCAGGTCGTCGGCTTCGGAGCCCTCGAGCGACAGACGGGCCGGGGGAGGCGACGACAAGATCACGACTCGGCACGAAACATCGCGAGCGCAGCGGTGAGGCGGACACGCTCGTCGGGATCGAGGAGGAAGCGCCGGATCGCGTCGGCACCGCGCGCGTCGAAGGCCAGCAGGCGGATCGCGCTCGCCCGCCTCGTCGAAGACCCCTCCCGGGTCGCCGCGTCGAGCGCGCGTCGCGCGGCTGCGTCCCCGCGGCGAACCAGAACCCCCGAGGCGTGCAGGTGCGAAGGTGCCGAGGAGCTCGCGACCGCGGCGCGCAAGATCCGCAACGACTCGGCGTGGTCCTGCTCGCGCCGCAGGAGAGCCTCCGCGAGCAACACTTTCAGTCCCTCGTCCGTCTCGGCGCCGAGTCGCTCGCCGATGAGACGCGCCACGTCGAGGTCGCCGTCATCCGACAGCGCGAGCAGCGCGAGCGCTGCGTGACCACGCACCTCCGGTGAGCCGGCGGCCAACGCCGTGCGCAAGTACGCGCGCGCCCCGGCATCGCCACGGATCGCGAGCGCACGAGCACCCTCGATTCCCTCCGCGGTGGGAGCCGACGAGAGCAGGCCGGCGAGCGCCGCGGCCGCCACCTCACCGTCCGCCATGCCGAGCGACCACGCGACCGCGCGTCGAACGCGCGCATCGGGATCGGCGAGCCGCTCGCGCAATCGCTCCGCTCCCTCGCGTCCGAAGCGTCCCAGCGCGCGCGCGCACGTCGCACGGACGTCGGCCTCGGGATCGAGGCGCACGCACTCACCGAGCACCAGGAGCGCCGCGACGTCGGGCGCCGTTGCGGCGAGCCGCGTGGCCGCTTTCGCGCGCACGTCGGGCTCCGGATCCGACGAAAGCCGCGTCAGCGTGGGCAGCTCGGCGTCGGCCTCGCGGAGCGACTCCATCCCGGCGGCGCGTGCCTCGCCCTCCTGCGCACCGAGCGCGAGGCGCAGCCGATCGTCGTAGTCGAGGTCGCCCTGCGCCGCGAGCGCCGCCATCGCGCGGAGGCCCACCATCCCGCCCCGACGAGCGAGCCGTTCGAGCAGATCCTGAGACGCCGAGCCGGTGCCGATGAGCCCGTCGAACACGCGATCGCGCAGCTCGTCGGTGCGCATCACCTCGGCCTCGAGCACGATCGCGGCGATCCGTTGCAGCGCCTCGAGGTCGGGATCGCTGCGCTCGTCGCGCAGGCCTTCGTACGCACGCAGCGCCGCTTCGACGTCGCGCGACCCGGTCGCAGCGGCGAGGCGCTCGCGCGTGCCCGTCGCGCCGCAGCCGACCGTCGACGGCAGGGTCGCGACCGCGAACACCCAGACGAGCGCGAGAACGGCGACGGCTCGGGATGAAGGTCTCGGCGGCTCGCCGCGCATCGTGTGGCGACAGCGTACCAGGCTCGCCCGCAACGGACGTGATCTTCGCGTGGGTGCGCACGCCCGGCTGCCCGCGTGCACGGGCTCGCGCGATCGCCCCGGCGAGGTCACGATGACGACGTGTGCGGTCCCACGTTCGCGACGAGGGCGCTCGGCGGCGACGCGCGGGGGTGGCGCTCGTCGTGATCGCGGGGATCTCCGCCGCGATGCTCGCGAGCGTTCGGTCGTTCGTGCGCGGAACGATCTTCCCCGCGCCGACGCACACAACGATCCCACCGATTCGCGGAGGCCGGCTCAGGGTCTGGCCGACGCGCGATGGCGCTTCGGTCCGAGCGCTCGTGGTCTCGGCCGCACCGGGCGCGGGCACGGTCGTGCATTTCCACGGCAACGGCGAGACGATCGGGGACAACGTCGATCTCGCGGCGCACCTGGCTGCACGCGGCCTCGGCGTGGCGCTGGTCGAGTACCGCGG
>JADZFZ010001167.1 GCA_020854145.1 Deltaproteobacteria bacterium | reverse complement strand
GTAACCCGTCCGCGAACAGCGTAGTTCAGGACCTGTCCGGCGCTCGACGACCGTGCCACGCCTGCGCATGGAGGCAACACGCATGGCACGGACCGCTGCACATCGAGAGAAACGCACCCGTTGGACGCCCGAGCAGGCGAAGGTCGTTCTGGCAGAGCTCGAGCGCTCGGGGCTCCCGCTGCGCACGTTCGCGGCGCGGCGCGGGATCGACGCGGAGCGTCTCTACCGCTGGCGCACTCGGTTCTCTGGAGCGAGCACTCGCTCCATGGCCCGCGTCGCGTCGCCGGGCTTCACGGAGATCACGGTCTCCGGCACGCCCGTCGCGCAGTATCGCGCGCTGGGTAACGGCTTCGAGATCGTGCTGACCAACGGTGCACTGGTGCGCGTCGGGCCGTCCTTCGAGCCGGAGGCACTGCGCCACGTGCTGGCGATCGTGGCCGAAGCAGGCCGTTGATGCTGAGCCTGCCGCCCAGTGTGCGGATATTTCTCGCGACGTGCTCGGTCGACGGGCGGAAGGGTGCGGACAGCCTCGTCGCCATCGTCCGCAGCATCTTTGCGCACGACCCGCTGAGCGGGCACATGTACGTGTTCTTCTCGAAGCGCTGCGACCGCGTCCGCATCATCTACTGGGACCGCAGCGGCTTTGCGATGTGGACGAAACGGCTCGAGCGCGGCCGGTTCCATGTGCGCTTCGCGGAGGGGGCCGACTTTGGTGCGACGGCGATCGAGGCCGCCGAGCTCGGACTGATCCTGGAAGGAATCGATCTCGCGGGCGCGCGTCGACGCCCGCGCTGGCAGCCGCAGCAACTTGCTCTCCGTCAACTTCGAGCGTGAAGAAATCGTCCGCGCTCGGGGAAGATTCGTCCGGGAAGACGCGTCCAACAACTCGATCATGTCGAGCGAGAAGATGATCACCTCGCCCCACGCGCCCGATGTCGCCGCGCTGCGGGCATGGCTCGAGGACATGATCAAGGCTGCCAAGCTCGTCGAACTCGTGCTGGCCGTCATCGCGCTGGTCACGCGCATGCGCGACATCAACACCGAGCTGACGAAACGGCTCACGCACTTCCAACGCAAGCGTCCCCGCTCGGAGACTCTCGAGCGCCTCGAGCGCCAGCTGGTCCTGCCCGGGCTCGGTCAGCCCGTCGCACGACGCCGCGCTAAGGACGAGCCCGGGCCTGGGAGGCAGAAGCTGAGCAGGAAGGGTCGCCATCCCGGTCGCGGTAAGTTTCCTGCGCACGCCGAGCGCATTCAGGTCTTCAACCCAGTGCCGCCCGCGTTGCGCGTCTGTCCGGTCTGCGGCTCGGAGATGACCACGGTCGGGCACTCCATGTGCGAGATCCTCGAACTGGTTCCTGCGCGCTTGGTGGTCATCCAGCGCATGGACGAGCGTGTCGCGTGCCCGCATGACGACGCGATCGTGTCCGCGCCGACTCCGCCGGAGATCGTGGAGCGTGGCAAGCTCGGCCCCACGCTGATCGTCGAGGCGGTCGCCGACAAGTTCCTGGAACACACGCCCATCGAGCGGCAGTGCGAGCGCTGGGCGCGAGCCGGCTTCGAGATCGCGCCGCAGACTCTCGGTCGGAGCGTGGCGACGGAGATTGACCTGCTCACGCCGATCGCGAAGGAGATCCATGAGCAGACCCGCGCTCCGGGCTTGCTGGGCACCGACGCAACTGGGATTCCGGTGCTCGACCCGAGCACCACGGAAGGGATCCGGTCGGGCGCCATGACGTGCTGGACCAACGCGCGCTGGGTCTCCTTCTTCTACACGCCGAGTGCTGACACCAAGAGCGTGCGCGACTTCTTGGGCAAGGACCTTTGCCGCATCGTGCAGTGTGACGGCACGGCGATCACCAACTGCATCGAGCGCGCGGGCGGCAAACGTCCCGGATGTTGGGGGCACGGCCGACGACGGCTCGTAGATGCCGCGCGTGGCGGCGACAGCCTGGCGCTCGATGGGCTCAAGAAGATCGCCCGACTCTTCGAGGTCGAGAAAGCTTCGCTGGTCGCGGGCGACAACGCCGAGGCACGACAACAGCGCCGCGCGGAACACAGCCAGCCGGTGATCGACGAGCTTCGCACATGGGTCGACGAAAACCGAGCCATCATCCCGCCGAAGACGCCGCTCGGTCGAGGGCTCGGCTACCTGCACCGACAATGGCAGCGGCTGATCCTCTTCCTCGGCGACGGCAACATCGAACTCACCAACAATCGCCGCGAGCGCGAACTGCGCAGGCTTGTCCAAGGTCGCAAGAACTGGCTCTTCACCTGGCTCGACCTCGGCGGCGAACGCACCGCAGCGACCTTGACGATCGTCGCGAGCTGCATCGCCCACGACATCAACCCGCGCGCATACCTTCACTGCGTCACGAAGTTGATCCTGGACGGCTGGTCGCAGTCGCGTTTGCGCGACTTGCTCCCAGACCGCATCCTCGGCTCGCACCCGGAGCTGTATGTCGGTGACCTCGACGGGCTGCCCGAAGCGGTCGCCCCTCCCGCGTTGCCGGACCACCCCTGAGGTCAGAAGCCGTCGATCGACGTGCACAGGCTCGCGAGCAGGCCGTCGAGCAGATCTTGCTTCTTGCGGCTGCGCGTCGAGTCCATCAGCGCGCCCACGAGATCGTACATGTCGTTGAGCTCGCGCCCACTGGCCTGAACGACCCAGAAGCCGTCAAGGTCCGCTCGAACTTCAGCGCGAGTAATCACGGCACGCAGCTCCGGGATCTCCGTCGTGGCGTCGAGCAGTAGCTTTCGTGCCTCGTCGTCGAAACCCCAGAGCCGGCGGCGGTTTCCCATGGTTCCACCCCAGCATGGCCGGCGGGGCGCGTCACCGCCCCGCGAACTCGCGGCCCGCACAAGCCCTCAACTCACGCCGCTCGTGGACGGGTTAC
>JADZFZ010001166.1 GCA_020854145.1 Deltaproteobacteria bacterium | reverse complement strand
TCTACGGGGATCCGTGGGCGCCTCCGAGCGGCGCCTACCCGTCGGCCATGACGTTGCTCGGAGATGCGGCGATGCTCGCGAGCTACGACTACGTGTTCGTCAATTGCGGCACGGCCATCGACGATCCACCGCAGGACGCGCTCGGCAACGCGACGGTTCGCGCCAATCTGCGGAGCTTCGTCGAGCGGGGCGGTCGACTGTTCGTGACCGACCTCTCCTACGACTTCGTCGAGCAGGTGTTCCCGCCGTACGTGGGGTTCGTGGGCACGACGGCCGATGGGTTGTCCGCGGCACCGGAGCCGGGCGACGTCGCCGAGCTCGGCGTGGAGGCGCCGCTCACGCGCGCGACGGTGCACGACGGGACGCTGCTCGCGTGGCTCGGAGGGCTCGGACTGCTCGAGAGCGACGGCAGCCTGCGCGTCGAAGGGCTCATCGATCACTGGGCCGTGATGTGGACGTACGACGAGGCGAGCACGCGCGTCTGGTTGTCCGGGCACGTCGCGTGGGGCGAATGGGGCGCCGAATCGACGGGAGTCGCGCCGTTGACGGTGACCTTCGCGCACGGCTGCGGTCGGGTGCTCTACACGAGCTATCACACGGTGGAGTCCAATCGCGCGGGCGCGCTCAACGCGCAGGAGCTGGTGCTCGCGTACCTCGGGCTCGAGATCGGCGAGTGCCTGGTGGTGCCCGAGCCGCCGCCCGAGATCTTCTGACGGCCCCCGCCAGCCACTCAGAGGGTCGATCAGAATACGGATCGTAAATGGGGACACGCTCTTTCGGGGTGGTCGTAGGAGGGGTCGCGCTCGTAGCGCGACGCCCTCCTACCAGCCCGGGGCCGCGGGGGGCGGCGTCTGAGCCCCCCGCCAGTCACTCAGACCTCGGTCGAGGGCGTGGCGAAGAGCGGCAGTGCTTGCTGGATCGCCTCGAGCCTGCCGACGAGATAGACGACGTCGCCGGCTTCGAACGGGACGTGCGGATCGAGGTGCTCGAGGAGGTGCTCGCCGCGCCGGATGCCGACGACGAGCGCGCCGGTCTCCGAGCGTAGACGCAGATCGACGGGCGACGATCCGAGCGCGCGGCTGCCCTCTTCGACGAGGGCGCTCTCGATCTTCATCTCCTGCAGATGGCGCACGTCGCCCAGACGGGGCCGAGGGACGGTCTGCGTCCGATCGGTCGACTGGGTCTCGCTGCGGACGTCGCGGATGCGGGCGTCGATGACGTTGCGAGGGACGTCCATGAAGCGGAGCAATCGCGCGATGACCTCGATGGCCCCTTCGACCTCTTCGGCGACGACGTCGCGCGCGCCGAGCGCGAGCATGCGGGGGCGCTCCAGGAAGTAACGCGAGCGCGCGATCACGGGCACCTTCGGGGCGACGCGACGCGCCGTGTCGAGCACGCGATCGGCGGCTTGCGGATCGTTCATCAACACGACCATCAGGCGCGCCTCGGCGAGGTGCGCGTGGCCCAGCGCTTCTTCGCTGGTGGCATCGGCGTAGTAGATCGGCAGGCCCTCGGTCTTGCCCGTGCGGACGTTCTCGGCGTTGAGCTCGAGCACGACGAACGGCACTCCGCAGCCGGAGAGCGTGCGCGCCGCGAATCGTCCCGCGAGCCCGTAGCCGACGACCACGACGTGGTCGGCGAGCTTTCGGCCCTCGTCGGCCTGGTCGATGCTGCGGACGCCGAGCAACCGCTCGAGCGGCGCGAGCAGGCGCTCGCCGGCGGTCACGTGAGGGGCGGCGCGCACGACGAGCGGCGTGAGGAACATGCTGCCGACACCGGCCGCGAGGAGCGGTCGAACGGCCTCGGCCTCGACGACGCCATGGGCCTCGCCCATGCGCGCGAGGACGAACCCGAACTCGCCGAACTGCGCGAGCCCGACGCCGGCGAGCCATGCCACGCGCGCCGGGAACCGCATGACGGAGGCCGCGAGCGTCGCGAGCAGTCCCTTGGCGCCGAGGAAGCCGAGCAACAACGCGCCGACCAGCAGCGGCTCGCTCACGACGACGCGTACGTCGAAGAGCATGCCGAGCGAGATGAAGAAGATGCTGACGCAGGCGTCGCGCAGCGGAAGGATGTCGCCCATCGCGCGATGCCCGTAGTCGGTGTCCGCGACGACCATGCCCCCGAGGAACGCGCCGAGCGCGAGCGACAGGCCCGCGAGCGACGTGAGCCACGCGGTGCCGATGCAGAGCGCGAGGATCGCGAGGAGGAAGACCTCGCGGCTGCGGCTCGCGTCGACCCAACCGAGCACGCGCGGGACGATCACGCGTGCGACGACGATCGTGGCGACGACGACGCCCGCGGCCTTGCCGATCGCGAGCGCGACGGCCGTCGCAGCGCCCGAGGCCGGGGCCGCCGTGCCGAGCAGCGGCACGACGAGCACCATGGGAACCACACAGAGGTCCTGGAAGATCAGCGTGCCGACGATGAAGCGGCCGTGCGGCGCGTCGAGCTCGCGACGTTCCCCGAGCGCACGCAGCACGATCGCCGTGCTCGAGAGCGCGAAGACGAACCCGTAGAAGAGCGAGC
>JADZFZ010001165.1 GCA_020854145.1 Deltaproteobacteria bacterium | reverse complement strand
GCCGCAGTATGCCGCCTCCCCGATTATGCCGCGTCGACTCGATCATCTGGCCAAGTTAGGCGGCTTGGGCCGCTACGGTTGCATGTGACGCGGCATAATCCGCGTGGTCTCTTTGGTCCGGCACTGACGCCGGGCCAGGAGGGACCAGATGGATGTCCGCACAACGACCGCGAGGGATACCGATCCGTCGCCGATCCTCATCGCCGCGTTTCTCGATGATTTGACCGCCGCGGGCTACGGCCCGCACCGCCTCGCCGCACGACGCGTGCTCGTGCAGACGTTCGTGCAATGGGTTCAAGACCGACAGGTCGCGGTGGCCGACCTCCGCGAGGAAAATGTGCGCGCGTTTGTGGCGGCGCACGCGCGAGGCCGCGAAACCCAGAAGCACGAGCGGGCGACCCTCCATCGGTTCATGGCGTTCCTCCGCCGCCGCGGCATCCTCTCGACTGCATCGCCCACGTCTCCGCTCGACGCGCTCGCGGACGATTACGTCGCGTACCTGCGTACCAATCGTGGCCTTGCGGACAATTCCATCGCCATCTATGGCCCGTGCGCGCGTGCGTTTCTCGCGCATTGCGTGGCGATCGGCGGTGTACGGACGCTGGACACGATTGACGCTGAGGCCATCCGCACCTTCCTCGTCGCGCGGGTTGCGGGACGGTCATCAGAGTCGGCCCGGCTGCTGAGCGTTGGCCTGCGCGCGTTCCTCCGCTTCTTAGTATTCCGCGGCGTGTTGACACGCGACCTGTCCGGCGCCGTGCCGCGAGTCCGTACGTACCAGCAGTCCAGCGTGCCCGTGGTGTTGTCGCCCGACGAGGTCGAGCGTGTACTCGCCACGGCGGACCGCGCGACGCCGCGCGGACGCCGCGACTACGCCGTGCTGCTCTTGCTCGCGCGCCTTGGGCTCCGCGCCAGCGAGGTCATGGCCCTCGAGCTCGACGACATCTATTGGCGGGCGGCTGAGATCATCGTCCGAGGCAAGGGGCGCCGGCGAGATCACGTGCCGCTGCTCACGGACGTCGGCGAGGCGCTCACGCAGTATCTCCGCGAGGATCGGGGGGCGAGTCCATCCCGGCGGGTCTTTCTCCGCCTCATCCCCCCGCGCGTGGGGCTGTCACGCCCGTGTGCGATCGATCACATGGTGCGGCTCGCGCTCCAACGGGCCGGTATCGGTCCGCACCCGCGGCACGTCGCGCACTTGTTCCGCCACAGTCTGGCGACCCGGATGATTCGGCACGGCGCCTCGTTGGCCGAGATCGCCGAGGTACTGCGCCATCGCTCGCAGACGACGACCGCGCTGTATGCCAAGGTGTCATTTGAGGCGCTCCGCTTGGTCGCACGACCGTGGCCCGTGCCGGGAGGTGCGCAGTGAGCGCCCTGCAGACGGCGCTGGTGCAGTATGTCGAGGTCCGACGCGCACTCGGTTCGACGCTCGTGGAGCCGGCGTCCACGCTGGCCCAGTTTGTCGCCTTCCTCGAGCGCGAGGGCGCCACGCGCATCACGACTGCCCTGGCCCTCCAGTGGGCGATGGTGCCGCAGGGCGTCCAGCGAGCGACCTGGGCACGCCGCCTCTCCATGGTGCGACGCTTTGCGACATGGCTGCACGCACGGGATCCCCTGACCGAGGTGCCGCCGGACGGTGCACTCCCGGCGCGTCGGCGTCGCCGCCGTCCGCACATCTTTACCGACGACGAGGTCCGGCGCCTCATGGCCGAGGCCGCGCACCAGCGATCGCGGACTGGACTGCGCCCGCTGACCTACGCGACGCTCATCGGGCTCTTGGCGGCGACCGGCCTGCGCCCGGGCGAGGCCCTCGCGCTGGACACCGCCGACGTCGATCTCGACGCCGGCCTGCTCACGATCCGCCAGAGCAAGTTCGGCAAGTCGCGCGTCGTCCCGGTCGACGACTCCACGCGCAACGCGTTGCGCCACTACCTGACGCGACGCACGGCGCTCTGCCCTCGGCCGCAGGGTCCCGCGTTCCTGCTCTCCGAGCACGGACGTCGCCTCCGCGGCAACGCGACGCGTCGCATGTTTGCCGTGATCTCGTGCGCGATCGGGTTGCGGCCGCCGCTTCACCGGCGCCGGTGGGGACGCGGCCCGCGGCTGCAGGACTTGCGGCACACCTTCGCGACCCGCCGGCTCGTCGAGTGGTACCAGGCCGACGTCGACGTCGCGCGTGTGCTACCGACCCTGGCGACGTACCTGGGGCACGTCGGCATCGGGCTCACCTATTGGTACATCGAGGCCGTGCCCGAGCTCCTCGCGCATGCCCGGACTCGGCTGGGGAGCCCGCGTCTCCCGGGAGGGCCTCGATGAGCCCCACGAATTTCCCAGCCCTCCTCCAGCGCTTCTTCACCGAGCGACTCGTCACGCACCAGGACGCGAGTGCCCACACCGTCGCGGCCTATCGCGATACCTTCCGCCTGCTGTTACCGTTCGTGCACGCACGCGTGGGCCGCGCCCCCTCAGCGCTGCGCCTCGACGATCTCGACGCCTCGTGTCTCGAAGCGTTCCTCGTCCACCTCGAACGGGATCGTCACAATCAACCCCGCACACGCAATCAGCGGCTCGCCGCGCTCCGCGGCTTCTTTCGGTACGTCGCGCTGCAAGAGCCCGCCTACAGTCTGCACTGCCAGCGCGTGCTCGCGATTCCCGCGAAACGATACGAGCGTGTACCTGTGGCGTTTCTCACTGACGACGAGATCGCCGCGCTCGTCGCCGCACCGGACGCCACCACCTGGGTCGGTCGGCGCGATCGGACACTCCTGCTCGTCGCCACCCAGACAGGGCTGCGGAATAGCGAGCTGACCGGGCTGCGGCGGCAGGATGTCGCCCTCGAGGCCGGCGCACACATTCGGTGCACCGGGAAAGGTCGGAAGACTCGCGCGACGCCGCTGCGGCCAGATGTCGCGGCGGTGCTCGCGGACTGGCTCGCGCGCCAGCCCGGCACCCCCTCCGATCCCGTGTTTCCAACCGCGCGCGGCGGCCGCCTCAGCGCCGATGCCCTACAGCGTCTGGTCACCCGTCATACTGGGACCGCCGCTCAGACCTGTCCCTCGCTCACCCAGAAAGCCGTCACCCCCCACACCCTGCGGCACGGCGCGGCGATGGCGCTGCTGCAGCGGGGCGTCGATCTGAGCGTGATTGCCCTGTGGCTCGGACACGAATCCACGGAGACCACCGAGATCTATCTCCACGCGGACCTGCGACTCAAGGAACGCGCGTTGGCGCACGCGACCCCCTCCGGTCTCGTCCCCGATCGCTATCACGCGCCCGACCCCGTCCTGGCCTTCTTGGAAGGGCTGTGATTATGCCGCGTCGCTTCGTGTCACACGGCCGAGATCCGTGACTGCACGGGAGGTTCGCTCACTGGTGCGGCATAATCGGGGAGGCGGCATACTGCGGC
>JADZFZ010001164.1 GCA_020854145.1 Deltaproteobacteria bacterium | reverse complement strand
GAGGGCGCGGAGACCGAGGTGTTGAGCGAGGGTGGTCTTGCCGACGCCGGCTTGTCCGCGGAGCAGGACGTTGTCACCGCGTCGGACGAAGTCGAGGGTCGAGTGCAATTGCTCGTAGAGCTCCCGGTCGATCGAGCGGGGATGATTCCAGTCGAATCGGTCGAGAGGCTTGGGCGTTCCGAGCGTGGCCATCTTGGCGCGTCGGACGAGATTCCTGGCTTCGCGTTCGCGGACCTCGGTCTCGCAGAGGAGCTCGATCACTTGGACGGGAGAGAGCTTGCTCTTGCCCGCGTGGGCGAGCAGGGCGTCGAGCGCCTCCTGGGACAAACGCATCCCGAGGCGGCGGCGGAGCATCTCGAAGATGTCACTCATCGTATCCCCCGAGGTCGTGAGGAATGACGTCACGCTCGACGACGTGGGGGCCGAGCTCGATGATCGTCGGCGGCCGAGCGTGCAAGGCGCGGCGTCGCTGCTCGCAGAGCATGGCGAGCGCGCCGGGATCGTGAGTGCCGCGGGAAATCATGTCTTGCACGGCATCGCTGACGAGCTGGCTGCCGTAGGCGTCGAGAAGGCGGATCGTCTTGGCGACCATGCTGCCGATGTTTCTGCCCTGCTCGACCCATCGCTCGACGAGGACGTCGATTCCCGGGATCTCGGCCTGAAGGCGGTCGCGGCCCTTGGGCTCGCGTGCCCTTTGTTTGCTCTCGAGGAGCACAGAACGGTGCTCCTTCGTCTCGATGATCTGGTGACGCCCCCAGCTGCGCTCGTGGCACGCAAGGAGTTGGTGGCCATCAAGGAGACGGATCTCCGCGTCGCTCGCGACGAGAGTGATCGAGCGCCGGGCGTAGTCGGCGGGCACCGAATAGCGATTGGTGTCGAGCCGGACGAATGCCGTCTTGTCGGCGGCGATGGGCATCACGACGTCGGTGATGGGGAGCGGCGAGGGCAGCGGCAGGAGGCGACCACGCTCCTCGTCGAAGACATCATGCACCGTGCGATGCGGCCAGCGGGGATGAGGGCGCTGGTCGGCGATCTCGCCGAGAAAGGCGAGCAGCTGCGCGTTGCCGTGTGCCACCGAATGGAAGGTGCGAGCTGCGAAGAATCGCTCCTTGAGATAGCGAATCGCGCGCTCGACCTTGCCCTTCTCGTGCGGCTTTCGTGGCGCGCACAGACGCGGCTGCGCGTGCAACGTGGACGCGAGATCGAGAAGGTCCGGGTGGAATCGCACCGCATCGCCGCGGCGCTCGACGACGACGGTCTTGGCGTTGTCGAACAGCCATTGCCGCGCGACACCGCCGAAGAATGCAGCGGCTCGCACGAGCGATCGGCGAAGCGAGTGGATATCGAGATCGAGCACCAGCTCCGCCCAGAGCGCGCGCGAATAGGCGAGCACCATGACGAACGCCCATAGGCTGCGCCGCCCTCCGGGGACGCAGAGGCTGCCGACGTGAGCCCAGTCGACCTGCGCCTGCTCGCCGGGCAGCGACTCGACTCGGAGAAAGACCTCCGATCGCGGCTGCGGACGCGCCGTACGGACGTAGCGACGGAGCGTTTTGATCGAGCCCGTGTAGCCGCGCCCGCGCAGCATGTCGTAGATGCGCGTGCAGACGAGCTTCGGGTACTGCGCGAGCGTCTCGTCCACGAAAGCCACGAAGGGCCCGAGCAGATTCGGGCGGGGTCTCGGCGTGCCGGCCTTCGGACCGAGGTGACCCAACACGCGCTCGACGACGTCGGGATGGGTGCCGAGCTGGGTCGCGATCGTGCCGCGCTTCCAGTGCTCGGCGAAGAACAGCCGACGTATCTCCGTCGCGAGCTCCGCGCTCGCCGTCATCCGACCGTCTCCAGCAGCGACAGCTGGCGCAGGTCGCGGAAGTCACCGAGCCCGCGCAGCTCGCGACGTCGGCAGCGACGGGGGGCGAACGCTACGCCGACCTCGTAGTGCAGTGTCCGATGGCCGAATCCGAGATCGTCGTAGAGGCCCAATTCGGAGGAATTGCCCAGCTCGTCCGCACACAGAACAACGCAGAGGCGCTGCTGGTACCACAGGGCCAGCCCCTCCAGGAGTGTCGCTGCCGCCCGGGGATGCGCCGTCCTCACCGGCGGCAGAATCGCTTTCAGAGTGTCCCGCTCGGACGTCGTCGCGAGAAGCCGCACCTGCGTCCGCTCCGGGGCGATCGCCACCCTGATCGTGTCCGTCATCGTCATTCTCCGTGACCGCCACGACCTCCTCCACCGCGGAGACACCGGCGCGAGCGGCCACGCCGAACGTCGCGCCCGGCGTCCACTTCTCGGAACCCAGATCCGTCACGCGCGCCTTCCGACGTCGTCGATACTCCGCCTGTCGATCCCGATGATCTGCCCGACCCTCGGGGCTCTGCTGGTGGCGCGCCCGAGCACGACGCCGCACCGCTCGACACGCCGCGCTACGGCAACTCGCGCCGCAGTACACCTGCCCTCGGTCGCACCGACGGCAGACGGCGAACAGCGAATTGCAGCGACCGCACCGTACCTGCCGAAAGTCCTCCACGCCCCGCGCGACGGAGGCCGCTTCCTTGCCTTGCTCCCGCGATTCGCGCGACCGTCATCGAGTCTCGCGCCCCGCGGGACACCAAGGGCTGGGAGCGGTCACTCCCGGCCCTTTCCTTGTCAGGCCTCCGAACGCCGATCGTCGGCAGCCCACGCGCTGCAGCGCCACTTCCCGGCGCGCGAACTCCGGGCGCGTTTTCTACGCTTCTGCGTGGGCAGTCACAGAGGGTTCGGCGCAACCGCGGAGTCCGCGGCATTGCCGATCGGGCGCATACTCTCCGACCTTATCTTGCTGCTTGTACCAGCTACGCGGAGCGGGTTGCCCGGAGCGCCGCCGGGATCTCGCGCCAGCCGCCGTCGCCGCGAGCTGATTCAAACGCCAGAGCGCAGGCGGCGGCGACGTTGATTCCTTGCTCCACGGTGTGCCTCGCAGGCTGGCCCGTGAGGATCGACTCGAGGATATCCTCGTGCATGCGACGGTACAAGACGCCGACGTTGTAGTCGGGCCAACCGACCACATCGGGCTCCGGCTCGAAAGGGATCGTCTCGCCCTCCACGACGAGCCGATCGCCGTCCGGCGTTGCGCCATACGTCAGGGCGCCGCGCCGGAACTGAAACACATGTGACACGGTTCGATGGCCGTGTGTGCTGTTCCGACCCGTAACGGCGAGGCACACGAGCCAGGAGAGCGTGCGACCGGACGCGAAACGCAGCGTGCCCTCCATCGTGTCGAAACCACCGTGCCGGTCGAGGCCATCGTGATAGGTAAGGATGCCGCCCGTCGCGCGCACGTGGGTGATGGGAGACCGCGAGAAGAGGAGCGCCGTCATGAAATTATGTGAAAGGCCACCAGCGCACGGGTTGTAGGCGGTCTCTGTGCGCCATTTCCCGCCACCCATGATCCGGTCAGTCTGCCACATCGTGTACGTCGTGACGCCCGTCATGAAGTCCCCAAGCTCAGCGCACGCCGCGAGACAGGCATCAATCGGGTGAGCGAAACTGTACTTCTCAGAGAAGGACAGCACGGTCGGATACCGTCGTGCGAGCTCGGCAAACCGCCGCACATCGGCCGGACTGGTCGCTAGCGGCTTCTCCACGAATACTCGTTTGCCGTGGCCAAGCGCTCCGATCGCGACATCGAGGTGCTCTCCATCTGGGGTGGCGATGACCACCACGTCGGTTTCCGGCTCGACTGCGAACTCTTGGTAGCGATCGTGGAGGCGGGCCGCGGGGAACTCGGCCTTGGCGGCGTCTAATCTCTCTTGCCGGACGTCGCACAACGCAGTGATCCGCACGTTGCCGATCATGCGCAAGGCGCGGAGGTTCGACAGTCCACCGTCTCCGAGCCCGACGACTCCCACACGAATTGAATCGGGACGATCCACGGCTACACCCGCGTTCGATGCGTGAGAACCTCGCGAAGCGCCACCGCCCTGCCGGGTGAACACCGTGCAAGATAGTCACGCTGGACTCTATGAGAGGGGGCCTCAGCGGATACCGTCAGGTACTCGAACATGCGAAGTGTGAACTCGCGGCGAACTTCTTCAAGACCCAGTGCGATGTCGGCTTCGTCGGGGAACAGCGACGGCGGCGTCCGCTGACGAACGTCGTTCAACATTCGCCGTGCCGCGGGGATCAACTCGGACGGCAAGGGATCCTCTCCCTCGCGTTCGGGATGAGCCAGCCGCGCCAGAGCGAAGCACAGGTCAAAGGGGCCAGAGTTGGTCACTCGCACGGTGTCCCAATCAAGTAACCATGCGGCATCCGAGCAAAGGAGGAAGTTGTTCTCCGTGAGGTCACCGTGGGTCAGTCGAAGTGGCTGCTCTGCCTGCATCGAGGGTAAGTCCATTTTCGCGTGATCCTCGAGGGCTTGCTGCGCTTCATCGAGTATCCGCTCGATGAGTTTGTCATGGGGTTTGCTGCGTAACCGGACGCGCAGAGCATCAATCGCAGGAACGGAGGGTCCGGTACGACCGAAGAATTGATGGTCGTTGGAAAAGCGGGTCTGGAGGCTTGCCAGTAACTCTGGTGCCGAGTCGCCGAGTCGCTGGGTCAGACCGAGGAGTGTCGCGATCCAGTCAACGACGCGCGGGCGATGCTCCAGCGTCGCAAGCGAGTAGGCAACACCGGAGCGGCGATACTCGTAGAGTTCATACCTCGTTCCGCCCTCGGTGTTGGCAAACTGCTCTGTGCGGTCGACGACATACTCGGGCTCTACAACGGGAAGGTTCATTGTCCGCAACCACGAGAGAACGCGGTACTTCTGTCGAAGGACGGACTCAGTCGAGACGGCCTTGCGCAGGGCCTCCCGCAACACGAGCTGTCGGCCGGCGGTGTCCAGTCGCCAGCGGTTCGAGTTTCGGATCCAGCCGTCGACGTCCGTGCGCGGGTCGTTGATGGGCTCGGCGCGCTCCACGATGACGTCATGGCTTGCACGCAACACCCTGATGATCCGCGCGTGGTCGGTCAGATACGCATCGTGGAACCACTCCTTGATCACGTCTGGCCGTCGCGTGTGCGGCGATGGGGGGAGCTTCCCTTCCCGCAGGTCGTCGATCGACATCTTGTAGAACACCGCGGCCCGGCGGAGTACGTCGGAGGGATACTGGGTTTCCCCGTCCTCAACGTTCTCGATGTTCCTGACGGAAATTCCGAGTTCCTTGGCCAGCGCGAGTCGAGAGTACCCGCTGCGCATGCGGAGTTCACGGATGGCCCGCCCCGCGGGGCTCGGCACCTTGTCGGGCTTCGACGGGCAGCGGGGCGCGCGGCTCACCGAGCACCAGTGTACTCGGAATGGGGACGACTTGGGTGCGGCTCGTCGCGGCCTGCGCATGGTGCACTCGGTACGCTTCGTTCACCGAGCCGTCGCGAAGAATAACCGAGCACACCATGTGCTCGGCGAGCTGACGGGCGGTGCCGACATGACGACCGCCATGCACACGCCTTTCGCAATCGATTGATGACGCAGCGGCCATGGTCCGTTCGCGGCTGGCAGGCCACGCACGGCGAACCACGCTGCGTCGAGGAGCAGTACCATGCCCCCCGACACCACGAAGCGCCCACGGCCGCTGCCGCGGCGGGATCATCTCCCGACCCCCACCGCGGCAACGGCCCCCTTCTTGGGCTCTTCTGCACGGGATTATGCCAGCTCCCCGGCACAACCACAAGAAGGCGTCAAGCGCCGCGAGGACGAGGCGCCGCCCCTGCGGCCCGTCGCCGATCCGGCGGAGCGCTCCACTTGTGCGGTCGGTGTCGGACGGGGCGGAGGCCGACCGCACCTCGATCTTGGCGCACTCTGGCGCGAGGCCGTTGCTGGGAGGCTTGCGGGCGTCGGCAACGGCGGTGTCGAATGACGCCCGCGACGCTCATCGGATCCTCCGACGCCATGCAGCGGCTCCGGGCACTCATCGCCCAGATCGCATGGAGCGCGATCTGGGTCTTCCTCGACGGACCGACCGGCGCCGGCAAGTCCCTCGTGGCCCGGGCAATCCACGAAGCGAGCCCGCGCGCTGGTAGACCGTTCATCAGGGTCGACTGCGGGGCGATCGCTGACTCGCTCATCGACGTCGAGCTCAGCGGGTGTGTGCGCGGTGCCTTCACCGATGCGAAACACGATCGGATCGGGATGTTCGAGGCAGCCGACGGGGGGACGCTGTTCCTTGATGAGCTCGCCGAGCTGCCGCTTCACTCGCAGACGCGACTCCTCACAGTGCTCGAGGAGCAAGAGATTCGCCCCGTCGGAGCGATCCGGACGAAGCGGGTTGATGTCCGGGTGATCGCCGCCACGAATCGCGACTTGCGCGCGGAGCTGCTTGCCGGCCGGTTCCGAGAAGACCTCTACTACCGCGTTGCCGGAATCGTCGTGCGCGTCCCGGGACTCGGTGAGCGGCGGGAAGAGATCCCCTCGCTCATCTCGCACATCGCCGAGAGTAGGGGTCTCTCCGTTCCGCTCACGCCGGACGCCCTCAACCTCATGAAGTCCGCGGAGTGGCGGGGCAACGTCCGCCAGCTCCAGAAGTTCGTCGAGCGTCTCGCAGCGCTGTACTCCGGCGCGACCATCGACGCGGAGAAGTTGCTCGGCGCGACGCGAGATGACCCGTGCCCGCCGACGTTTGCCACCCGACTTGCGAGATGCGACCTGTGCGTCCGCGAGGTTCTCTCGATGGGTCTGCCCGACGGCGAGTCGGCGTGCCTGCTGAATGTGTGCAGCACGCGAATCCGCCAGATCAAGAAGCTTGGCGTGCGGCGAGTTCGACGCTGCATCACGCACGCGCAAATAGCCGCGTAGGCACGTCGCGTCGCAAGTCCACAGCTGCGTCTGCGAGTTCTCGCGCAGAGCGGCGCCCGCGAGTTCGAGTTGAAGCCCAGCATTATGGAGGATAGAGAGATGCCCGAACACTACATGTTCAACAAGACTGCTTCACCCAACGCGCCCCTGGTCTTTGCGGTCAACCACCTGGCCCTGACTGCCCGATATGGCGACTACTACAAGCCCGAGTTCGCCGCCGAACTCATCGAAATTGCCGACGCGGATCTGTTCCCGCTGGCCGATCGGCTCCTCGACGGCTATTGGAAGGTGGAGCACACTGAAGAAGAACGCGCTGAGGCATTTGAGCAGTTGCCGGCGTCGCAGCAGCGTGCATTCAAGGTCCGCTGGCTGGTTGAGCACGAGCTCCCACCGTTTGCCGGATACCTCGTGTGCCGGCAGCACGCCCGGAGCGAGCCCGCTTGGCATCGCCTGCCGCGGGTGCGCGTCTGCTTTCGGTGCATGCGCCCTATGAAGACGACCTCGCGACATCGAAGCACGTACGGCGCGGAGCCTGCCACCAAACGAAGGACGGGAACTTGCCGCTGCGCGTCGGCGGGTTGATAACCGCCGACCGTGGCCCCCACCTTCGGTCTGTGCTGCGAGGACGCTGTAGGCTGGCTCGCGCGGCTTCCCGCCGGCAGCGTGGATCTCGTCATCACCGATCCGCCCTACGAGTCGCTCGAGAAGCACCGATCAGTCGGCACGACGACCCGGCTCAAGCACAGCAAGGCGTCGAGCAACGACTGGTTTTCGGTCTTCCCGAACGTGCGCTTCGCCAACCTCTTCGCGCAGGTCTACCGGGTGTTGAAACGCGACGCGCACTTCTACCTCTTCACCGACCCGGAGACGATGTTCGTCGCGAAGCCCATCGCGGAGTCGGTCGGTTTCAAGTTCTGGAAGCCACTCATCTGGGACAAGAAGTGGATCGGCATGGGCTACCACTACCGCGCCCGGTACGAGGCAATCTTGTTCTTCGAGAAGGGCAGGCGGCGCCTCGCCAACCTGGGTGTGCCGGACATCATCGAGGCGCCGCGTGTGCACCGTGGCTACCCGACGGAGAAGCCCGTCGCGGTGGCGTCGGTGCTCGTTGGTCAGAGCAGCTGCCCCGGAAACGTGGTCGCGGATCCGTTCGTTGGCTCGGGCGCCTTCGGCGTGGCGGCGGTTGCGGGCGGCAGGCACTTCGTCGGGGCGGACATCAAGCCCGAGGCGATCCGGATCGCACGGGAGCGCCTTGAGAGCGCCGGGGCCCGGGAGCGCGAGACGCTCGTGCTCCATCTGCCGGAAAGTGGGGCGCGCGCGGTGGGCTCGGTAGCATTCGGCCTTGATGAAATCGGGTGAGTACCGAGACCTCGTCGCCAGCTACATCGAGAAGAACTTCGGTCCGACCGATCTCGTCGTGTACACCGAGGTCAACCTCGGCAAGACCATCATCGGGAAGGACCGGAAGCTCGACCTCTTCGTGCTGCGCCGGTCCGATCAACGCTCGCTCGCCATCGAGTGCAAGTACCAGCAGGTCGCGGGCACGACGGACGAGAAGATCCCGTACGCGCTCCAGGATCTCGAAGCCATGTGGGTTCCAGGCTGCCTCGTCTACGCGGGGGACGGGTGGTCCCAAGGCGTCCTGCACACGCTTGAGGGCTCACGTCTCGCGGTCCACTGCCTCCCCGAGAAGCCGGCACTCGAGCGGACCAAGGCCACGCGCGAGCTCGACCACGTCCTCGCTGCGGTCTTCGGCCTGTGGGACCTCGTCCTTGCCGAGGACCGCTTGTTCTCGAAGGCGTGGCAGCTCGCGCTGCCGCTCAAAGGGCCAAAGAAGGCGGCGCCGCCCGGTACTTCGACCGCGGCTGCCGCCGTCGGCGACGACGAGTAGCCTCGTGCCGGAGCGAGAGACGAATGGCGAGGCTCCCGAGGTTGGTCGGGCGCGCCGCCGCGCCCATGCCCAGCGCTCGTCCGGCCAGCAGCTCGTTCGTCGGCAGGGGCGTGTAGATCAGATCGGGCAGTCGCAGGGTTCCGTGGCACCGAGCAGCCCCGGGGCATGCATGTGATCGCGATCGCAGAAGATCATCCCGGAGCCCAATGTCTCGACGAGCGTCTCGAACAACTTGCCCGGAACGAGGTGGAGCACGGTGTGGCTGCGGCTACCGCTGCCGGAACGATCAACGAAGAGCACACCCGCGAGTTCGGTCGCCCACGACTCGTCCTGGAGAGTGACACGAAGGGGCTCGTAGTGGTTCGTCAGCAGCCGGTCACGACCGAGATCCAGGACGACGAGGCCCGGGGAGTCGACGGCGCGAAGCTGATTCGCGGCGCGCTGGACCTCGTCGTAGACGCGACCGAACTCGTGCGTCTCGTCGCGCTGCAGTCCGTCGCCGTTGATGTGGAACCGCGGCGCGCCCGTGGGGCCGAGCGCGATCTCGCAGGTCCCGGCTCGCCCCACGGAGTATGTGCCCGCGACCGTGGGCGTGGGCAGCGCGCGCTTGAGCTGCTCGGCGGCGTCCATCGCCAACGCCTCGATCCGCTCGCGGTTCGGCAGCCGCCCAGCGATGACGAGTTCGCCGACGAGCGTCGGATCGAGACGCGTCGTCAGCCAAGCGGCCTCCGTGGGTCGAGCGTCGTTCATGCCCGCGATGAAGGCCATGGCGAAGTAGCAGTCGAGCAGCATAAGGGTCTGCGCCTTGCGGCCGGTCGCCAGGCACTTCACCTCGACGCCGATCTGGCCCGCGGCCCAGGATGCCAGCCAGTCCGGGCCAGTCTTCGTGCCTGTGGGTTCGTGCTCGACGTGCGCGCCCATTAGGGAGAGCATCAGCCCAGCTTGGAGTTCGGCTCGCATCGTGCGGTACTCGAGCCGATTGCGCAGGCGGTCGGTTGCGCGGCGCGGGTTCAGCACGGCGAGTGCGAGCCCAAGCTCGATGAGGTCGAGTCTCGCTCCGAGCACAAGGTAGTCGAGCTCGAGCGGATGGAGATCTTCGCCCTCGAAAGCGCGGACTCGGCTCGCGGGGAAGACGCGGCGGAGCGCGTGGAGCGCCCGACGCGCGTCATCTGGGTTGGCGAGCAGGGACGTCACCTCCGCCCAGGACGCGTCCCTCGTCCATTCGCCGTCGGGCGGCAGCGGTGTGTACCGATGCGGCTTATTGGTGCTCACTGTTTAGCGGGTGCGCGGCCCGAGCCGCGCGCGGATCGTCACATGTAATAGCGGAATACCGTCTCGGGAGTTACGTCCGGCGGCAGCTCCGAGAGGATGAGCCCGACCGTTCGCGCGAAGCCGAGCGTAATGGGCTCGGCTGCGGCGAAGTCAGCAGAATTCCAGTTCATCCTCGTCAGGGCGATGAGCTCGGCGATCACATCCGTCACGGCGCGGCTGCCCTCATGCCGCACATCCAGCGGCATCGGGATGCGCAGGCCCGGGTACAGCCGCAGGAACGGGACGTACCCGCGCGTGTAGACGACGTAGCGGCCGCGGTCGACTTGCACGATCGTGCCACGTACGGGCGGCTCCTTGCCGAGTCGTAGGAAGCGGATCGTGCTCGGCGTCAGTGACAGGAGATCGTGGTACGGCACGCTCTCGCCCAGCGCATCGCGGATGCCAGCCTTCTCGTCTGCTGAGAACTGCGACGACTTGTAGACAACGACGCGCGTAGGTGATTGCTGGTGGTGCTTCGCGAATTGTGTGAGCACGCCCGCGAGGAGGTCGCGTGCTCCGGCGCGCGAGAGACACGGCGGACCATTTCGCTTGTCCCACTTTACCGGCGTCCCTCGCAGCACGGTGCCCTCGCCGCGATCCGAGAACGCCTGGGCCATACTCGTCTGGAGTGTGTCGCTCGCGCCCATCGGGCGATAGAAGCTGATGCCGACGTAGCACGTCCCGCGGTCGAGCCCGCTCACGCGCCACGGGACCCCCCCTGCCTTGTAGTAGAGGGCCGTGCAGAAATTCCACGCACGCGTGGCGTCGTCTTGGACGCCTTCCCCACCCTCCAGCGTCGTCGGCCACACGAGCTGCGTGGGGATGTGCACGCGCATGCCCTCGGCTTTCACCACGCGATGCAACGTGCGCGAGGTACTCCAGGGCTCGGGCGTCCGAGCGTCGAGGAACGAGAGCTGGAGCTGGTGCTGGGGTTTCGCTACCTTCCTTCGCGCGCCGGGCCGACGTCCAGCTCCGGCGACACGACGAACCTGGTCGGGCAATGCGACGACGACGACCTGTGGTCGCACGTCCCGCTCGGCGAGTGCTTCGAGCCGTGCGCGAAGAATCACGGCGGCAGCCTCGACGGCACGATCCCGATCGCCGGCCTCGGTGATCCGGCTGACCTCCATCGGTGTCAGCGTCTCGGTCAGCTTTGGGCTGAAGGTGAGCCGGCAGTCGAAGCCGGGCTTCGTCTCCATCCCGGGGAAGCTCGGGAAGAGCAGCGGGTCGACTCCCGCACCCGGATCGATCCCACCTCGACAGCGCCGTAGCCAATGTTGGGCGCTCTGGACGGTCTCGCCGGTGCCAATAATCGCGACGCGCATCTCGTGGACCGCGGCATCGCCCTGTGCCCCGGCCCAGGGACCGTGGAGCGCGAGCCCAACCTTCGGATCGGGTCCGGGCGAGCCGTTCGCGAATAGGAGTTGCGGCTCCGGAACATGCCACGCTTTGAATGGTGAGTCTGCGACGGCGGCGTTGAGCTGCTGCTCGTCCACACGCGCTCGCTCAGAACGGCGCTTCGTCTTCGCCATCGTCATCCTCCACCGTCGCGTCCGTCACGGCTGTCAGGCCGAACAATGCAGCAGGGTCCGCGTCGAGGTTCTGCTCCTTGCGCGTGAACTCCAGGAGGGCGCGCACGCGGATGCGATCACCAACCACCCCGACCGGCGACCGAACTCCGCCTGGCAGTCGAGCGAGAACAATCCGTTGGTCGCCGCACGCGATCGCCGCCGCACGCTTTCCCTGCGCGAGCACGTCGCACCACATCAAGACATGTCGGAGGATCGTTCCGTTGCGCTCGCGGCCGCCCCACTTCATCGCGAGCGGTCCGGCCGTCTCACGCCCGACCGGCGTGCGCCCGTCGGTCGTGAAGATCCAGATTGGGTAGATGCTGAGGTAGAGGTCGCTGCCCAACGTCTCGAACCGCAGTCGCGCGCCCTGGTGGACCCAGCAGCCGCCGGGCCGGTCGGCGTCAGGCGGGCGTACGACCGTGCGCGCCGTTCCTGTGCCCCAGCGGAGCCGGAGCGGCGAGGGGCCCTGTGCGGCGAAGAAGAATCGCCTGCCGTCGAAGTCCACCCCGTGCTGCCAGAGGTAGGCTCGGAGCGAGCGGTTGAGTAACTCGATCACCCAGCGCCAGCGGCTGGCATCGCCGCGCCACTCGCGGGTCGCGTGCGGCCGCGCTGCGCTCGCCTGGCACACACTCGCGAGTGGTGAGCTCGATGGATGGTGAAAGCTGAGCAGGAGGTCCTCGCGCAGGACCAGCGGCGGAAAGGTGACGCCCGGCGGCAGGTCGTGCATCGACCGCAGTGCCGTCGGTGCGCTCCAGATCGTCGACGGTATTTCACGCACCGCCACGACATTCCCGATGAGGTCCTCGGGCGTCTCGTCGGCGATGTCGGCGCTCTCGGGGAGAGCAGGTGCCAGCTCGGCCACTGGCGCGCTAGCCACGCTCTTCCGCGCTCCTCGAGGTGGCCGCTCGCCGCGGAGGTGGGCAAGCAGCCGAGGCATGTCCGCTCGCTGGCGGTCCAGCGTCGAGAAGTCCAGCCGCACGAGCGCACGCAGGAATGGGGGCACGTTGAGACGCTCGCCGCTGGTTCGGTGCTCGTCGCGGATGCGGATGGGGAGGAGTCTCCCGGCGCGGTTCGTTGGATCGGTCGCGAGGATGCTCGCGACCTCCGCAGCACACCACTCCGAGCTGACCATCTCCGGGCTCAACAGGACCGCGACGTACCTGGCTTGGTCCAGTGCTGCGTTGAGATGGACAATGATGTTCTCACCGGGTGCGATGTCCCAGGAGTCGAGGAAGACTTTGAGAGTGCGCCCGTTCCACTCGGTGCTCTCGACGATCTCGCCGATCCCCTTGGCGAGATCTTTGTCAGCGCTGTTGTGGCAAAGGAACAGGTCGATCACAGTACCGGCCTCCTATTCGTCGCTCGGCTCGCGTCGGGCGCCCATGGCGGCGCCCAGCAACATCCCGACGAGGGCCCCCGGCGGACCGGCAACGACGGCCCCGATAGCTGTGCCCGCAGCCGCGCCCACGGCCGTATTTCGGGTGAGGGCGCGCTCCCGCTGCTCGAACGACATCGGTTTCTTCCTCTTGCCGTGCTCGGCGCGAGCCGAGCGGGTCGAGGAGGTGCCCTTCCGTAGATTGCACCGAATGTGGGCGGCCATGAGGTTATTGCCGTGATTGGTGCCGCCTCGCGCCAGAGCGCGGGAGTGCTCGATATGCCAGGCACCGCGCGCCCCGTGGATGCCGTAATTCGTGTACACGAGCTGGCCGTGGCACACGTGGCACCTGCCTGAAGTCCGAGCGAAGATCGTAAATAGATCGTCGGGGCTCCTCCGCATTGCATCCTCCTCGTATCAGCGGCGTCGGCGGTACGGTCTCGCCGCTGGCGTCGCTGTGGCGCTCGCGGATCTGCCCTGGGAAACGACCCACACCGCACTGTGCGGTTCTCAAGTGATTGGCCGATCGTGATCGGGCGGTCGGCGGTCCGCCACAGTTGTGATCCTCCAGCGATCACGAGATCGTCTGACGATCATGAAGCCGCGGAAGCCAGCAAGTCGCCGGGGAAGCTCCATCGAGCGCGCGTTCCGGTTGGTTCGACATCTGCTGGGCGGGCACTCGCTCGACCGTCACAGCGCCGCGGAGATCCTCGGCGTCGATCACCCAGCTGCGTCGAAGCACCTTCGGCGCGCTGCCGAAATCCTAGATCTGGAAGTGGAGGAGGGACCTACGCGCGGGCGCGTGTACCGCATGCGCGAGCAACGCGCCGGCCGCGTCCGCGACAACGAGGTTGTCGCGTTCGCCCTCGGTGCCGCGCTCGCACCCATCTTCCGGGGTAGCGCGCACGAGGCGGGCATGCGGGCGGCGCGCGATGCGGTGGTGCGCGGCGCCGCCCCCGCACGGACGAACCTCAACCGCAAGTTCGGGTTCGTCCCGCGAGGTGGAGAGCTGGCGCTGCCAGATCGGGCCGGCGAGCTCGACGAGATCGTCGACGCGCTGCTTCGTGAAGAGGCACTGACGGTGCGCTACCAGCATTTCGACGGGACCGTGGACGAGATGCTGCTGCTGCCGCTGTCGCTGCTCGTTCACGAGCATCAGCTGTATCTCGTCGCCTACACGGCGACGCCAGCCGACGCCCGGCCGTATCGATTCTCCCGACTCACGGCTGTCGACCGCACAGGGCCTCGGTTCTCCTATCCGTCGGTTGCGGCGTACAACCCGGAGGAGTTCTTCCGCCTTGCGTTTGGCATCTTCCTCAACCAGCCCGGGCGGGTCGAGCAAGTTATCGTTCAGCTTACGAAGCGATGGAAGGTGCACGCAGAGACGCATCGATGGCACGCCACGCAAAGGGTCATCCAAGCGAACGCAGGCCCGCGCATCGAGCTGACGGTGCGCGTGTGCCCGGAGTTGATCGCGTGGGTCCGCAGCTTCGGACCAGAGGCGAGGGTGGTAGCACCGGCATCGCTCCGGAGGGCGGTCGAGGCGTGATCCGTCGCAAGCACGGCGGACCGACGCAAGTCCACTTCGCGGCGGCCGACCTGGCGATCGGTGGGACTCCGTGTGGGCCGACCGCCGCCGGCACGGTAATACGCAGCTCCGGTAGAGCTCGTCGTAGCAGCTGGCCGACTTCGCTGATCGATCAACTTGTCGTGGACACGAGGTTCAACGGTTGCGGCCTTTCGAGCTGCGGCGCTTTGTGCTGCAGCGCGAGAGCTTGAGCCCGCGTTTCGCAGCCTCGCGCTTGGCGCCCTCCGTCCAGCCCTTCTGGGCGCAGATGGTGCCGTTGCGCACCGGCACCCTCCACCGGTTCGCGCCGGCGGCGATTTCACGGACGTCGTACGCCGTGATCCGCTTCGCCTTCGCCTCGCCCCACCTGGCTGCGCCACCGCAGTCTTGCCTGCCAGGGCCGCCGCGATGCGGGAGTCGGAGGAATCGGCACGACAAGATTTCGAACGACTGCCACGTCATGACGCAAGACTCTCACGGGTCGCCTGTTAGACACCATCGTGACGCACCGAGGGAGCCGCGGGTCCGCACGATCTCGGATCGGCGCGCTTGCCTTCGTGTTGCCGTCAGGTTGCCGTGGCTCTGCAGCCCGACACGGAACGGCATGGGACGAGGCGGAACGTGACGGCATCGATCCCCGCGGGATTCTCGGGAGATCGCCGGCCAAGGTCGGTCTCGCGAGGCTCGCCGCTCGCGCGACGATTGGGTTTGAATCCCGCTGTGAGCCCAAGAGACAAGCCGAGTGAACTGGTGCCCATTCGTGACCGAGCCTCGCATTCCGGGTAACGGGTCGGCATCCGGATGCCGACGGTTCATTCGATGCCATCGAGAACATCTCGCTCTGCTCGTGCATCTGGGCGCCCTCCTTGGGGTACGCTTGACGCATGGTCGACGCGCTCGAGGATCTGATCCTTGCCGACGCTGATTCGCCGAGGCGTCGCTCGCTTACGGGGGAGGTCGGCCGCCGCGTCCTGTTCGGCGTGTTGGACCCGGTCTTGCTGTGTGCGACGGCGACGATGTGCGAGACGTGTTCCCGCGACGCGCTTGCGACCGGCAACCTTGTTTTCGGGGCAGGCGCGGTGCTGTTCCTGGTGCTCTCTATCGGTGGCGGGACTGCGATCGTAATGCGCGTCGCGCGGTGGGCCCAGTTTGCCGAGCGACTACTTGAACCGACCGCGGGCCTGCCGCGCTCCTTCGGGCGCGCGGTGCGTGCGCGCGGTTACGTCGCCGGAGTCGCCGCGCTCAGCATCATCGGCCTCATGCTTGCGGTCGTACTGGCTTCCCACCTCCCTGGGCCGGAGCCAGGGGATGCGTGGCTCGCGTCGGCGCGCGGTCACGTCCTCTTCCTCCTGAGCTATGGCGTTGCTCTGAGCGCGGCCGTGTTCTGGTTCGCGCTGGTGGGCAGAGCTCGCCTACTCGACCGAGAGCAGCGGCCCGTCGGGACCCTTCGGACCATCCCGGACCTCCCGAAGACACACCCACCTCGCGCCGCGCTGGTGGTGCACCTGTCGGACACGCATGTTGTGTCCGACGACGACGGAGCCACGATCGAGGGACGTCCCGGGGCGAACCGAGCACTCGCGGACGTGTTGAGGGTGGCGCGCCAGAACGGGACCATCGCCGCGGCCGACTTCGTCCTGATCAGTGGCGATCTTACGGACGCCGGACGACCAGCCGAGTGGAGTCGGTTCCTTGCGCTTCTGGGCAACGACATCGTCTCGAAGGCGGTCGTCATCCCGGGAAACCACGACATCAACATCCCTTCGGACGGTCGTTGGGACGCCGTCGAGGACGAGTCTGAGGTCGGCCGCTCGCTCCGGCTCATCCGGATGATGGCCGTCCTCGATCGCATCCAAGGCAATCGCGCGACGGTCCTCGACCCATCGGCGCGTTCTGGGCGCGTGATGCTCCACGCGTATCTCGCCCGCCATGCGCCTGCGCTACGTTCGTTCGCAGAGTGCCCACCGTGGGACCGTGTCGCCCCAAACTACGAGCGGGCGGGGACTACGGACTACGCCGACCTGCCGTCGGCGGTCTGGGAAGGTTTGTGGCCGATGTTCGTGCCCGTTCATGGCGGCAGGGCCGAGTTGGTGTTGATCGACACGACGACCACAGGTAGCTCGCTCCTGGACAACGCCTGGGGCGCCCTGCCGGAGCCCATCCTCGAGCGCCTGCGAGTAGGTCTCTCGCTCGAGGAGAGTCGAGGAAAGGCGCACATCGTCGTTCTCCATCACGCGATCGCCCTTCCGGAGACAGGCGGCCCGCATGCGCAAGTGAAGTCGGCCTTCATGTCGATGCACGATCCGGAGAGGCTGCTTGAGGCATTTCCACCTGATCGCTCGCTCCTTGTGTTCCATGGGCATCACCACGTCGCCCACATGGGCGCGCTGAGAAACGCCACCATCATCTCGGCGCCATCTACGAGTCATGGCGACGAGCGGGAGTCGACGCCCGCGGCTGGCTTCTTCGCCTTCGGCCTCGATGTCGCGGCCACCGGCGCGAGTGTCGTCAGTGCGGAGTGGACGGGACTGGGTCGAGATCCGTGGAGAGTCGCCCGGCCGTAGGTGCCGACTACACCGAGTTCGATCTCTGCCAGCGCGTGCTGCGTCTCGAGTTCTTTCGCGAGGAGCGTGAATGCCTCGTCCGAAGCAATGGGCCATCGCCACTCGTCCCGCGTTCCGGGTCGCGAGCGTTCGGCCGCCGCGCGAACTACTCATCGTTTTGCCATGACTCTGCATCCCGCAACGGAACCAGGCGGAACGTGGCGGAACGAGACGGGAACATCGTTCCTCCATGATTCCACGGGATTGAGGGCCAAGTGCTCGCCGCGATTGAGGTTTCGCGATCGCGGATTAGAAGGTTCGACTCCCGGCGCCTCCACCACGTCTCATGCCGAGAATCCTTGCGGATTGTTGGCGAGGTCGCGGCGCTGTAACAAGCCCTGTAACAAGACCGTCTGCGTCTGCGCCTCCGTCCGAGTCGTCTTCAGGTGGCCCGTTCACATCGCCGTTCACGACGCGGCGCAGCGAGATGACAGCCGCCCCGCGGCGCTCGATCTTCAGGACCGACACCGCTTCGCAGAGCGTTGGCCATGGCAACGTCGTGTACAGGTTCATGATGTCGCCGCGCACGGCGTGCGTGATCTGTTCGAGCACGTCCTTTCGCGCACCGTCCACTCGGGCGAGCGTGATGAACGTTCGGCGCGTGTCGTGCACCCGGCGATGACGCAGACCCAGGCGCGCGAGGTCTTCGAGGAACTTGTTGCGCGTGTGATGGCGAGAGCGCATGCGCCCTTCGCGCGACGGGATCACGAGATCGTCGGGCGTGGGCGGGCGTCCGGTGAGCTTCGCGAAGCTCGAGAGCTTCCACTCGGCCAGCATCGCTGCGAGCGTCGGGTGGACGGGCACGCTCCTCGGCATCTCCGTCTTTGTGCCGTGCTCGTAGGAGTGCGCGATCGTGATGCGGTGCAGCGGCGCCGCGCGCTCGTCGATGTCGCGCCACCGCAGCCCGGCCACCTCACCGATGCGCGCTCCCAGCAGGAAAAGCAGCCCGTACAACATCTGCCGATCGACGGGAATCTGGTCGCTGCTGATGAGCAGCTCCACCTCGTCTCGCGCGAAGACCGCCCCAGCGCGCCACTCCGAATCGCGGTCCCGATTCTTCGGCAGCTGGTCCTTCGTCAACACGCAGGGTGAGCTCGCGACGAGCTCGTCCACCACGAGGTCGGCGAGCAGCTTATGTAGCGTCCCGTACACCTTCCGCACCGAGCGCGGCGCCAGCTCGGTGGCAGCGAGAGACTCGATGAGCGACACGATGTGGCGAACGCGGATCTCTCCGACCGGCATCGACCCGAGGACGGGCAGCACGTGCTTCTCGAGACGGCCTCTGTCGGTGGCCCAATCCCGCAGCCCGCGCCGCCGACGCCGATCGATCCAGCCTGGCACCACCTCGCGCAACGTCGGTCCGGTCCCGACGGGTGCCGCGATGCTCGTGGGTGGTTCGCGGAGCCCGCGCTCGATGTCGCGCAGCACCCGACGCGCCTCGTCCCTGGATCGACCCGCGCTCCGCGCCCTCCAGACGCCCCGCAGGTCCCGGAAGCGGACGTAATACCGATCTCCCCGCTTGTAGACGCTACCCATCGCGACCTCGCTTCCGGATGTCCTCCAGGATCTCACGGGCGCGCGCCTCCGGCTCTCGCAGATCGCCTCCTACCGGCACCTCGGCAGCCGCACCCGCCAGCAAGGCCGCATCGATGTCGGACGGCCGCACGCGGATCACGCGACCGACCTTGCCCGCGCGGAGCGTCCCTGCGCCGATCCACTCGCGGAGCGTGTCCTCCGACACCGCGGCGTACCGTGCCGCCTCGCTGACGTTCATCCATGCTTCGGGCTCGGCACGCGCCACGCGGCCCAGGGACGCGAGCGCCGCCAGCTTCTTCATGATCACGGCGATGGCCTCGATGGCCTCGGCGTCCAGGCCGGTCCCTCCGGGCGGCAGCCCGGTTGCATCACCCAAGGTCGCCTCCCGACCGGAGGCCCGGTCTACCTTCCACGCTCGCAGCGTCGCATCCGGAGGCCGCTTGGTCTGCGCTGCCCGCTCCAAGTGCAGCCGTCGTCACCTCACCCAGGCCGATCGCGCCCAGCAGGTCGTCGAGTGTCGGCAGTGGCGTGAAGCGGGGAGGAGCATCAGCGGCCCGGTCTGTAGGTAGTAGGTACCTGGTAGGCACCAAAGCCAATAAGTCCGCCGCCCGCGCGCGCACACGGGGAACTACTGGGCCGTAGGTACATACCAAGTACCTACCGACGGGTTCATGCCGCATCGCTGGACTGCTCGCTTCGACGTTGCAGGGACACTCCCGCCCAGCCGTTCATGACGCGAGCACCCTCCTTCACGGGGGTATCCTTGGCATCGACGCCAGCCCGCTTCGCGGCACGCCGCAGTGCGGCCGCGAGTTCCTTCGGCCGCGGCGGCTGCATCCCTCGGGACTGCGCCCAGGTGGCCGCGGCATCGCGCAGTGCCTTCCTGCCGACTCGCGCCTGCGGTCCGAAGGCGCACTCGTCGAAGAAGAACTCGGCCCACGGGTCCATCTCGGCGCGCAGCTCCTCGGTGGCGCGCAGCACCGCGTCGGGCACCCCGAGGTCGCCGGTGGCCTGCCACGCCAGGCAGCCGCCGACGGCCCAGTTGAGGATGGCGCTCCGCTTGCGCGGGTCCGTGAGCCACGCGGCTCGGAGTGCGGGGTCTTGCGCCTCGCGCGAGATGGCGCGGTCGAACGGGACGCGCAGGATGCGGCGCCAGATCCCCTCGTCGTCGGCGTTGGCGCGGGGCGCGTCGTTACAGACGAGCCAAAGCTTGAACGTCGGCCGAAACTCGAAGGTCTTGCGGTAGACGTCGCGGACGGCCTTGGTGTCGCTGCCAGACAGGCTCTTGATGAGCCCCTCGGCCAACTTCTTGCCGCGGTCGGTCTCGACCGACGTCACCATGCGAGCGCCGACTAGCGCCACGAGATCGGGGCGCGCGCGGCCGGGGGTCGGGTTGCGCTCGCGCAGGAACGACTCGAAGTCCGCGCTCCGGCCGTACTCCCCGAGGGCGGCGCGCACGGCTTCGACGAAGGTGCTCTTGCCGGAGCCGCCGGGGCCGAGGACCAGGAAGAGCACGTCGTGCCGGGTGTCGGCGGTCAGGCTGTAGCCGACGGCGCGCTGCAGGAAGGCGACGATCTGGTGCGAGCCCAGCCGGTCGAGCAGGAACGCCTGCCACTCGGACACGTCCACCGCGGGGTCGAAGACCACGGGCGCGATCTTCGTGATGAGGTCTTCGCGCCGGTGCGGCCGCAACTCGCCGGTGCGCAGGTCGAGCGTCCCGTTCTCGCAGTTGAGCAGGAACGGGTCGGCGTCGAGTGCCTCGGGGCGCACCACGATCCCCGTGAGGTGCTGCGCCCGCGCGAGCAGGTGGCGGATCGACGCGTCACTCTCGCTGCGCACGGCGTGCCTCGCCAGTGCGTTGCGCCGATCTTCGTCCTCGGCCTGGGCAGCCTCGGCGTAGATGCTGCGCGCTGTCGCGTGTGCCCGTCGGTGGATCTCGTCGTCTACGTCACGGCGCCAGCGCGTCCGGTCCCAGGCGAGCCAGCCGTGGCAGTACCGGACGTCGCGGCCGTTCTGCGCGGCAAAGCGCTCCGCGTTGCCCAGGTCGGTCATCGCCGTCGCGAACGCCGGAGTCGCCCCGGGGCCATCGGTGGGCGGTACCCGCTTCCGACGCCGCTCGCCGATCGGCACCACCTTGCGCCCGTCGCTCACGCGGCGCGTCCTCTCTCGGCGAGATACGACTCGACCCACGCACGGTCGCGGGGGTTCTGCTTGCCGGCCGCCAACCCGCTGGCGATCGTCTTCGCGGTCTCGCGAGCGCCGAGCCCGCACGTCTCGGCGGCAGCCGTGAGGCGCGCCACGACCTCCGCGCGGTCGAGCAGCCCGCCGCCGACGTAGCGTCCGAGCGCGTGCGCCGCGGCGTTGAGCCTTGCGTTCCGTCCCCCCTCTGTGGCCATCTCGACGGCCTCGATCTCCCGCCACGCCCCGTGGTGCACCCATCGGTCGACGCGGTTCCTGAGAGCCGGGATCCGCTCGGCCGGCGGGATAGGCGCTCTTGCCGGGCCCGTCGGCCGCACCGGCGCGACGATGCCGAGCAGCCACGCGGGCGCGTCGGCGAACCGACGCACGCACGAGATCCACTGGTATCGCCGGCCGCTCGGGTGGCGAGAGGGAGGCACCACCACGTATCCGCCGGTGCCGCGCACGTCGAGGCCGGGGCCTATGCGGGAGGCAGAGCACCGGACGTCGCGATCTGCGGGCCAGCGCCACACCAGGTGGCGCCCCCCGCCGCCGGTGTGGGACGTCGCGGTCTCGACGAGCGGGCCGTGCTGGGCGACCAGCGCCGCAAGCGACGCTTCACCGCGCTCGCCGTCGATGTCGACGACCCAGCACTGCGATGCGGCACCAGTGGCCAGCCCGACTCCCGTGGCGCGATCCCACGGCCACAGGGCTATCAAGTGCCGATCGGTCGTCGCGTCGAGGCACCCGTGCTTGGTGAGCGGCAGCTTCCCGCGGACCGGGAAGATAGCTCGTCCACATCGCGCGTACGCCAGCGCAGCCACCGCGAGCTCGGCGGTCACGGCTCCACCTCACCATCGTTCGCAGGCGAGGGAGCCGTCGCGCCGCGGCGGCGCTCGGCGATCCGCACGACGTCCGACTCGCGGATCATGGTCCGGCCCAGGACCCGCACGACTTGCACCTCATCTCGGCGGATCAGGCGCCTGAGCGTCGCCATGGAGATTCCCGCCCCGGCCGCGGCCTGCTCCGGCGGCACGACCGCCATACCGTCGCCGAGGATGACGCTCACGACTTGCTTGACGCTCATGCTAGTCACCGGTCCCATGATGTCGTCGGGGCGGTGTGCGTCGAGCGCGGCCTTGTCACACGAGGACTCTCCGGTGCCTAAGATTCCTGCGGATCCCGTGAGTCTTGACCACACAGGACCTCGTGTCGACTCCGCGGTAGACGCGCCGCAGTTCGTCCACTTCCATCTCGTGAGGGCCGACAATCGATCGTATTGCGTGGAGCTGCCGGCTGCATTCTGCGCCGACCTGTACAGCTGTGTTCTGCTCACCACCGAAGAGCGGCCGCTCGCCCGAAACTCCGCGTGGACCGGATGGATTCGGAAGCTCGCGGAGCACGCTGTCACTGGAGAGCAAGACGATGTGCTCTGCAGAGCTCTCTGGCATGTTCGGCATCGTCCGACCGATTCAGCAGCGCACGACGCCGTCGCCGGTCCACCCGAGCTCGTCGTGGCGCTGGAGGACGTGCTCGACCGGATCCGCGAACCACGCAAGTCCGGAATCCTGCGCTGGCGTCCTCACCTTCGCGGCCCAGGAACACTGAGATCGACGCTGCAGACGGCAGACCGCGTCCAGGCTGCGACTCTCGATGCCGGCAGGGAGCCAGTCCGCGCGCGCGTCCCTGGCTGGCCTGCCTACCAGTTGATCCTGAACCCCGACTTGATGCGGTCAGCGGTCGCCCACGAGACCGCCGAGAACGCCAAGATCAGCGCGTCGAGCCCTCGGCTGAAGAACCACCTCACGAGCCGGGGCGGTCGCCGCGGGTCCTATGCGCGGACGAGCACGAATGCCGCGCGGGTTTCCTCGCGGGCGCCGATCCTGTCCTACGTGGTCACCGAGTGCGGATCACATCCGGGTACTGGGGGATGTGCCGTGCCCTCTGGTGCCCTGGATTGGGAGCAGTTGCCAGCGTGGTCGGCGTCTGCGCTCGCCTCAGCGCGGACGGTGAGGTTCCAGTATGTGCTCCGCCGCGCTGCCGAGGATCAGGCGCGGGTCACCGCCGGCTGCTGAGCGCGGCGACGGGGAGGATTGGCCCAACCGCACACACCGCCGCGCGCGGGCTGAACCGGTCCTGGAACGTCTGCGGTGCGCGCACCATCACCGAGCTACGGCGCTGTCCGTACTCCCGATAAGGCTTCAAGCCGTACCGACGGCAGAGCGCGACGAACAGCTTCCGCTTCCAAGGGTCCGGCAACGAGTAGCGGTACTCGACCTCCACCTCGCGTCCCCGTAGCTCGGCGAGACGAGCGCGAATCTTCT
>JADZFZ010001163.1 GCA_020854145.1 Deltaproteobacteria bacterium | reverse complement strand
TCGTCGGGATCATCTCGGCGCTCGACCTGGTCAAGGCGCTCGTGGAACGAGCCGAGAACCCGTCGGCCGCGAAGCCCGGAGTGAAGGCTGCAGCAAAGCCGGCAACGAAAGCTGCAGCGAAGCCGGCAGCGAAGGCTGCATCGAAGGCACCCGCGAAGCCGGCGGCGAAGAAGAAGGCGCCTGCCAAGACCGCCAAGAAGAGCCGTCTCGCGAAGAAGCGCTAGTCGCGCGCGCGGCCCATTCGCCGTGGTGCGGCCGAGCTCGGCTCGACGTGACCCCACCTCATGCTCGGCGTGGTCGCTTGCCTCTGCGCGACGGCGGGACGTCAGGATGCAGAAGCTGTACGGCGGCGCGTTCGACGATGGCCACGACGGCCGGATGGTGGATCCGCCGCTCGAGTGACAACGCATAGTAGCGCTCACGCACGCCTTGCAGCGGACCGACTGGCGCAGTCCCCACGATCTCTGCCATCTCGGCGCGGAGCGCGACGCGCACCGGGAACAGCCCGAGGCCGCGCGAGCCGATCACGCGCAGGAGCGCCGCATCGTCGATCTCGCCCTCGACGTGGACGCGGATGTCGCGCTCCGCCAGCCACCGGTCGATCGCGCGGCGCAACGAGCCCGCGCCCGGCAGGAGCACCGGCGCCCCCTGCAGCGACGCCGGGAAACCCGCGCGGTACCGGCGAGCGAGTGCCTTCGTGCCGTAGAGCAGGATATCGGTCTCGCCCAGCAGGCGGCGGTGCAGGCGCACTCCCGCGGCGTCCGGCAACGCGTCGGAGAGCACGACGTGGAGCCGGCCGGCGCCAAGCTCCTCCACGAGCCTCGGCAGCGTGTCCTGTCGCACCGACAGCGGCCCTCGCTCCTCGGTCTGCAGACCGGGCTCGAGCAACCCGTGGGCGATCGATCGTGGCATCGTTCCGACCACGCCGACCTTGAGCGGAGTGCGCCGCCCGTGAGCACCGCTGCGCGCGAGCTCCACCAGCTCGGTGCCCAGACGGAAGATGTCGCCGGCATAACCGGCGACCTCTGCGCCGAAGGGCGTGAGCACGAGCCGCCGGCCACGCCGCTCGAAGAGCTCGCCCTCGAGAGCCGCCTCCAGCATCCGGAGCTGTGCGCTCAGCGTCGAGTGCGTCAGTCGAAGTCGCTCCGCTGCGCGGGCCACTCCGCCTTCCTGCGCGATCATCCAGAAGTAGAAGAGATGATGGTAGTTGAGCCATTGCGCTGCCATGTCGGAATTACCGTCAGCTTATGTCTATCTTTCGTTCTTTTCGACGAGCGCTCCTTCTGTCACAACGAAATCGTCGCGAGCGTCATTTCCATCCCGGTCTCGTCGCTGGTGCTCGCGACCTCGAGACTCGCAGCCCGGAAAGGAGGAGCGCCAATGAGCCAGTCACTCGTCACGGACCGCCCGCGGTTCCGCGTATTCGGTCCCCGCGACCTCGATTCGATCCCCCAGCTGGCCTCAATCTCTCCGTCCGAGCGTCACGCCATGCAGGTCGTGTCGCGCGTGCTGCCGTTCCAGGTGAACCCGTACGTGATCGAGCAGCTCATCGATTGGCGTAGCGTTCCCGACGATCCGATCTTCCAGCTCACGTTTCCCCAGCGCGGAATGCTCGAGAAGGACGACTTCGCTCGCGTCGAGCGGCTGCTGACGCGCCGCGCGCCTGCCGAGGTCGTGGCCCGCGCCGCGGCGAGGGTGCAGCGCCGCCTCAACCCGCACCCGGCCGGTCAGCAGGCGCTCAACGTCCCGACCGAAGACGGAGCCAGGTTGCCGGGCCTGCAGCACAAGTACCGCGAGACCGTCCTCTTCTTCCCGGCGCAGGGGCAGACGTGCCACGCCTACTGCACGTACTGCTTCCGCTGGCCGCAGTTCGTGGGGCTCGAGGATCTCCGCTTTGCGAGCCGCGAAGCGGACGATCTCGTTCGCTACGTGCGCGCCCACGAAGAGGTCACGAGCGTGCTCCTGACCGGTGGCGACCCGCTCGTGATGCGCACATCCGTGTTGCGACGTTACGTGGAGCCGCTGCTCGATCCCTCGATCGAGCATCTGGCGAGCATTCGCATCGGGACGAAGTCGGTGGCCTACTGGCCACACCGGTTCCTGACCGACCCGGACGCCGAGGATCTGCTGCGCCTCTTCGAGCAGGTGGTCGCCTCGGGACGGAGCCTCGCGTTCATGGCGCACTACAGCCACCCGCGCGAGCTCTCGACGCCGGTCGCGCGCGCGGCACTCCGGAGGATCCTCGCGACTGGCGCCGTCGTCCGATGTCAGGCGCCGATCGTCGCGCACGTCAACGACGACGCCCAGACGTGGGCCGACCTCTGGCGGATGCAGGTGCAGCTGGGCGCGATCCCGTATTACATGTTCGTCGCGCGTGACACGGGAGCCCGCCGTTACTTCGAGGTGCCGCTCGCTCGCGCCTTCGACGTCTATCGCGATGCGTTCTCGCGTGTGTCGGGCCTCGCGCGCACCGTTCGCGGCCCATCCATGAGCGCGACGCCCGGGAAGGTGGTCATCGACGGCGTCGCACGCGTGCGTGGCGAAGCGGTGTTCGCGCTCCGCCTGCTGCAGGCTCGCGACGCGCGTTGGGTGGGACGTCCGTTCTTCGCCAAGATGGACGAGAAGGCGGCATGGTTCGATGACCTCGTGCCCGCGTTCGAGGAGGAGAGCTTCTTCTTCTCCGACGAGCTCCATGCCCTGCAGGCGACCGGTGACGCGCGTTCGTGGCCTCACAAGCCAGCGACGCGTAGCCTGAAGCTGCTGCCGGATGACGATGACCTCGCGGCATGACCCCACGTCGCCCGGTGTCTCGACGGACGACGACGTCGAAGCGCTGATCGATCCGCGGGTGCGGCCGCTATCGGTCTCGGCGACGCTCGCCGCGCGAGCGCGTGCGGAGACGCTAGCGAGCGAGGGTCGCACGATCTACAGGCTCGGGCTCGGGCAGTCGCCGTTCCCGGTTCCCGCGCCCATCGTCGAATCGCTCCGTCGCAACGCCCACGAGCGCGACTATCTGCCCGTGCGTGGGCTGCCGGCCTTGCGCCGAGCCGTCGCGCGTTACCACGAGCGGCGCTTCGGCTTCGCGCGGTCGGCGGACGACGTCGTGATCGGGCCCGGCTCGAAGGAGTTGATGTTCCTGCTCCAGCTCTGCTACTCGGGCGACATCGTGATCCCGACGCCTGCCTGGGTGTCCTACGCACCGCAGGCTCGGCTCGCCGGCAGGTCCGTGCGCTTCGTGCCCACGTCGGAGGACGACGATCTGATGCTCTCGCCTCGGACGCTCGACGATCTCTGCCGACGCGATGGGCCGCGCGCACGTATCCTCGTCCTGAACTATCCGGGCAACCCGGTTGGAGCGACGTTCTCGCGCGATGCGCTCGCCGAGATTGCGGCAGTGTGTCGTCGTCACGGGGTGATCGTCCTTTCCGACGAGATCTATGGCGAGTTGCATCTCGCGGGGGAGCACGTGTCCATCGGGACGCTCTACGAGGAAGGCACCATCGTCTCGACCGGGCTCTCGAAGTGGTGCGGCGCCGGGGGTTGGCGGCTCGGTGTGCTCAGCTTCCCGGCCCGCTTGCGTCGACTGGGTGACGCGCTCGCGGCTGCGGCCAGCGAGACCTACTCGACCACGAGCGCACCCATTCAACACGCAGCGGTGGCGGCGTTCGAAGGCTCGCCGGAGCTCGGCGTCTACCTCGCGGACGCACGGCGGCTTCTCGCGTTGTTGATGCCATGGAGCGCCGCGCAGCTTCGCTGGGCGGGCCTACGCGTCACGGAGCCTTGCGGAGCGTTCTACCTGTTCCCCAGCTTCGAACCGCTCCGAGCGGAGCTGCTGCGCGCCGGAATCTGCACCGATCGGCAGATCGCGGACCGATTGCTCGAGCAAGCCGGGATCTCGTGCCTGCCCGGCAGCGATTTCGGGATGTCGCCCGACAGCCTCTACCTTCGCCTCGCGCTGGTCGACTTCGACGGCGCGTCCGTCATGCGTGCCGCGCGCGAGGTGGCGCTCGACGAGTCGTTCGTTCACGAGCGCATGGAGCCGGTTGCGCGCGCGATCGGTGCTCTCTGCGCGTGGTGCCGCGCGCTCTGACCGACTTCGCGAGTGAGGTGCGCACCGTGAGTCTTCCCGAGGGACTGGGCTGGCTGGGTCTCGAGCTCGGTGGCAATCCGCTCTGGCGCTGGATCGCCGCGGTGCTCGTGGTTTGCGCGATCTTCGGCGCCGTCTGGGTCGTCCGGCGGGTCGTCATCCGGCGTCTCGTCGCATGGGCGCACCGCTCGAGCACCGATCTCGACGACGTCGTGGTCAGCCCGGTCAAGGCGACGAGCCCGCTCCTGCTCGGGATCGTCGCGTTGGTGTCGGGCGCACGCGTGCTGGCGTTGCCCGAGGGAGCCCGTCACGTCCTCGGCGTCGTCACGCTCGTCGCGGTGGCGCTGCAGCTCGGCGCCTGGGCCCAGGCGATCGGCCGCGCCGTCATCGAGGCGTGGGGGCGACGTCAGCAGCGCGACGGCAGCGGGACCGTGGTGGCCGGGCTGCGCTTCGCTGTGCGAGCAGCCGTCTGGACGCTCGTGCTGCTCGTCGTGCTCGCGAACCTCGGCGTGCGTGTCGATGCGTTGCTCGCTGGTCTGGGCGTCGGTGGGGTCGCGGCCGCGCTCGCCGTGCAGAACGTCCTCGGCGACGTGTTCGCGTCGCTCGCGGTGTACTTCGATCGACCCTTCGATCTCGGCGACTTCGTCGTGGTCGGGGACGTCTCGGGGACCGTGTCGGCGATCGGCATTCGCTCCACACAGATCCGCGCGCTGAGCGGCGAGCGGATCGTGTTCCCCAACGCGAAGCTCGCGGCGAGCACCATCCGCAACTTCCGTAGGATGGACGAGCGGCGCGTGGTGCTCGCGATCGGCCTCACGTACGGGACGGCGCCAGCGAAGCTCCGCGAAGCGACGACCCTCGTGCGCACCGCCATCGAAGCCGAGGAGGGCGTGCGCTTCGAGCGCGTGCACCTCAAGGGTTTCGGCGCCTTCTCGCTCGATCTCGAGGCCGTATACCACGTGCTCTCGCGCGAGTACGGCGTGTTCATGGATCGGCAGCACGAGATCAATCTGCGAATCATGGAGGCGTTCGAGCGCAGCGGTCTCGACTTCGCGTTCCCCACGCAGACCCTGCATGTGGACGGGATGCCGCGCGTGCTCGACGCGTGCCTCGAGACGCTGGCGCGAGGCCGAGCGCAGACTTCCGCGCCGCCGAAGTGACATTTCGCCGCAAGCGTGACGGGGTCCGGGGCGGGATGTGAGTAGGCTGCCGCCCATGGGCGCGGGAGACGGGCCGAGCACTCAGTCGGTTGGAACCACGGGCAGAGCCAGCGCTCGCGACTGGGTCGCGCGCACGCTCGGCATCGACGTCGCGTCGCGCGAGCGCCTGGTCGCGGCGATGATGGATCGGCACGAGCGCGACGTCGCCAGCTACTGGCTCCAGCTGCTGCTCGCGATGGGCATCGCGACCCTGGGCCTCGTACTCGACAGCACCGGAGTGGTCATCGGTGCGATGCTGGTGTCTCCGCTGATGGCGCCGATCGTGGAGCTCGGGATGGCGCTCACGACGGGCTCTCCGTTCTTGGTCATCCGCTCGAGCGTGCGCGTCGTGAGCAGCGTAGCCGTCGTCGTGAGCGGAGCGGCCGCTCTGACGTTGATGCTCCCGTTCCACGAGGTCACGAGCGAGATTGCCGCACGCACGGGACCCACCGTGCTCGACCTCGTCGTCGCCGCGTTCTGCGCCGTCGCGGCCGCGTTCACGACGGCCCGCTCGTCGTCGGACACGACTGCGGCAGCGGCCGGGACGGCGATCAGCATCGCGCTCATACCACCGCTCTGCGTCGTGGGCTTCGGCATCGGCACGAGCGACTGGGAGACGGCCAGTGGCTCGGCGCTGCTGTTCACGGCCAACTTCTGCGCGATTCTGCTGCTCTCGTCGGTGTTCTTCGTCGCCACCGGGTTCGATTCCGTGCACGGATGGAGCCTCGAGTCCGACGAACCGTCCTCGAGCGCGTTGGGCGCGTCGCGAGCAGCCAGGCGCCTTCGCGTGCTCTTCGGCTCGCGCCACGGCTTGTGGCTTCGTGTGCTGATGCCGCTGCCGCTCGTGGCGCTCGTCTACGTGCCGCTTCGCAGCGCTCTCGAGGAGGTCACGTGGCAGGTTCGGGTGCGCGGGGAAGTCCAACGCATCGTCGCCGACGTCGTGCCCACGACGCGGACGGTCCAGAGCGCGGTGACGGTGGAACGGGGCGCGGTGTCGATCCGTCTGGTCGTGGTGTCGTCTGCCGACGAGGCGGCGAGGCTCGAGTCGCAGCTCCGCACGCGCGTGGCGGCAGCCGCGGCGGCGGTGCCCTCGGTGAGCGTGGTCGCGGTCACCGACCCTGAGGCGGTTCGCGCACAGACGGAGGCGCTCAGGCGCCGCTTCGCACCGTCGCCCGTGATCGCGACGCCGCCCGAGCCGCCGGACCTCTCGGAGAGCATCCGTCGGCTGGCGACGGAGCTTGTGCGCGCGTGGCCCGGCGGCTCGGCCGGGCCGCTGCTGCGCTGGTCCGTGCGGACCGAAGGCAGGACTCTGGTGGTCACGGTGGAGCACATCGGCGACGCGCTGGGTGGGGCAGCGGTCACGCTGCTCGGGCGAGAGCTCGGCGCCCGCCTCCATACGGCGGTGTCCGTGGTGGATCGCACATACTCGCCCGTCGATCACGTCTGCACGTCCGACACGCTGGATCGCTGGTTGGCGACGCTCGGTGAGCTGGCAGCGGTGGCTGGGGATCTCCCAGCAGTCCATCTCTGCCTGCGGGTCCCCCCGGCGCCGCCTCCACCGCCGCCACCCGCTCCTGGCCGCCGAGCGCTTCGACCGGTCGCGCGGCCGGCGGACCGGGTGCACGCGGCCCGTCCAACCGTCGAGGCCGTCGTTGCGAGCGCCGCGCCCGCGCGCGTCACGTTCACGGAGTCCGAGGTGCTCGCGGTCCGGTTGTCCGTGTCGCCCTGCCAGCCTGCGCCCGCGCAGGTCGGGCAGCCCGACGCTGGGCGTGGGGATGCGCGCCCGCCGAGCGGCGCGCCCACCGATGTCGATGCAGCGTCGTCGGGTGCCGCGCGTTGACGGCCCGACGCGCCGACGCGAGCGCGATGTCGCGTAGTGAAGCACCCGCCGTCCGCCGCGCCGTATGCTGGCGCCATGGAGGTCGTCGGTGCGGGCCTGTTGATGGTGGGGCTCACGGTCGCGATGTTCGGCGGCTTCGGTGC
>JADZFZ010001162.1 GCA_020854145.1 Deltaproteobacteria bacterium | reverse complement strand
GTGAACTAAGTATCGTCGATTGGCCCCTTCTCCGGGGAGCGGTGTCGCTATGCCCATCCTGACCGACGAGGAACGGCTCGGAAGCCAAATCGGCGGGAAATACCGCCTCGATTGGATCGTCGGCCGCGGCGGTATGGGCGTCGTGTTCGCCGCCACGCACGGATGGACGGGTCGTCGGGTCGCGGTGAAGCTGCTGCACCCGGAGTACTCGCGCGAGGAGAAGGTCGTCACCCGCTTCCTCCAGGAAGCGCGGACGGCAGCGAGCATCAAGCACGCGAACGTCGTCGACGTGCTCGACATGAGCGCCGAGGCGGACGGAACCGTCTACCTCGTGCTCGAGTTCCTCGAGGGCGAGTCGCTCGCTCACGTGCTCGATCGTGGTCCGCTCTCACCCGCCCGCGCGCTCGAGATCTTGCTGCCCATCATGGACGCTCTCGATGCGGCGCACCGCCGAGGCATCGTCCACCGCGATCTGAAACCCGACAACATCTTCCTCAACAACGATCCCACCAACGGCGCGATCGTCCCGAAGCTGCTCGACTTCGGCATCGCGAAGGTGATCGAGTCGGTGCAGGGGCGTGCGACGCAGACGGGCACGATCGTCGGTACGCCGCACTACATGTCCCCGGAGCAGGCGCTCGGCTCGCCGGACGTCGGTCCCTCGAGCGACGTCTGGTCGATGGGCGTGGTGCTCTACCAGTGCCTGTCGGGTGAGCTGCCGTTCAACGGCGGCAACGCAACGGGCGTGCTGCTCGCGATCACGACGGGCCAGCACGCTCGGCTCGGGAGCATCGCGCCTCACATCCCGCCGAACCTGGAAGAAGCCGTCGAGCGCGCGCTGATCGTAAACCGTCAGCAGCGCTACACGTCGATGCGCCAGCTGATCGACGCGCTCAAGGCGGCCTCGGTCGGCCTGCCAGCCGACGGCCCGATGCTCGCGCCCCGTCAGACGGTGCCGCTGCTCGAGACGCCGGCGCCCGGCACGGTGACCGGCTCGAGCGGGGTCGCGCAGCCGCCGATGGTGGGCTACGCGCATACGCCGCCGCCTCTCACGCCTTCGCCGCACACGCCGCCGCCTCGCGTGCCCTCGTCGCCGCAGCACACGCCGGCGCCCACGGCGGTCTTGGGGACACCCACGCCCGGCATGCTGACCGGCGCAGGAGCGCCCGCCGTCGGCGCGTCGACTCCGGCACCGTCGCTGCCCTCGGTCGCACCTCCTCCGCAGAGCCCGAGCGCCGTCGGGACGCCGGTCGCCTGGCAGTCGCAGGCCTCGACGCCTTCGCAGATGCCCAAGAAGGGCAACGGCCTGCTCTTCGGCGGCGCGGCCGTGTTGGTCCTGCTTCTCGGGCTCGGAGCCGGGGGCGTCTGGTACAGCGCCCGCAGCGACCGCAACGACACGCCGCGCGCCGTGGTCGCACCGCCGACGCCTGCCGACACGCCACAGCCGCCCACACCACCGACGCCGCCGAGCACGCCGCCGGTCGCGACCGACACGCCGCCGGCCACCCCGACGCCCCCGACGACCCCGACGACTCCGACGGACACGCCGCCGACCACGCCCGCGGCCGTCGCGACGGACACGCCGCCGACCTCTCCGGCGGCCAACCCGCCGGAGAGCCAGACCGCCGACGCCGGACGCTCGACGACGGTCGCCGTTCGCGATCGAGATCGTGTACCCTCGCGGCCGAGCACCGTTCGTCCGCCACCGGTTCGGCCGCCGACACCTCCGTCCGCGCCCAACCGCCCGACCAAGCGTCTGTCGGGTCCCGTCCGCGAGTGGTGAGCGACCGGGCTCTTCGGAGCCGGTACATGCGCGGATCTTTCTCCCCTCCGCGCCCCCCTGAGGGGGGCGCTCGGAACTCGTTCCTCGGGGCGTCGCACGCGACGCTCGCGCTCGTGTCGCTCGTGCTCGTCGCGCTCGCGGCGCCCGCCGTGGCCGCTGCGCAGCAGCCCTCGCAAGCGCAGATGCAGGAAGCCCGAACGCTCTTCGAGCGCGGGATCCAGCTCATCGACGAGGAGCGTTGGGGCGAGGCGCTCGAGTACCTGCGGCGGTCGCGCGCCATCGTCGAGCGCCCCAGCACCGTCTTCAACATCGCGGCGGCGCTGCTCCGTCTGGGTCGTCCGACGGAAGGCATCGAGGCGCTCCAGGCGTTCCTCCGCATCGTCGATCGCAACGCCGAAGCGCAGCGATACGCCGAAGCGCAGCAGATGCTGACGACGGCGCAGGGCTCGGTGGTGCGGCTGACGCTGACCGTCTCGCCCGCGCACGCGCGCGTCCGCGTGGACGGCACCGATCGCGAAGGCGAAGGCCCGACGCGCGAGATCTTGCTGGATCCCGGGCGGCGGGCCGTCGAGGCGACGGCGCCTGGGTTCGACTCGCGCACGTTGACCGTCGAGGCGCTGCCCGGCGCGCGCGAGACCCGCAGCATCACCCTGCAAGCAGCCGCGCGCGCGCCAGGCGCCACCGTCGGCCGTCTCGTCATCTCGAGCAACGTGGCCGGCGCCGAGATCATCATCGACGGGCGCGAAGTCGGCACGGGACGCGCGAGCGTCGATCTCCGCCCGGGACGACACCGCATGGAAGTGCGCGCGCCCGGCTACGTCACGCTGCGCCAGGTCGTCAACGCCGAGGCCGGCGACGTGGCCAACCTCGAGGCCGTGCTCGAGCGCGAGCGCCCCGGACAAGGCAGCGTCCTGACCAGCCCGATCTTCTGGACGATCGTCGGCGGTGCCGTCGCCATCGGCGCGGGCGTCACGATCGGAGTGGTCGCCCTCTCGGGCGAGAGCGATCCATACGAAGGCTCCACCGGCGTGGTCCTCGAAGCGCTGCGCCGTCGCTGATCCTCGCTCACGACG
>JADZFZ010001161.1 GCA_020854145.1 Deltaproteobacteria bacterium | reverse complement strand
TGGCGCGCATCCTGGCGAGCCAGAGCGGCATCGGGCTCGTCTACGTGCCGATCGAGTCGATCATGAGCAAGTGGTTCGGCGAGTCGGAGAAGCGGCTCGACGCGATCTTCGACGTCGCGGGAAAGCTGGGTCGTGCGGTCGTGTTCCTCGACGAGATCGACGCGTTCGCGGGCTCGCGCGAGTCGGGGACCATGCACGAGGCGACGCGGCGAATCCTCTCGGTGCTGCTGCGGCAGCTGCAAGGCCTGGTGGACGCGAGCAACGTGGTCGTCATCGGCGCGACCAACCGCAAACAGGATCTCGACCCCGCATTGTTGAGCCGATTCACACGCTCGATTCATTTCCCATTGCCGACTGCGGACGAGCGCTCCGCAATCCTGGCGGCCTATGCGAAGCACCTCGACGGGGACGAGAGAGCGAGGCTCTCGGCGCTGAGCGACGGCTGTGCGGGGCGAGAGATCGAAGACGGCTGCGGCGTCGCGGAGCGCATGTGGGCCTCGGAGCTGGTGCTGCGGGGTGCGGCGGCTTCGGCACCGCCGGCGGAGTGTTACGAGCGGGCGTTCCGGTTGAAGATGGGCATCGCTTCCACGCGACGGCGTCAAGACGCATGAAGAGCCGACAGGGCCTCCCCGCGGGGCGCGGTCAGCCCTAGCATGCTAGCCCGCCGGCCGTGAACGACCGCCTCAGCGCAGACCTGCAATCGTTGCGCATTCAGCGCGGCGAGCCCGTGCGCCCGCCGCGCTCGGGGGTGCTCTGGCGCGTTCTGCTCGTGCTCGTGGTGCTGGGTGGCGGGGCCGCGGGCGCGGTCGTGGGATGGCCGTACCTCGAGGCGCAGATCTACAAGGCGGAGGTGCGCACCGGGGAGGTGAGCATCGTGTCGCCGGCGCAAGCGGCGACCACGTTGACGGCGACCGGGTACGTGGTGGCGCGAACGCTGTCGCGCGTCGGCGCCCGCGTGCCGGGACGCGTGTCCAAGGTCTACGTGCGCGAAGGTGACTCGGTGCGCGCCGGGCAGGTGCTGCTCGAGCTCGAGGACGCGGACCGACGCAGTGCGATCGCGGCCGCGCGGGCGAGGACGGCGACGGCTCGTGCCGCGGTGGCGACGGCGCGCGCGCAGGAAGCGGAGATCCAGCAGCAGATCGCGCGACAACGCGCGTTGGTGGCCGCGGGCGCCGTCGGCCGCGCGGGGCTCGAGGATCTCGAGGCGAGGGCGCGTTCGCTGGCCGCGGCGGTGACGGCGGCGCGCGCGGAGCTGCGGGCGGCGGACGCGGTGACGACGGTGGAGCGTGTGGCGCTCGACGATCTGCGCCTCGTGTCGCCCATCGACGGGACCGTGATCAACGAGCCGCCGGAGATCGGCGAGGCCATCGGGCCGCAGGCGCTGGAGAGCTTCGTGGAGATTGCGGACTTCTCGTCGATGGTCGCCGAGGTCGACGTGCCGGAGACGCGATTACCCATCGTGCGAGTCGGAGGACCGAGCGAGATCACGTTGGACGCGATGCCCGGGCGGCGATTCCGCGCGGCGACGCTGGAGATCGGACGACGCGTCAATCGCGCCAAGGCCACGGTGCCGGTGCGGGTGCGATTCCTCGAGTCGACCGATGGGGTGTTGCCCGACATGGCGGCGCGCGTGAGCTTCCTGGCGCAGGAGCTGTCGGCAGAGCAGCGACGTGCGGTCGAGCGCACGGTGGTGCCGGCCTCGGCGGTGGCGACGCGCGGCGGCGCGAGGGTGATCTTCGTGGTGGAGGAGGGACGTGCGCGCGTGAGGCGCGTACGCGTCGGACCGCGAGAAGGCGACGAGATTCCGTTGCTCGACGGGCCGGATCCGGGCACACGCGTCGTGCTGTCGCCGCCTCCGACGCTGCACGATGGACAAGGTGTGAGAGAGGAAAGGAACTGACATGTCGGCGGAGCCGATCGTGAAGCTCTCTGCGGTCAACAAGACGTATTTTCGCGGGTCGGAGTCGATTCCCGTGCTCGACGGGCTCGACTTCGAGGTGCCCGACGGCGCCTTCCAGGCGCTGATGGGCCCGAGCGGTTCGGGGAAGTCGACGCTGCTGCACCTGATTGCCGGCCTCGACCGGCCGACCAAAGGGTCGGTTCAGGTGGCCGGCAAGGAGCTCAGCAAGATGTCGGACGCCGAGCTGGCGGCGTTCCGGGCGAATCACATCGGGTTCATCTTCCAGTCGTACAACCTGCTTCCGGTGTTGACCGCGCAGGAGAACGTCGAGCTTCCGTTGCTGTTGACGAAGCTCGGCCGGGGCGAGCGCAAGACGCGCGCCCAGACGGCGCTTCGCGTGGTCGGGCTCGAGGAGCGGATGGGGCATTATCCGCGTCAGCTCTCGGGTGGTCAGGAGCAACGCGTCGCGATCGCACGCGCGATCGTCAACGATCCGCAGATTCTCGTGGCCGACGAGCCGACGGGTGACCTCGACCGAAAGAGCGCGGACGACGTCCTGGAGCTCCTGGGTCGCCTGAACACCGAGCTGAAGAAGACGATCGTCATGGTCACGCACGACCCGGCGGCGGCAGAGCGGGCGACCGTGACGCGACATCTGAACAAGGGTGCCCTCCAGTGAACGTCGTGTCGCTCGCCGCGCGCAACGTCCTGCGCAATCGCACGCGCACGATTCTCACCGTGCTCGGGGTGGCGGTGGCGATCGTCGCGTTCGTGCTGCTGCGCACGGTGGTCACCGCGTGGAACGTGGCCGTCGACTACGCGGCGAAGGACCGAGTCGCGACGAGGCACAAGGTGTCCTTCGTCATGACGCTGCCGAAGCGATACATCGACACGATTCGCGGCGTGCGCGGCGTGCGTGCGGCGACGTGGGCCAATTGGTTCGGCGCGCGGGATCCGCGTAACCCCGATTCGTTCTTCGCGAACTTCGCCGTCGATCACCGCAGCTATCTCGACGTGTTCGACGAGATGCAGGTCCCACCGGCGGACGTCGCGGCGTGGAAGGCCGACCGGCGAGGTGCGATCGTGGGCGACGTGCTCGCGCGGTCGCTCGGCGTTCGCAAAGGGGACCGGCTCACGCTGGAGGGCACCATCTTCCCGGGCAACTGGGAGTTCAACATACGCGGTATCTACACGGCGACGCGTCGTTCGGTGGATCGGTCGCAGCTCATCTTCCATTGGGACTATCTGAACGAGTCGTTGCCGGAGTCGCGACGGGACCAGATCGGATGGACCGTGGCTCGGATCGACGATCCGTCGCGGGCAGCGGAGATCTCGAGGGCCATCGATCGTACGTTCGACAGCCAAGACGTGCAGACGTTGTCGATGAGCGAACGCCAGCTCAACAACTCGTTCATGGCGATGTTCGACACCCTGCTCGACGCGCTCGACATCATCTCGATCATCATCCTCGCCATTCTCCTGCTGTTGCTCGGCAACACGATTGCGATGGGGGTGCGGGAGAGAACCAACGAGTACGGGGTGCTGCGCGCGCTCGGCTTCCTGCCGAGGCACGTGGTCACGTTCATCGTCGGCGAGGCGGTGGTGCTCGGGCTGATCGCGGGCGTGGCGGGAATCGGATTGTCCTATCCGGTCGTCGAGTATGGCCTGGGACGATTCCTCGAGGAGAACATGGGAGGGTTCTTCCCCTACTTCCGGATCGAGCCGACGACGACCGTGGCCGCCATGGGCCTGGCCGTGTTCCTCGGCGTGGTCGCGTCGCTCGTGCCGGCGTTCCGAGCGTCGCGATTGACGGTCACCGACGCGCTGCGAAGGCTGGATTAGCCATGGTCCCCATCGTCTACAATCTGCGCAGCCTGGCCGTGCGAAAGACGACGACCTTGGCCACGGCGGGTGGCGTGGCCCTGGTGGTGTTCGTGTTCGCGGCAGTCCTGATGTTGTCCGAAGGTGTGAAGCGGACGTTGGGTCGCTCGGGCAGCGACGACATCGCGATCGTGCTGCGCGACGGATCGGACGCGGAGCTCTCGAGCGGGATCGAAGCGCCGCAGATCGCGCTCATCACGGCGCCGTCGGAGGTCAAGCGGCGAGGCGGCGGGGCTCCGGATGCCGCGGCCGAGATCGTGGCCGTGCTGTCGCTCGACAAGGTCGGCACGGACGGACAGTCGAACGCGCAGATTCGCGGAGTGCCCGACGACGTGATGTCGTTTCGCCCATCGGTCAGGCTCGTGGCGGGACGCGTGCCTCGGCCGGGCGCCGACGAGGCGATGATCGGCAACGCGATTCGCGGTCGATTCCGCGGGCTCGACATGGGTCAGTCGTTCGAGATCCGGAAGAATCGGAACCTGACGGTGGTCGGCGTGTTCGAGGACGGCGGCTCGTCGTACGAGTCGGAGATCTGGGCGGGTCGCGATCAAGTCCAGAGCGCGCTCGGACGCGGGACGGTGGTGAGCTCGGTGCGCGTGCGATTGCGCTCGCGCGACGTGTTCGAGCGCTACCAGCGCCAGCTCCAGAGCAATCGGCAGCTCGGCGTCGATGTGATGCGCGAGAGCGACTACTACGCGAAGCAGTCCGAGGGGCTCTCCATCTTCATCAACGCGCTCGGGATCCTGGTGGCCTTCTTCTTCTCCGTCGGGGCGGTCATCGGCGCGATGATCACGATGCACGCGTCGGTCGCGAACCGGAGCCGCGAGATAGGGACGCTGCGCGCGCTCGGCTTCAAGCGATGGCAGATCCTGCTGTGCTTCTTGCTGGAGTCGTCGATCCTCGCGCTGGTCGGCGGGCTGTTGGGCGCGGCGGCATCGTTGTCGATGGCGCTCGTTCGATTCCCGATGGTGAACTTCGCGAGCTGGTCGGAGATCGTGTTCACGTTCGAGCCGACTCCGGGAGTGATCATCGCGTCGCTCGTCGTGGCGGTGCTGATGGGGCTCGTCGGCGGGTTCCTGCCCGCGGTGCGCGCGGCGCGGGCGGACGTGTTGTCCGCGATTCGTGCGTGAGGCGCTCGTCGATGGCGGTGGAGTCGAGGGGCTCGGACGGAATGGAAGTGCTCGTCCAGAAGTGTCGTGATTCCCGCGGGTTGAGAGGGTCGATCCTGTCCCCGTTTGACAGGGGGATCGGGGGCCGTTAGGCCGAGCGGCTGTTTCGCGGATGTCACGGATGCGTCGCATCGCGGACTCGTCGAGCGCGGGCTTGTTGCTGGGCCTCGCCGCGGGGACGTGCGTCGGGCTGGCGGACTTCGGTGCGCAGTGGATGTGGCTCGTGCTCTGGAGCGACCGCGCGTGGTTTCTGCTGCGGGTGCTCGCGACCTTGGCGCCGCTCGGAGCGATCGCGGGCGCGGTGCTCGGGGCGTGCGCGCCGCTGGCGGCGGATCTCGTCGGTGCGATCGCGGCGCGGCTGGGGAGGCAAGACGACGGGCGGCGGGCGCGCTGGGTGTCGCGTCTCGCGCCCCTTCCGTGGATCGCGCTCGCGAGCCCGGCGCTCGGTGCGGTCGCGTGGCTCCTCTTCACGGGCGGAAGCGCTTCGAAGATCACGATGCGGCCGCTCGCGGTGTGCGTCGCGTTCACCGTGCTGGCGGC
>JADZFZ010001160.1 GCA_020854145.1 Deltaproteobacteria bacterium | reverse complement strand
CTCGCCCGCGTGGGCCCGCTCGAGCAGCCGCGAGAGGTGGGTCTTGGCCTCGTGGACGTTGAAGCTCGCCATGTCGGTCGTTTGGTCCACCACACGGACTAAGTCAACCGATCGGGACCTCCACGCGCGCGTCCTCCGATCGCGTCGCACGCCGGAGCGCGAGCCGATGGGCTCGGCGGTGGGCCCGCGTCGATGGGCGTAGCGCCGGGCGGCGTCGTGTCGCTCGCCGATGTGAAGGTGCCGACGACCGACATGGTGCTCGAGCATCGGACGGCGTGGTGTGGCAGACGCCGTCCGCTCCCGGGTCATCGCGCCCCCTCACCGATGACCGACCTCAGTGCGTCGTGGTGCAGCACCCGGCGACGCAGGCGGGTCTCGCGGGTGGGCACGGGCCGCCTGCCGGGTGCGTGCAGCCGGCAGGCAACGCACGGTATCGCGCGACGTGCGCCGCGGCGGCCGCTTGCTCGCGGCACGACGCGTCCCGATGGACGAGCGCGCAGTCCGCGTCCGTGGAGCACGCCGAGTGTGCGCCCGAGATGATGCGCGCCGCGAGCGCGGCGCACTCGCCGCCGTCGTAGCCGCCCCAGCGTCGATCGGGGCAGCTCGACGACGATTGCGGCGTGGCCGCTCGGGGCTCGGGAGCGTCGGCGGGCTCCGCGCTCGACGTGAGCCGCTGCGATGGCGGTGCGGGATCGGGTGACGACGTCGACGCCGGGCCGCAAGACAGCCACAGCAGCAACGCCGACAGCATCGAGACGCGCGTTCGAGACACCGGCACGCTGGAGGATACCGAACGCGTGAGCGCGTGTGCGCGCGATGACTTGGCCGCGGAGGCTCGATCCCTCTATCCTGCGGGCGTGGATCACTCCGGGGCAGCCGGCGGTGGGCTGCTGGCCGGTCGGTATCGGCTGCTCGACCGCGCCGCGGCCGGGGGGATGGGCGAGATCTGGCGCGCCGAGGACACCGCTACGCGCCAGCGTGTCGCGATCAAGCGACTACCCCCCGCACACGGCGAGCGAGACGCGCGTGAGGTCTCGGCGCGCATGCTCCGCGAAGCGCGCGCCCTCGTGGCGCTCCGGCATCCGCACGTGGTCGAGGTCATCGACGCCGGAGAGGAGCCACCCGGCGAGCCGTTCATCGTGCTCGAGTGGCTCGAGGGCGAGGACCTCGGCGCGCGCATGCGCCGCGGCGGGATGAAGATCGAGGACGCGCTCTCCATCGCGGGCCAGGTCTGCGAGGCGCTCACGGCGGTGCACCAGGCGGGGCTCATCCACCGCGACGTGAAGCCCGCGAACATCTTCCTCGGGAAGGCCGATTCGCAGAGCACGCCGTTCGTGAAGCTCATCGACTTCGGGACCGCGCGGCACCCGGACGCGACACGCATCACCGACGTCGGCGAGGTCGTCGGCACGATCATGTACATGGCGCCCGAGCAGGCGCGCGGCGAGACGGTGGTCGATGCCCGCGCCGACGTCTACGCGCTCGGGATCGTGCTCTACCGGATGATTACCGGGACGGTTCCTTTCAGGGGGAGCGACCCGCTCGCCGTGATGATGAAGGTCTTCACGGAGGAGGTGCCGTCGCCGCGCATCAGCAAGCCGGACATCGACCCGGCGCTCGAGCGCGTGGTGTTGCGCGCGACGGCCCGCTCGCGCTCCGAGAGGTTCGCGTCCGCGGAGGAGCTGCGTCAGGCGCTGCTCGAGCTCGATGCGCTCGGCGCGGCGACCGACATGACGCAGAACGCGCCGATCCCCGAGGGGGTCGTGCGCGACATCGCTCCTCCGGTCGCCATCGCGGAGCGACGCGTGGTGACGCTGCTGGCCGCGTGGCTGCAAGCGTCGGACGACGACCTCGCGATGGACGCCGCGATCGGGGTGCTCGGCTCGTTCGGCGCCGCAGCCACGCGCGTCAAAGGGCACCAGCTGCTCGGGACCTTCGGCGGCATCGCCAGCGGTGGCGACGAGCCGCGGCGCGCGGTGGACGCGGCGTTCGCGATGATCGAGCGCCTCGGCGATCACGTCGGACGCATCGCGGTGGCGACGCGACGCGAGGACGTTCTGGCCGATGGGTGCGCGCCGCCCGGAGCGCTCGCGCGCATCCGCGTGCCGGAGTCCGCGGGCGATGCGCGGGTCGTCGTGGATCGGGAGACCGCGCGCGTGCTCCGAGGCGCGCTGAAGGGCCGCTCGTTGTCCGACGGATCCGTGGCCGCGGAGTCGTTGGCGGAGGCGGGCGCGGGCAGGCACGCCGGTCCGCTCGTGGCGCGTGCAGCGGAGCTCGCGGCGCTGTCCAAGGCGGTCGCGCAGGCCGCGCAGAGCGAGGCGTCGATCGTGCTCGTCGTCGGACCGGCGGGCGTCGGCAAGACGCGTCTCGTGCGTGCGCTCCTCGCGGACCAGCAGACGAAGCCGGGCTTGCTCATCGAGGGCCGCGGCGACTCGGTGAGGCGGAGCTTCCCTTTCCGCGCGATCGCGCGTGCGCTCCAGCGCGTCGCGGGCATCCAGCCCGGTCAGAGCGACGACGAACGGCAGCTCCGGCTGCGCGCCGTGATCGCGCGTGCGCTGGACCTGCCGGCCGACACCACCGACGTCGTCGGAGTCGCCGAGGTGCTCGGCGAGGCCATCGGAGTCCGCTTCCCCGAGTCACCGCGGCTCGAGCTCGCGCGCAGCGATCCCGAGGTCATGCAGCGCATGGTGCTCGCGTCGTTCGCGCAGGTCTTCCGCGGGGCGGGGCGTGTCG
>JADZFZ010001159.1 GCA_020854145.1 Deltaproteobacteria bacterium | reverse complement strand
TCGTGTGCAGGTAGCTCGCGAGCGCTCCGTCTCCGAGGTTGTGCAGGTGCTCCGAGTGCTTACCGGCCATCCCGAAGTAGCCGAGCCCGTGGAGCACCACGGACGCGCCGAGGTTGGCTGGGATGCCGAGGAGTTCGATCGAGCCGTAGCGTCCTTCGGCCCAACCGAAGCCGAGCGCCGACATGCCGACCTCCATGGACTGGACCATGTGGCCCATCGCTTCCTCGCCTTTGACGGCGAGGCCCTTCGCGCGTTGCGCGAGCTTGTCGACCTTGTCGGCCAGCTCGCTCGCCTTCTCTTTCCACGTCTTCGCTTCAGCGTTTGCTTGGTCTTTCGTCAGCGCGAATGCCACGGCGGAACCTCCTTGCTGATGACCTTCAGCAAGACCGATCCCGCAGGGCCCCGCAAGCGAATCGCCCTAAAAATTAGGCACTTGACGACACCCCCGTGACCATGATGCCTGCCTCCGAGAGCCCGCCACCGGCATGTTTGTGACCAGGGTTAAGGCAACCGCGGCGACTCTCACGATCACCGCGTGACTCATGGCGCGCTCGTGTCCCCCGAGGGTGCCATTCGCGGTCTCGGGGGAGGGACGGCCGGCGGCGGGGTTACGGCAGGGTCACGAGCGAGCGATCGCAACCAGACGACAATCCTGCAAGCCGCTATTCCGGCAAGCGCCACGCAACTGCCGATCACTCGTCCCGATACGGGGCGCATGAATCCGACGAGACGACGCAAGCGCAGAAGGCAACCACGCGAGCTGACTCGGCAGGGCGTCGCCGAGCGGCTCAAGATCGCCCTCACCACCGTCCGGCGATGGGAGGGCACGCTCCTTCACCCGCGCGTGAAGCCCAACGGCGTGCGCGTGTTCGATCCCGTCGAGGTGAACCACCTCGCGAAGACTCGGCCCGGTCCTCCCGCGAGCGACGAGGGCGAGTTGTGCGCGCAGGCCATCGAGATGTACCGCGATGGCGCCGCCGTCACCGACGTCGTCGCCAAGCTCCGCCGCCCGATCGACTGGGCGCGTCGGGTCTACGCCGTCCATTGCGGGAGCTGCGATCAGCTCGTCCTCTCCGCGGATCAGCGGCGGCAGCTCGAGGGCGCGATCGGTCGCCGCCTCACGCCCGAGACCTCGTCCGCACCGTCCTGCGCCTGCGTGGACGCGAGGCCCGAACGAACGGCGGGATACAATGACGACCGCGCACGAAGCGAAGCGCCAGCGCGAGCAGCTCCGCAAAGAGCTGTCGCGCTCGCTCAAGCAGAAGGACCGCGAGAAGCTCACGCAGCTCCAGGAGTCGCTCACCCACGCCCGCGCCACGAAGCGCGCTCGACTACGCGAGGTCCGCGATCAGTGCCGCGCCGATCAACGACGGATCAGCGAGACCGCGAAAGCGAAGCGCGCCGAGCTGAACGCCGCCGTCCGCACCGAGCGCGAGGGCGCGAAAGGATCCTGCTCCCTCGCCCGCGGACACGCGCGCGAGACCGGTACCGAGGGCGTCGAGAAGGTGAAGCGCGTGCTCGGCGAGGAGCGGGCAGAGCAGCGGCGGCTCAAGCTCTACGAGAAGCCTCGCGAAGCGTTCCTCGGCAAACGATCGAAGCGCGGCATTGCGGCCGCGGCCGAGCGCCGCACCGAGAGCGACGACGAGGTCCGCGCGAACCTCGGCCCCGAGATGCTCCCCGTCTTCGAGAAAGTGAAGCGCTCCATTCACGCCACGCCGCGCATGACGCGCACCGAGGCCTTCCTCCAGTTCGTGCACGACAACCCGCACGTCGTCTGGGAGGTCCACGAGAAGCAGGCGGCCGACGAGCTCCGCCGCCTCGAGCGCGAGGAGCGCGAGCACCGCCGCGCGATGAAGCACCCCCGCCGCTACAAGCGCGGCCCCGCCGAGCTGACCGCGTCGCTCGAGGGCGTCCCGTTCTGATCGAGAGGAGAGCCGAGATGACGCTGTCGAGAGACGACCGTGCCTACGCGCTGCGTGGGCTCATCGCGATGATGCTCACCGCCGAGCGACGTGTGGTCGACGACGAGAGCGCCCCCGAGGAGGCGCGTGCGTGCGCCGAGATCCGCATGGACGCCCTCGTCGAGGTGCTCGTGTGGACCGACCGGTGGATCCCGGAGGACCGACGCGAGCCCGACGTAATGGACCACCCCACCAAAGCCGAGGTGGAGCAAGTCGCGTTCGCCCTTGGGATGGTGGTCGCCGGTCTCGCGACGGTCGGCGAGACGTTCGATCCCGAAGGCGCGCTCGTGTCCGTGCTCGCGCAGCTCGGGCTCGGTCCAGCGCTACGCGCCGGGGCCGCACCGATGGCCGGATAGCGCGTGTCCCCGTACATTTGACCGCATGAGCAGCGCGTCGATGGATGCTTGGGGGGCCTTCGTGGCCGATCTCGTTGCGGCCGTTCGCACTGCGGTCGTCGTCGGCACGGGCGAAGACCCCGAGGAGCGACGCGCGCGTCTCGAAGCGCTCGGCCAGCAGCTCGAGCACGCACGTCAGCAGCTCGCGTCGGCTGCCGATGCTCCGAGCGACGTGGTGCAGGGACGCCTCGAGCATCTCGTGCGCGCGATGGAAGCGCTTCAGCGCGATCCTCTCGCGAACATCCTCGCCACGGCGTTGCCCGACGACGAACCGCTCACGCCAGAGGATCTCGCCGCGATCCGCGAAGCCGACGAGGACCTCGCCGCGGGCCGCTTGCTCTCCACGGACGAGCTTCGACGACAGCTCGGGCTCGCATAGGTGGCCTACACCATCGAGTGGACGAAGCGCGCCGCGAAGAGCCTGGCGCGGCTCGGCCCCCTTCCTCCTCGTTGCAATTCAAGCCATAGCCGAGGAGGCGATCGCGTCGGCGGGCGCGATCAGGAGCCAGATCGAGAAGGCCGTGAAGCTCGGTTCAATCGATCGAAGCGCACGTCGTCGGGGAACGTCTGCAGGCGCGCGAGCTCGGTTGAGCCGTGTGATTGGGTTGCTGAGGTTCTGGCAGAACGTCATGATGGCGGCGTGCGGCTCCTCGTCGCGCTCCTGGTGTTCGTAACGGCGGTCATCGCACCGATGGCGCGGTCGTTGATGATGGTCGACCACTCCTGCTGCGCAGAGCAGCAGGAGACGACGGACCACGAGCGGCGAGACGACGACGATCGGGACGAACCGTCGCGCTGCGCCGACCGCGGGTGCTGCGTAGTGGGCTGCCGCGCAGTAGAGCGCGCTGACGCACCCATTGTCGGAGTCGCCCCTGTCTCCTCCGTCGTGCCGACGATTCCGACGGTCGAGCCGCCCGCCCGCCGGCCGCTGGGTGGCATCTACCGCCCTCCGCGCGTCTAGACGCGAGTCGATCCACCACGTTCCGGGGCAAGCGCTCCGGGGCGCGACTCGTCACGCCCGCACACACGCGGGCCGTGAACTCGTCAATTCACGTTTTGGAGGACTGTCATGTCTCGTTCGTCCATCCGCCTCGCGGCGGCTGTGCTCGTTTCTCTCGTGGTCTCGTTTTCATTCGTCGCGTGTGGCTCTTCTTCCGATCCCCCCGCGGGGTCGGGCCACGCCAGCTCGAGCGCACAGCCCGGAACGTACGAGGACTGGTGCGACGAGCACGGCGTTCCGGAGTCGCAGTGCACGCGCTGCAACGCGGCGCTGATCCCGGCGTTCAAGGCCACTCACGATTGGTGCGATGAGCACGGCCTCCCCGAGTCGCAGTGCCGTGCGTGCAACCCGAACCTTCAGATCGCGCGACCGGCCAAGCGCGCCGGCGGGAGGTAACGATGCGAGCCATCGGACGCCAGCTCACGGGGACGCTCGCCGCGTTATTCGCGGCGGCCATTTTATCGGGCTGCTCGGACGTACCGAGCTCGGCGACCGCGAGCGCCCTGCCAGCGGAAGCGGGGATGTGCCGCGAGCACGGTGTGCTCGAGGCAGTGTGCACGAAGTGCAACCCGGCGCTGATCCCGGTGTTTCAGGCCCGGGGTGATTGGTGCGCCGAGCACGGGTTTCCCGAGTCCATTTGCCCGATCTGCCATCCCGAGCGCGGCGGCAGGCCGGCGGCCGATGTGGCTGTGGCTGCGGACGAGAACGCTGCGCCCGCCGACGGCACGAAGGTGCGTTTGGCGACCCGGGAGACCGCCGAGCGTGCCGGCATCGCCACCGAGCGCGCCGCGGCACCCTCGACAGTTGCCACACTGACCGTGCCTGCGCGCATCGCCTACGACGCGACTCGCGTGGCGCAGGTCAACGCGCGCGCCGCAGGCGTCGTGCGCGACCTACTCGTCGACGTGGGCTCGGTCGTCTCTCCGGGCGCGTCGCTCGCGCGCATCGAGAGCGCGGACGTCGGCGCTTCACAGGCGCGAGCCCGCGGGACGGCTTCGCGCGTAACGACTGCGCGAGCTGCCGTTGCCCGGCTGACTTCGTTGCGTACCGAGGGGCTGACCTCCGAGCGCACGTTGGCCGAAGCGCAGCAGGAGCTCGCGGACGCACGCGCGGAGCACGCAGCCACGCAGGCTTCGTTGCGAGTCGTGGGCCGGAGCGGCGCGCGAGGTCGATATGCGCTGACCGCGCCGCTCCGGGGCGTGGTCACGCGGCGCACTGCGAGCATCGGCATGCTCGTCGACACCGAAGCGGTGCTCTTCGAGATCGTCGACACGTCGTCCATGTGGGCGGAGATCGACGTGCCCGAGGAGAGCGCGGCGCTCGTCCGCCAAGGAGCGCGGGTCACCCTCGCGGTGGAGGGTGTCGCAGGGCGCCAGCTTCGCGGCGTCGTGAGCTACCTCGCCCCGGAGGTGGACCCGCACACACGCACCGTACGTGCGCGGGTGCAGCTCCCGAACCCCGACGGCCTGCTTCGCGCGAACATGCTCGCAGAGGCCCGGATCGAGCTGGCCGATACGAGCACCGGTCTCTGGGTTCCACGCGATGCGGTACAGCGTGCGCGCGACACGTACCTCGTCTTCGTCCGACTCCAGCCCGACCTCTTCGAAGCACGTCGTGTCGAGGTCGGCGCCGAAGCCGACGGTCGCCTACAGGTCACGGGACGGCTGAACGCGGGGGACCAGATCGCGACGACCGGGAGCTTCCTCCTGAAGACCGAAACCCTGCGCGAGAGCATCGGCGCAGGCTGCACCTGCGTGGAGTGAGCGATGCTCGCCGCCATCCTCGATTGGTCGCTGCGACATCGCGCGATCGTGGTGCTCGCCTGGCTCGGCATCGCAGCGCTGGGCGTGGTGTCCGCGCTCCGGCTGCCGCTCGACGCGTTTCCCGACACCACGCCCGTGCAGGTTCAGGTGAACACCGCTGCGCCCGCGCTCTCGCCGCTCGAGATCGAGCGACAGATCACGGCCCCGGTGGAATGGGCCATCTCCGGGCTTCCACGCCTGGAAGAGGTGCGCTCGGTCTCGAAGTTCGGTTTCTCGCAGGTGACGGTCACGTTCGAGGACGGGACCGACGTGCTCGTTGCGCGCCAGCTGGTGACGGAGCGCGTTCAGTCGGTGGAGCTTCCGCCCGCGATAGAGCGACCGGCGCTCGGACCGGTCGCCACCGGCCTCGGCGAAGTCTTTCACTATCTCGTGCTCGGACGAGGGCACAGCGCCGCCGAGCTCCGGACCCTCCAGCAGTGGTCGATCGCGCCGCAGCTTCGATCGGTACGCGGTGTCGCCGAGGTCAACTCTTGGGGCGGTGACGAGCGACAGGTGCAGGTCGTCGTGGACCCCGTGCGCCTGCAGCGGTTCGATCTGACGCTCGAGGAGCTCGCGGAGGCGCTCGAGGGCGGAAACGCCAATGTCGGTGGCGGAACGCTAGATCGCGCAGGGGAAGCGGCGCTCGTGCAAGGCGTGGGTATCGCCACCAGCACCGACGACGTCGCCGCGATGATCGTCGCATCGCGCGAAGGCGTACCCGTGCGCGTGCGCGACGTTGCGCGCGTCGTCAACGGCCGAGAGATCCGCCGTGGAGCCGTCACGGCGATGGGCCGCGGCGAGGTGGTGCTCGGGCTCGGCTTCATGCTCATCGGAGAGAACAGCCGCGCGGTGACCGAGGGCCTTCGCATGCGGCTCGAAGAGGTGCGCCGGACGCTGCCGCAAGGGGTGCAGGCCGAGGTCGTGTACGACCGCACGGATCTCGTGTCGCACGTGTTGCGCACCGTCGAGACGAGTCTGCTCGAGGGCGCTGCGCTGGTGATGATCGTGCTCCTCGCGTTCCTCGGGAGCGCGCGCGCAGGGCTCGTCGTCACAATCACGATCCCGCTCTCCATGCTCTTCGCGAGCAATCTGATGCTCCAGATCGGAGTCGCCGGCAGCCTGATGAGTCTCGGCGCGATCGACTTCGGCCTCGTGGTCGACAGCGGGGTCATCCAGATCGAGAACGCGATGCACCGTCTGGCCGGGGGTGTCGACCAAAGGAGTCGCCGAGACGTGATCCGTGATGCCGTGCACGAGGTGCGCAAGCCGACGCTGTTCGGCGAGCTCATCATCTGCATCGTCTATCTTCCGATCCTCCTTCTCGGTGGAGTCGAGGGGAAGCTCTTCCGCCCGATGGCGCTGACGGTGGTGTTCGCGCTGGCAGGCTCGATGCTGCTGTCGCTGACGTTGATCCCCGTGCTCGCCAGCCTGGTGTTGCCACGCAACCCGTCGCACCGACCCAACTTCGTCGTGCGCGCTGCTTCGTGGGTCTACCGACCGGTCCTTGGTTTCACGTTGCACCGTCCGTGGATCGTGCTGGCAGTCGCCGCCCTTGTGCTCGCCAACGGCGCGTTCCTAGCCACCCGGCTCGGCTCGGAGTTCGTGCCACGTCTCTGGGAGGGCACCGTCGTTCTCAACACGGTGAGGCTCGCCGGCGTCTCGCTCGACGAGTCGGTGCGCTACGGCACGCGCGTCGAGCGGGCGTTGCTGCGGCGGTTCCCAGACGAGATCGAGCGTGTCTGGACGCGCTCCGGCTCTCCGGAGGTGACGACGGACCCGATGGGTGTCGAGGTTTCCGACGTGTTCATCCAGCTCCGGCCGCGCGAACGATGGCGCAAGGCGCACCACCAGGACGAGCTCGTTCGGATGATGTCCGAGGAGCTCGAGTCGCTGCCCGGCATGCGCGCCGCGTTCACGCAGCCGATCGAGATGCGCATGAACGAGATGATCGCGGGGATTCGAAGCGATCTCGGGGTGAAGCTGTTCGGCGAGGACTTCGACACGTTGCGAGCGAAAGCTCGCGAGATCGACACTGTGCTCAGAGGAATCCGCGGCGCGGTCGACATCACGACGGAGCAGATCACGGGTCAACCGATCGTGCCCGTCGAGCTCGACCGAACTGCCATCGGGCGTCACGGCGTGCGTGCTCGCGAGGTGCTGGCCACGGTGGAAACGCTAGGCGGGCGGCGAGTGGGCGCGATCCAAGAAGGCGAGCGACGATTCCCGATCGCGCTGCGACTGGACGACATCTATCGACGCGACCCGGCGGCGCTCGGCCGTGCGCTGGTGACGTCCGCGTCCGGCGAGCGCATCCCCCTCCGAAGGCTCGCGAAGATCGGCGTGGTCGAAGGACCTTCCACGATCAACCGCGAATGGGGCCGACGCCGAGTCGTCGTTCAGGCCAACGTCCGCGGTCGAGATCTCGGTGGGTTCGTCGACGAGGCAAGACGGACGATCGAATCGCGTGTGTCGTTACCCGAAGGCTACTTCGTTCGGTATGGAGGGCAGTTCGAGCATCTGGAGAGCGCGCGGCTCCGACTGCTGATCGTCGTGCCGGCGGCGCTTTTGCTCATCTTCGTCCTGCTCTACGTCACCTTCGGGCGAGGCTCGGACGCGCTGCGCGTCTTCTCCGGAGTGCCCTTCGCGCTCGTCGGCGGCGTGGTCGCGCTCTGGCTCCGCGGCCTGCCTTTCAGCATCTCGGCGGCTGTCGGGTTCGTCGCGCTCGCGGGCGTTTCGGTGCTCGGATGCATGGTGCTCGTCTCGCGCTTCCGGCAGCTCGTCGAGGGGGGCCTGGAACCTGCGCGCGCCATCCACGAAGCGGCGCTCTCACGGTTGCGACCGGTGCTCATGACGGCGCTCGTCGCGTCGGTCGGTTTCGTTCCGATGGCCATCAACACCGGTGTCGGCGCCGAGGTGCAGCGACCGCTCGCGACCGTCGTGATCGGAGGCGTCATGTCGTCCACGTTGCTCACGCTGTTGGTGCTGCCGGCGCTGTACTCCATCTTCGTCGGGCGCCGCTCGAAGAGCGCCGCATGAGGGCGCAACGCACGCGTTCGCGGACGCGATCGGAAGCTGAATCGATGGGCGTTGACCGGCATCTCCACGCGGGTCGGGCTACGACGCGATATCGCCGGAGCGCGCCGCTCGCGGCGGCGCTCGCAGGTGTAGGGCTCCTGGCGAGCGCATGCGGTCATGCCGGTGCGTCATCGTCCAGCGAGCTGCGCGAGCCTGTCGCGCCGCACCTTCGTGCCGCGGCAACGGGAAGACGCGCAAGAGCGCCGCGCGCAGTGCTGCCCGATCCACGTCGGACCGCACGCGTCTCGCTCGACGACATCCTCGCGTACGCGGACGCGCATTCTCCCGTGCTCGCGGTCGCGCGAAGCGCCAGGGCGCGAGCGGATGCGGCCCGTGTCGCGGCGTCGCCGAGGCTCCCGGACAACCCGGTGGTCGAGGTGGGCGGTGGACCGCGCATCGCGCCGGACGGGACCGGGGTCGACGTGGAGGTCTCGGTCTCGCAGTCGTTCGAGATCGCCGGCGAGCGACGGCGACGGCTCGCAGCCGCAGCAAGCTTGCGGCGCCTCACCGAAACGGAGATCGAGCAAGCGCGGTGGGACGTGCACTGCGACGTTCACGCGGCGTTCCATCGCGCGCTGGTGTTGCGCGAACGAGCTGTGTTGGCCACGGCCCTCCTGGCTTTCCAGCAGCAGATGGAGAGCGCCGTGGAGCGGCGCGCCGCGGCGGGAGAGACCGCGCCTCTCACGACACGCATCGCGCAGCTCGAAGTCGCGCAGGCGCGACAGGTGTCGGTCGCGGCGTCGCAGGCGTACCTCGCCGGTCGGCTGGAGCTCGCGCAGCTCGCGGGGTGGCCGGCGACGAGTCCGCCGGAGCCGGTGGGGCATCTCGATGTGCCTAGGGATCCGCCGTCGCTGGCGCATCTCGTCGAGGTCGGGCGGCGGCGTCGGCCCGCGTACCGGCGGCTCGCGGCGGCGGTGCGCGAGGCCCGCGCGAGAGCCCACCTTGCGGAGCGCGAGGCGTGGCCCCGGCCGGCGGTCGGGGCGCGCTACCTCTTGGAGGGGGCGGCTGTGCCGGAAGGTCCGTCGCACGTGGTGCTCGGCACGCTGGCGCTACCGCTGCCGATCGCGCGGACAAACCAAGGTGAACGTGCCCGCGCGCGCGCGGACGTTCGTGTAGCCGAGACCGAGCTACGGGCCGCGCAGGCGACGCTCGAAATCGAGCTCGCGCGAGGTCGCGCAGCGATCACGGCGGCGGCTGAGCGCCTACGTACCTATGGCGCCGACGTGCTCCCGCGATTGGAGGAGAACCTCGCGCTCCTTCAGCGGGCCTTCGAGCTCGGCGAGATCGAGCTCCTCGACGCCCTCGTTGCACGCGAGCGCTTTCTCAGAGTCCAGAGCGACGTGCTGGATGCGCACCTCGACTACTTCGAGTCGGCGGCAGGCCTCGAGCGCGCGCTGGGCGTCGACGTTTGGCCGGACGAACACGGCGAAGGAGCGCACTTGCGATGAGATCAATGGCTCGCGAGACGACATCACGTCGAGGCGAACGACCATGACCGGCTGCGCAGATGCTTGCTCGGACGAGCTGCCAGCCGAGCGTCCCACGCTGTGGGGCAGCAAGAACGTACGTGCGTCGATATTGGCGTGGTTGTTCGCTGGTTTGGCGTTCGTCGCGGGCTGGAGCACGGTGCCGGCGCTGCAAGTCGGCTTGTTCGCTGCGGCGATCCTGAGCGGAGCGTTCTACTTCGCGCGCGAAGCGATCGAGGAGCTGTGGAAGGAGCGCAAGATCGGGATCGAGCTGCTCATGACCGCCGCGATCGCGGGCGCGGCCGCCCTCGGGCAGTGGCGCGAAGCGGCCCTCGTCGCGGCGCTCTACTCGATCAGCGAGGCGCTCGAAGGCTTCACCATCCAGCGGACGCGCTACGCGATCCGGGGGCTGATGGATCTCGTCCCGCCCAAGGCGAGGGCGCTGCGCGACGGGCGGGAGGTCGAGATCGACGTTAAGGACGTGCAGGTCGGCGAGCGCATCCAGATACGCCCAGGCGAGTCGATCCCTGTGGACGGCGTGATTCGCGAGGGCGCCTCGGCGATCAACGAGAGCGCAGTCACCGGCGAGTCGATGCCCGTCGAGCGCGGCGTTAGCCAGCCCGTCTTCGCGGGGACGCTCAACGGAAACGGAGCGCTCGTCGTCGAGGCGACGAAGACCTTCAAAGACAACACCGTCAATCAGATCATCTACCTCGTAGAACGGGCGCAGGCGCAGAAGGGGCACTCGCAGATGTGGGTCGAGCGCTTCGGACGTGTCTACAGCCCAGCAGTGCTTGGCGTCTCCGTCCTCCTGGGCGTCGTGCCGCTTGTGATCGGCCTGGATGCAGGCTCCTGGCTACAACGCGCCGTCTCCTTCCTCGTCGCTGCCTCGCCTTGCGCACTCGCCGTCGCCACCCCGGTGACACTCGTCGCCGGAATTGGCTCGGCCGCGAAGCGAGGCGTGCTCATCAAGGGCGGCAACGTGCTGGAGGTGCTCGGGCGCGTGAAGGCGGTCGCGCTCGACAAGACGGGTACGGTCACGCAGGGCAAACCGGAGGTGACGGCCATTCGGCCCATCGGCATCGAAGAGGTCGAGCTCCTTCGCCTCGCCGCCGCCGCCGAACGCCTCTCCGAACATCCGTTGGCGCAAGCCATCGTGCGTGCTGCGGCCGCGCGAGAGATCGAGCTCCCGGCCGCAACCGACTTTCGTGCGATCACAGCGGCTGGGGTCACCGCCACCGTCGAGAGGTACACGGTCGCCGTGCTCAAACCCGCCGCGGCAACGGAGCGCGGCGTCGAGCTCGACGCCGACGCCGACGAGTGGCGAAAGGCCGCCGAGGCGCGTGGTCAGTCCGCGGTGATCGTCGTGGTGAACTCGAAGGCGGCAGGCGTCGTGGCGCTCGGAGACACGATCCGACCACAGGCCTCGGCGCTGGTCGCGTCGCTCAAGCGCGCCGGCGTTGAGCACATCGTCATGCTCACGGGCGACAACGCCGCCACGGCGAAGTCGATCGCAGAGCAAGTCGGCATCGAGGAGTTCTACGGCGGGCTGCTCCCCGAAGACAAGGTTATCAAGGTGAAGGATCTGCTCGCGAAGTACGGAAGCGTCGCGATGGTGGGAGACGGCATCAACGACGCTCCGGCGCTCGCCACTGCGTCGGTAGGGATCGCGATGGGCGTGGCCGGCTCAGACGCCGCACTGGCCGCGGCCGACGTGGCCCTCATGGCCGACGACCTCTCCAAGCTCGAGTACGCCGTGAAGCTCGGGCGCCGGAGCACGCGGATCATCGCTCAGAATATCGGCATCTCCCTGGTAATCGTGGCCGGGCTGGTCACGGGCGTGTTCGCGGCGGGGCTGTCCATGTTCGCAGCCGTCGTTGGGCACGAAGGCAGCGAGGTGCTCATCATCCTGAACGGGCTGAGGGCAGCCCTGTGATGAAGCCAGGGCAGGTCGAACTCACGGTGCGCCTTACCGTAGGTTTCTGCACGGCTGCTGCTGGGACCCCTCTACGTCGCGGACACACGCAACTATCGGATCAGGCGAATCACACCCGAGGCGCACGTGCTCGAGCCGATGCCCGTCGCACCCACGACGCTCGCGCTCTACATCTCCGCGCGCGCCAGCAGCGGCGCGAAGGTGGCGACGCTCAGCCAGGCGCTCGCCGCGATCGGTGAGGCACATCGGCTCGCCGGGCACGAAGCACCGATGCGGGCTCCCGTCGTGCGCGAGACGTGGAAGGGCATCCGCCGGCAGCTCGGCACTGCGCAGCGCCAGGTGCGCCCTCTGCTCGCCGGCGACGTGTGCACCCTCGTGGCGGCGCTGCCGGCGACGCTGCGTGGCGTGCGCGACCGGGCACTCGTGACGCTCGGGTTTGCCGGAACGTTCCGGCCGAGCGAGCTCGGCGCGATCGGCGTCGGCGACGTCGCCTTCGTCGAGGACGGGCTCACCATCATGTTGCGCCGCTCGAAGGGTGATCCCGAGGGCGCCGGCGAGACGGTGGGCATCCCATGGGGCACAAGCCCGGACACGTGCCCCGTGCGCGCGGTGCGTGCATGGCTCAGCGCGAGCGCGATCGAGGAGGGCCCGTTGCTTCGCGGCGTCGTGCACGGGCGCGTACGCGGCGCGGCTCGTCGCGCTCGTGGGTTTGCCTCCGGAGGCCTTCAGCGGGCACTCGCTCCGCGCCGGGCTCGCGACATCCGCCGCGCGCGCGGCAAGCCCGATCGCGCGATCATGTGCCAGGGACGTTGGCGCTCGCGCGCGATGCTCGACCGGTACGTGCGCGACGCAACGCTGTTCCGCGACAACGCGGCCGCGGGGCTGGGGCTGTAAGCCTATGACGCTGTGACGCTGTGGTGTCTTTAACGCGTCCGCTTACGCCGGGCGATGCCGACTCGGCCCTGCCCCCCGAATCAGCGAGCGCGGGTCGGGAAATATGACCGTCATCGCAGGTACAGGACGCGCGCACTGTGGTTCCCGTAGTCGGCGATGAGCAGCGAGTCGCCGTCGAGCGAGAGGGCCGAGGGCTCGTTCAATGCGGCGTCGATCGCGGGTCCACCGTCGCCCGCGAGCGCTTGCTCGCCCGTGCCCGCGATGGTCGTGATGATCCCGTCGGGTGTGATTCGCCTGATCCGATAGTTGCGTGTGTCCGCGACGTAGAGCGTTCCGTCGGCATCGACGGCGACTCCACCGGGGTTACGCAGCTGCGCCGAGGTCGCTGGCCCGCCGTCTCCCTCGAAGCCCGCGTCACCCGTGCCGACGACTGTCTCGATCATCCCTTCCGGATCGATGCGCCGGATCACGTGGTTGTAGGTGTCGGCCACGAAGAGAGAACCGTCCGCGCCGAGCGACATCTGCGTGGGACGACGGAACCTCGCCTCCACCGCGGGCCCGCCGTCGCCCTCGTATCCTTGCCGTGTCCCTGCGACCCGATCGACGATGCCGTCGGGTCGCAACACGCGTACGCGCGCTGCCTGATCGTCCGAGACGATGATCGATCCGTCCGGGCCGACGACCATGGCCGTCAGCTCGACGAAGCGCGCGGCGCTTGCGGGCCCGCCGTCGCCCTCCAGCCCAACCTCCAGCGCGCCGGCCAGGCTTTCGAGGATGCCGTCGGCATTGACGTGGAGGATGCGCGAGTCGTGATAGGCAACGAGCACGGTCGAGCCGTCGGGCAAGAAGCCGAAGTCGATTGGGTTCTCGAGCGCACTCGCGAGCGCGGGGCCACCGACGGTCGCGAAGTCGTGCATGCCGCTGCCGACCATCGTCACGACACGACCGTCGTCGCCGATCTGCCGCAGCAGGTGATTGTTGAAATCCATGATCCAGATGCGTCCATCCGGCCCGCGCCTGACGGAGGTCGGCAGGTTGAAGCTCGTCCGATTGGCCGGATGCCCATCGCCGTTGAAGCCTCGCTCGCCGGTGCCTGCGAGACGACAGATGACGCCCTCTCCGCCGCATGGTCGCTCCGGCTCGGCGCAGCCCGCGGCCAGCGCGAGCACGACTGCGCCGAGATACACCGATTGTCGTGCGGGCGGCATCGGGTCGGTTCGTGGATCGGCCTTCATGGTGCCTCGTTGAGCCTGACATCAGCGTTGATTGAAGGCCCGACGCGCGTTCTATATGCCCCTAGCCCGCGTCGCCGGGCGCGACGCAGATCATCGTCAGGCACTCGTTCCTCGCCGTCGCGCACGACTCGGCCGTCCCGGATTCTGCGTTCTCGTGGCACTCGTTGATCGGGCCACTGCCGGGATCGAGAGGGTGGCAGACGTCGATGATCTCTTGGCACTCGGCCGGGATCGAGCCGTGATGG
>JADZFZ010001158.1 GCA_020854145.1 Deltaproteobacteria bacterium | reverse complement strand
TTGCCGGTCGTGACGAGGACGACGTCCTTGTCTGCGAGGTTGGCCTGCTCGACGTAGGACCAGAGGGGCGGTGCAGGGCGGTAGAACCAGATCGGCGAGACGAGGTAGACGCGGCGCGCCGGTGCGACGTCGAGTGGCTCCGTGCGTATCGGTGGCAGGGCGCCGGATTGCGCGTCGGCGACGGCCTTGGCTTGTCCCGCGAAGTCTCGGGGGTAGTGGGCGTCGATGCGCGCGATGGGCGCGTTGAACGTGCGGGCGATCTCCCGCGCGACGGCTTCGGAGTGGCCCGAGCGCGAATAGTAGACGACGGCGACCTCGAGGTTCGGGGTGCCGCGCGGCGCGTAGGGGGAGCTCGGGACGTACGTCCGATCCTTGACCGTCATGAGGACGAACGCGCCGATGCCGATCGCGGCCGCGGCGAGGACCGCGAAGAGCATCGGCTTCTTCCATGAGCGCTTCGTAGGCATCGGGTGCGTGCCGTCGGGCTCTAGCCGAGGAGATCGCGAGATCCGAGGCGAAAACCGACGCCCAGTCGACTGGGGCTCGAGGCCCAGTCGACTGGGCACGGCAAAACGCCCACAAGTCGCACGTTTTCGATGAGGCTATTTCCGAGTCGGCGGCGGGAGCGCGGTGGCAGTGTCGAGCAGCGCGAGCAGCGTGGCGCACGTGGAGAGATCGATGGGCTCGTTCGCGGGTGGTGCGCCCGTGGGCTCGGCGCCGAGGAAGGCCCAGGAGGCGGTGTCGAATCGCGCCTCGATCTGGTCGTTGCGGTAGAGGGCGACGGGGCCATGGCGCTCGATGCGATGGCGCTTGCCAGCGATCCGGGCGTCGAGGGTGAGAACGTCGGCGTCGTGCGTCCAGCGGTAGGCGTCACGGTCGGAGGCCGCGAAGCCGGTCGCGGAGATCCAGAAGCGGGGTTTGTCGCGCCACGGGGCGCCGGCGGTGGGGCAGAAGGTGACGCAGTCGCCGCACTCGTTGCAGAAGTCGGCGATGCAGGCGACCTGCACCGACTGCGCGATCTCGAAGCGTGTGGAGCCGTGGCGCTCGAGCGTGCCGTGCTCGGACGTCACGAGCACCGGGAGATCGACGACGCGCGGCGTGACGGCGTAGGCCTGCATCGCGCGGTTGGGGCACACCGTCACGCAGAGGCTGCAGAGCGCGTCGCACTCGAGGCAGCGGGCCGCCTCCGCGAGCGCGTCGGTGGGCTCGAAGGCGCCGACGACTTCCTCGAACTGCGTGCGATGCGCCGCGGGCAAGAGGGGCACCGTGCGCGGGCTCTCCACGCGCGAGCGGCGGGCGAGCAGCTCGGTCGCGTCGCGCTGCCTCGGGGGCGGCGCGGGTGACTGCGCGCGACCGAGGCGCCGGGCGATCGCGTCGGCCACGATGCCGCCGTCGGCGATCGCGCGGATGATCGAAGAGGGCCCGCGTGCGAGGTCACCCACCGCGAAGGTGTCGGCGAGGGAGGTCTCGAGCGTTCGATCGTCTACCTCGACGGTGCCGCCGGATGCGCGTGCGAGGCCGGCGTCGTCGAAGTCGAGCACGGCCTCCTGGCCGATCGCGGCCACGAGCGTGTCGCACGGCAGCTCGACGTCGGGACCGTCGAGCGGGACAGGGCGGGGCCTGCCCGACGCATCGGGCTCGCCGAGCCTCATCGGACGACACGCGAGCGCGACGACGCGTCCTGCGTCGAGCACCACGCGCTGCGGCGCGAGCAGCGTGCGGAGCGCGACCCCTTCGTCGAGACAGTCGCGGATCTCGTCCGGGTCCGCGGGCATGCTCTCGCGCGTGCGGCGGTAGACGAGCGTCACCGACCCCGCGGGGCACAGACGTCGGGCGGTCCGTGCGGCGTCGATCGCGGAGTTGCCGCCGCCGACGACGAGCACCCGCGTGCCCAGCGACGGAGGCACGCCTGCGTTGACGCGCTCGAGCAGATCGAGCGCATCCATGACGCCGGCGGCCTGCTCGCCCGGGATGCCGAGCTTACGGCCTGCTTGCGTGCCGAGCGCGAGGACCACGAAGCGATGTCGCGCGCGCAGATCCGCGATCGAGAGATCACGGCCGAGCCGCGTCCCGAAGCGCACCTCGATGCCGAGCGCACGCAGCGCGTCGAGGTCGGCTGCCATCGCGCTTCGGTCCATCCGGTAGCCGGGAATCGTGCGGCTCACCATGCCGCCCGCCTCGGTGCGCGCCTCGAGCACCACGGAACGCACGCCATGACGCGCGAGGAACGTGGCAGTGGCGATCCCGCCGGGCCCCGCACCGACGATGGCGACGTCTGCGTGCGCGGGAAGCTCCGGCGTCGGGACGGGCGGTCGCGGCGCGCACGACTCGACGGCGAAGCGCTTGATCTCGCGGATCGCGATCGGCGCGTCGTAGTGGCTGCGCACGCACCGATCGACGCACGGGTGATCGCATGCTCGGCCCGTGACCGCGGGCATCGCGTTGGTGCGCGCGATGATCGACAGCGCGCTCGCGGGATCGCCTGCCGCGACGGCGGTGAGATACGCAGGGATCTCCTGGTGCGCGGGACACGCCTCGACGCAGGGGGCGGCGATGCAGTCGAACGCGCCGAGCGGACGAGCGCCCTTGGCCTCGATGGGTCGCTCGCGTCGGCCGTAGCGCGCCTCGGTCTCGACGTCGGCGGCGTGGCGGGCGAGGCTCGATCGCCCGAAACGCAGGACGAGCGCGTCGACCGAGTCGACCCCGGCCGCGTCGAGCTCGGCTTCGAGTC
>JADZFZ010001157.1 GCA_020854145.1 Deltaproteobacteria bacterium | reverse complement strand
GGCGTTGTCGAGCGCGAGCGCGAGCGCGCTACGAAGGGGCCGATCGACGACCCGCGGCGCACGCGGTCGAGCGCCATGGCCGCGCGAGAGCCGCGCGACCACGCGCGCATGGCGGACCTCGTCGGCTCGGGCACCATCGACGGCGTCGAGCAGATCGCGCGGCGCACCGAGCGCGGCGAGCTCGCGGTGCAACAGGTCGAACGCGATGACGGCGGACGCTTCGAGCCGCGCGATGGACGCGAGATGATCACCGAGCGCGCCCGCGGAACGACGGCGACGGGAAGGCAAGAGCCCGTTCGGACGACGACCGACGCAGACTCCGTCCTCGCTGTCGTAGACCTCGTGCTCGAGGACTCGGAGCGAGCCATCGCCTCCGACTTGGATCAGGTATCGGGTGATCTCGACGGGATCGCACGACATCGTCATCCGCGAGGCGATGACCTGGTAGCCACCGGACGAGAGTGGTCGGACCGCGGATCGCTCGAGGTTGCCGCACCGCACGTCGTAACCGTCGCCCCACACGAGGAGCGTCGCCTCTTGCGGGGTGTCGATCTCTCCGAGAAAGCGGGCGATGGACGGTGCGCCGCTCCACCGTTCGACGTCTCCGCCGTCGGTCGAGAGGATCGCCGGGCTCGGAGACGTCTGCCACGAAGCCATGAAGTCGGCCTCGCAGGCGGCGGGATCCGTCGCGTCGGCGCAACGTGTGCCCACCTCGGCCACCAGATTGGGCCCGATGTCTCCGCCCACGTCGGCGACCGCGAGGTGGTTGCGCATCTCTGCTGGCGCGAGCCCGACGAGCGGCTGCCAGTCGCCGTTCGAGCACGTCGGCGGCTCGAAGTCGTCGTGGTCGAACGCCGACGAGCACCCGGTCGCGCCGATCGACGCGGCGACCGACCATCGCGCGACGGCGTGCAGCGTCGGAGAGATGCCCGCGCGCTCGAGGGACGACCGTGCGGCGGCGACCACCGAACGACCACGAGCTCGCGGCGATGGATGGGGCATCGGGAGACCTCCGCCCGAGGAGCGTACCCGACGGATGGGTCTGCTCTTCGTGCGGGATCGACGGATTGGAACTGCTCGCCCCGAAGCCGTGGAATCTCGAGAGGTTGCCTACCTCGATCCTGTCCCCCGGGGGGAGGTGGCGAGGCGGACGAGGGAGTAGCGGTAGAGGACGAGCTCGGGGCGGTCGACGTCGTCGGTGGGCAGGCCGTTGTCGGCGAGCAGGGCGCGGATGGCACCGATGGCTTCGCCGTGGGCCTGGCCATGGGCGATCTCGGGAAGGACGTAGCGCCAGTCGCCGCGACGCTCGAAGCCGACTCCGTGAAACCCGAGGCGGAGCACCTTGCGCAAGAACGCGGGCGAGCGGTCTCCGATGCGGCCGTCGAAGAGCACGGCGTAGACCTCGAGGTCGAGGCTCGGCAGCCGCTGCGTGATCGGGCCGCCGAGGAACGACTCGCGGACGGCCCATCGATCGCGCGCGGCGAGTGCGGCGTCGATGACTCCGCGAGCGAGCGAGCCTCGACGCGCCGAGCGCCAGAGCAGCGCCGAGCCGCGCTCGCGAACGAGCACCATCACCTCGATGCCCATGTCGCGCCGCATCTCGTCGGGGAATGACCGGAACGCCGGCGGACGCGAGCCCATCATGATGCGCCGCGCGACGTGGCCGATCGCGTCGCGCGCAGACTCGTCGAGCGCGGGGAGATCGACCTTCTCGTAGAGCGCGGCGCCCGGCGAGAGGAAGACGCCTCCGAGGGGTGGCTCCGGTGCGTAGCGCTCGAGACGCGCTCGCACCGATTGGCCGGGCTGCGCGTGCGTCGTGTCGACGAGCAGGGCGCGGACCCCGGCTGCGGACAACGCGCGCTCGGTGTCCTGCATGGAGGCGCCGGCGAGCGCCCGCTCGAGACGCGGAACCGACGACGCCTTCACGAGCGTCGTGCCTTCGACGTCGAGGCCGAGCAACGCGCCCTCGCCGACCACCGCGACGCGGCCGCGATCGCGCAGCTCGCTGGTGAGCCCCGACAAGCTGGACGCCTCGCGGAACGCGACCGTCAGCCAGATCGCCGCGCCGCCGAGCACCGCGACGATGAGCGCGGTCCGGAGCCAGCGGCCGCGCGAGCCCGAACGATCGCCACGCAGGTCGCGCGAGCCTCGGGGTCCACCCCCGTCCCAGGATGCGGGATCGGGACGCCCGCCAGCTCCGCCGGGCTCGGACGGTGTCGCAGCGACCGCGTCGGGAGAGGTCACGCGGCGGTGCATACCACGGCCGGTGACGTGACGCGGGCGCCGTATCCCGGTATTTTGGACCGATCATGAGCACCGGCCCGGTCCAGGGGATGCGCGACTTCCTGCCGGTCGAGGTGCGCCGACGCCATTTCCTCGCCGAGCGGTTCCGCGGCGTCTACGAGCGCTACGGCTACGACCCGATCGACACGCCCGCGCTCGAGCGGCTCGAGGTGCTCCTCGGCAGCGGCGGACAGGACAACGAGAAGCTCATCTTCAAGGTCATGCGGCGCGGCGAGGCGCTCGACCGTGCGCTCGCGTCCGGTGGCTCCGAGGCGCTCGCCGAGGAGGGCCTGCGCTTCGATCTCACTGTTCCGCTCGCGCGTTACTTCGCCGAGCACCGCGCGAAGCTCCCGAAGGTCTTCCGGCGGTACCACATGGGCCCGGTGTGGCGTGCCGAGCGCCCCGCGCGCGGACGGTACCGCGAGTTCTGGCAGTGCGACGTCGATGTCGTCGGCGCGGCGGCGCCGCTCGGCGAGATCGACGTGATCCTCGCGACCACCGATGCGCTCGCCGCCGTCGGGTTCGACGGCTTCTCCGTGCGCCTCAACCACCGTCGACTGCTCGCCGCGCTGCTGGGCGCGCTCGGCGTCGACAAGGACCTCCACGCGAGCGCCGTGGTCGCGATCGACAAGCTCGACAAGATCGGGACGGACGGCGTGGCCCGCGAGCTCCGGGAGCGCGGGATCGCGGACGAGGCCGTCACGCGCTTCGAGCGGCTCGATCTCGCGGCAGCTCGCGACGTCCCCGCGCGCGAGGGCATCGAGGTGCTCGCGCGGATGCTCGTCGGGCTCGCGAGCGAGGGCGGGTCGATCGACGCGGCGGAAGTCGAGAGCGCGCTCGGCGAGATGCGACAGCTGGTGGGTGCGCTCTCGGCGGTGCGTGGCGACCGGCTCGCGCTCGCGCTCGATCCGATCCTCGCGCGCGGCATGGGCTACTACACGGGCGCGATCTTCGAGGTGGCCGCGGAGGGAGTGCCCTTCGCGCTCGGCGGGGGCGGCCGATACGACGGGCTCATCGGCCGGTTCCAGGGGCAGTCCGTGCCGGCCGTCGGGTTCAGCATCGGGTTCGAGCGCGTGCTCGTGGTGATGAGCGAGCGCGCGATGTTCCCGCAGTCGCTCGGGGCGCTCGACGTGTACGTGACGGTCTTCGCCCCCGACATGCTCGACGACGCGCTGCGGATGGCGGACGGCCTGCGGACGCTGGGCCTCCGCGTCGTGGTGCCGGTCGACCGGGGATCGTTGAAGCACCAGCTGCGCGAGGCCAACGAGCGCGGTGCGCGCTTCGCGCTGGTGGTGGGGCCGAACGAGCGCGACGCGGGAGCGGTCCAGATCAAGACGATGGCGAGCGGGCAGAGCGTGACGGTGCCGCGCGACCAGGTGGGCCCGCGGCTCGTCGCGGAGCCGGACGAGGGCGCCGAGGGCGCGCCGCCGGCCGTGAGCGAGTGACGACGGAGGCGACACGCGACGCGATGCACGAGCCGGAGCAGCGCCGATGAGAGAGGCCCCGCGCAAGGTCAAGCCCGGCGCCGTCCCGGTCGCGCCGGAGAATCGCGTCGCGGAGCTCGTTGCATCGGTCAAGGCACGCGGAGCCGAAGCCACGCGATCGGGCAACGCGGCCGAACAGCCCGAGCTCCTGCTCGACTCGCAGACGCCCTCGATCCCGCCGCGTGCGCCGGCGCGTTGGGCCGAGCTCGCGGTGGCGCAGGACGCGCGCCGCGCAGCCGGTGACGCGACCTGGCGGATCCACGACCGAACGCACCTCGAGTTCGAGGTCGACTATCCCGTGTCTCCGAGCGCCGGCGAGAACGAGCACGAGTGGGACGCCTACTTCTTCGTGCCCGACAGCTTCCGGCTCGATCGGAGCAACTACGAGAAGAACGACATCTACGACGACCTCGTGAGCTACGTGCGGCTCGCAGTCCCGCGCGTGGCGCTCGAAGACCTCGTGGGAGAACCGCTCGACCGGATGAGGCGCGCGCTCGCGGACGCGACCGACACGGCGGGCGCGCTCCGAGAGCTGCGGCTCTACGCGTGCGTGGTGCGCGAGACGACCATCACCGCGCGCCGCACGTGCGAGCGGTTGCTCGAGAGCGAGGTCGGCACCGGCGCCGCCGCGGACGCCGCGGTGTGCTTCGTCAACGAGCTCGGAACCGTCGCGGACCGACTGCGCGAGACCATCGGGCCGGTGCAGGACGGGCCCGAGCCGCTCGCGACGGCGGCGCGATTCGTCGACGAGGACGTCTCGCGCGTCATGGAGCTCGAGCTCGCGGCGCTCGCGGTGTCGCTGCGCGACGTGGAGGAATCGAAGGCCGCGAAGGTCGTAGCCTCCGCGGCCGTGGCCGAGGCGAGGTACCGCGACGTCCGCGGCCTCGGCGAGGTGTCGCGCCGGGGACTGACCCCGCTCGAGATCGAGGCGCAGGAGTATCGACGCCATCTGCTCAAGCGGTTCGCGAGCTCGGCGTTGTGGCTGCGCCTCGAGGTCCGTCAGGCAGCGACATGGTTGCTCCAGCTCGCGTCGGCGGTCGCCGCGAGCGTGGCGATGGCGTTCGCCGTGGCGGCAGCCTTCTACCAGGGCGTCGCGCCGAGCGACGAGACGTTGTGGCGCTGGGCGATCATCGCCGTCATCGCCTACGCGGGCAAAGACCGCATCAAGGCCGCGCTGCAGGGCGCCTTCGCGAAGTGGCTGTCGCGCATCACGCCGGATCGGAAGTGGCGCGTGCTCGACCGCGACGGAGCCCACGAGCTCGGATCGGTGCTCGAGCGCTCGGGCTTCGTGTCGCTCGATCGGCTCCCGCCGGCGGCCATCGCGGCACGTCGCATGACGCTGCGGCACGCGCTCGAGGAGCAGGCGCGGCCCGAGCAGATCCTCTGGCACCACAAGACGGTCCGCATCGACGGCAAGGCCGTGCGCGGGCTCGACGAGCGCTACGAGGCCTTCACCGAGATCTTCCGCCTGAACGTCGACCGGTGGCTGCAGAACACCGACGACCCGAAGCGCACGTTCGTCTTCGCGGATCCCGACGACCGACGCATCTACTCGGCGGTCGCGCGGCGCGTCTACCACGTGTCGGTCGTGTATCGACTCCGTGCGAAGGGCGACGAGAACGCGCCGTGGCACCGCATCCGCGTGGTCGTCTCGCGCAAGGGCATCCGTCGCATCGAAGCGATCTGCTGAGCGAGCCAGGCAGTCCCTAGT
>JADZFZ010001156.1 GCA_020854145.1 Deltaproteobacteria bacterium | reverse complement strand
TCGAGAAGCAGCGCACCCGCTGAAGGGCGACCTTCCCGCGCTCGCGAGGCCGGGTATCCTCCGCGGCCGTGGACAAGTCATTCCTCGATCATCTCTCCCGCGAGACCGAGTCGATCCGCGAGGCGGGGCTCTTCAAGCGCGAGCGCGTCATCCTCTCGCCGCAGGGCGCGTCCATCGCCGTCGAGCCGAGCGGCGCCGCGGCCGACACGCCGACGGAAGTCCTCAACTTCTGCGCGAACAACTACCTCGGTCTCGCGAGCCATCCCGCGGTGCTCCGCGCCGCGCACGAGGCGCTCGACCGATGGGGCTACGGCATGAGCTCCGTGCGGTTCATCTGCGGCACCCAGCGAATCCATCGCGCGCTCGAGGAGCGCATCTCGGCGTTCCTGGGCACCGAGGACACCATCCTCTACTCGTCGTGCTTCGACGCGAACGGCGGCCTCTTCGAGACGCTGCTCGGCGAGGAGGACGCCGTCATCAGCGACGCGCTCAACCACGCGAGCATCATCGACGGCATCCGCCTCTGCAAAGCGGAGCGTCTCCGTTACGCCAACGACGACATGGGCGACCTCGAGCGTTGCTTGCGCGAGAGCTCGGGACGCCGCTTCAAGCTCGTCGCGACCGACGGCGTATTCTCGATGGACGGCATCATCGCGAACCTCCGCGGCATCTGCGACCTCGCGGAGAAGCACGGCGCCCTCGTGATGGTGGACGACTCGCACGCGGTCGGCTTCGTCGGCGAGCGCGGGCGAGGCACACACGAGCACCACGGCGTCATGGGCCGCGTCGACATCATCACGGGCACGCTGGGCAAGGCGCTCGGCGGCGCATCCGGCGGCTACACGTCCGGCCGCAAGGAGATCGTCGCGTGGCTCCGCCAGCGCTCGCGTCCCTACCTGTTCTCGAACACCGTCGCGCCCGTCGTCGCCGCGACCTCGCTCGCCGTGCTCGACCTGCTCGAGACGACCGACGACGCCCGCGCGAGACTGCGCGCCAACACCGCGCGCTTCCGGAGCGCGATGGAGGCAGCCGGCTTCCGCATCGTCCCGGGCGTGCACCCCATCGTGCCCGTGATGCTCGGCGACGCGCGCCTCGCCGGCGAGATGGCCGAGCGCCTGCTCGCGGAGGGCATCTACGTCGTCGGCTTCTCGTTCCCGGTCGTGCCGAAGGGCCAGGCCCGCATCCGCGTCCAGATCAGCGCCGCGCACGAGCCCGAGCACGTCGAGCGCGCGATCGACGCGTTCACGAAGGTCGGCCGCGCCCTCGGAGTCGTGTCGTGAGGGCCATCGTCAAGGTGGAGCGCGGGCCGGGGCTCGTGATGAAGGACGTGCCGGTGCCCGAGCTCGGGCCGAACGACCTGCGCATCCGCGTGCGTCGCTCGTCCATCTGCGGCACCGACGTGCACATCTTCGATTACGACGCGTGGGCCGAGAAGACGATCCCCGTGCCGCTCGTGCTCGGTCACGAGTTCATGGGCGAGGTCGAGTCCATCGGCTCCGCCGTTACCGGGTTCCGCGTCGGCGAGCGCGTCTCGGCCGAAGGGCACCTCACGTGCGGGCACTGCCGCAACTGCCGGGCGGGCAAGCGGCACCTCTGCCGCAACACGATCGGCGTGGGCATCCACCGCGACGGTGGCTTCGCCGAGCTCGTCGTCGTGCCCGCGGGCAACGTCTTCCACGTGCCCGACGAGATCCCCGACGACGTCGCGTCGATCCTCGATCCGCTGGGGAACGCGGTGCACACGGCGCTCTCGTTCGACGTCGTGGGCGAGGACGTGCTCATCACGGGCGGCGGGCCGATCGGGATCATGGCGGCCGCCATCTCGCGCTTCGTCGGCGCGCGGCACGTCGTCGTCACCGACGTCAACGAGCACCGCCTCGCCATCGCACGCGACATGGGCGCGACGCGCGCGGTGGACATTCGCGCGACCACGCTGCGCGAGACGATGCACGAGCTCGGCATGACGGAGGGGTTCGACGTCGGCATGGAGATGTCCGGGCACCCCGACGCGATCACCGGGATGCTCGACGTGATGAACCACGGCGGGCGCGTCGCGGCGCTCGGCATCCCGCGACAGAACGTGACGCTCGACTGGAACGTCATCGTCTTCAAGGGGCTCGTGCTCAAGGGCATCTACGGCCGCGAGATGTTCGAGACCTGGTACAAGATGGCGGCGCTCCTGCGGAGCGGCCTCGACGTCAAACCCGTGATCACCCACCGGTTCGCGGCGAGCGAGCACGCCGAGGCGTTCGCCGCGATGCGCACCGGCAAAGCCGCGAAGGTCGTGCTCGACTGGACCACGTGAGGCTCGCGAGGGCCGCGGCGCCCGTGCTACTCCATCGATGATCGGAGGTCGGCGATGACGGCGAAGAAGACCACGACGAAACCGACGACGGCGAAGAAGACGACCCAGGCGCCCAAGCCCACGACCGCGAAGGCGCTCGGCCGGGTCCGCGCGAACGTGAGGGCCGGCGCGACGAGCGAGCCCCGCGAGAAGCTGAGCTCCGAGCCCAATCGCAAGTAGGCCCGCCCGGCAGCGCCACGAGCGCCCGGTCCGAGAACCACGCACCGGGTTCTGCCACGCAAGCTTCGCCATCGGAGCCCCTCGCAGGTGCGTCAGCTCCGCGCGCGCAGCCCACCATCGCGCCCTCTCGAGCTCCGAGCCCGTAGCGCGGGGCCTCGTCCGCGCCGGTGAGCGGCTTGTCCTCTTCGCCGCTGGGGACCAAATTACGACCCATGAACAGGTCCGTGAACAGTCCCACCTCCGTCCTCCAGGTCGCCGAGGACATCGTTCCCATCGGCGAGCTGAAGGCCCATCTCTCCGAGAAGATCCGGGCGTTGAAGGGCACACGCCGACCGCTCGTCGTCACGCAGAACGGGAAGGCGGCGGCGGTGATGCTCGCCCCCGAAGTCTTCGACCGGCTGACCACCCAAGCGCGTTTCGTCGCGGCCGTGCAGGACGGGCTCACCGATCTCGATGCGGGTCGAGTCGTCACCGACGAAGGACTCGGCCGCCGTCTCGACGCGCGCTTCGGCGCGCTGAGCAAGGCCACGAAGAAGAAGTGATGCTTCGCTGGACCGAGCGCGCCGCCAACGATCTGATTTCGATCGGCGAGCACATCGCGGCCGACAACCCACCGCTGCCCGCACGTGGGTCGAAGAGATAAGGCAGCGTGCCGCGAGGGCCTCGTCGATGCCGCGCGCTGGCCGAGTCGTGCCGGAGGTCGCGCGCGACGATGTGCGTGAGGTCTTCCAACGCACGTACCGCATCGTCTATCGCGTCGTCGATGACGGCATCGTGGTGCTCACGGTGTTCGAGGGGCACCGCCTCATGGGCAAGCTCGATCCCGACCAAGGGTGAGCCGCGGAACCGGCGCCGGCGCAAGCGTCCGCGCCCGCGCTCCCTCAGTACAGGTCCCCGCAAGTCGGTGGGCAGGTGGACCAGGACCACCCTGCCGTCGAGCTTCGCGTTTCGGAACGGAGCGCCGGCGTGGTGGGTCGCGCGGAAGTGCAGTCGTCGCAGAAGGCGGGAGCGGGTCGGTGCACACCCCCTCTCCCCGCTTGCGGGGAGAGGGTTGGGGTGAGGGGTTTCCAACGCCAGCGCGGCTGCGATCGCGTGGACGACGGCGGCGTCGGGCTCCGAAACGCCTGGTGTTGGTGACGCAGAACACGACACCTGTCGGCAGAACACGCGCAACGGTGGTCGCTCGTCGCTCATGCTCGGTGCCAACTCGGCGCATCGCCTGAGGGAGCAGGCCCCTCTCCCCGCTTGCGGGGAGAGGAGGGTGAGGGGCTCGCGCGATTGCAGCACGGCAACGCGCGACGACCTCGATAGCTGCGAGAGCCGTCCCCAAGAGCGAACTGTCCGACGCGACTCTCGGTCGTCGCCGATCCGCCCACGAACCTGCGGGGAGCTGTTGGTCCGTCATGGAGTGATTGCGCCGCTGAAGGAATCGAACGCATCGAACTCGCCATGAACATCCCTAGCCCAGCGTCCGCGCCACGTCCCCCCGTCCTCCGGCACCAGTTCCAGCTCCAGGAAGACTTCGCCGGTCGGCGGGCCTATTCGTAGCTCCCCCGAGTACAGGAACAGCCACGCGCGTATCAAT
>JADZFZ010001155.1 GCA_020854145.1 Deltaproteobacteria bacterium | reverse complement strand
TCGAGGCAACACGCGATGAAGTGCTCGCACTCGATCCGCAGCGGCTCGTCGAGCGGCACGCGCGGGATGTGGATGTCGCCGTCGCGGATCGAGAGGAACTGCCCGTAGGTCTGGTACTCCGGCGGACGGTCGAAGCCCTTGTCGTACACGCGCAGCTTCTCGGTCGGGTGCGCGTCGTCGAAGACGACCATCTTGCGCGAGCCCACCACCGTGAGACGGCGCTCTTTGTGCGGGTCGAGCCACGACAGCTGGATCTGCGCCATCTGCCCGCCCGGGAACTGCAGGTTCACGAAGACGACGTCCTCGGTCCCGGGGCGAAGGTACGAGTGGCCGCGCGCCGAGACGCTCTCGGGCATCTGGCGGAACACGGCGAACGTCATGGTCAAGTCGTGGGGCCCGAACGACCACAACGCGTTCTCGTCGGTGCGCACGCGGCCGAGGTTCACGCGTTGCGAGTACGTGTAGTAGACGTCGCCGAGCTCACCCTGATCGACCATCGTGCGCAGGCGGACGAGCGCCGGGTGGTACGCGAGCAGGTGCCCCACCATCGCGACGCGTCGAGCCGCCTGCGCGGTTCGCGTCGCCTCCTCGGCGTCGTGCGCGGTGAGCGCGAGCGGCTTCTCGACCAGCACGTGCTTGCCCGCGCGGAGCGCCGCGATCGTCTGCGCCGCGTGCTCGGAGGCGGGGCTCGCGAGGACGACCGCGTCGACGTCCGGGCTGCCGAGCGCGTCGTCGAGCTCCGCCGTCACGCGCGCGCCCGGGTACGCCTTCTCCATGCGCGCGCGCACCTTCGGGTCGCGGTCGACCACGTAGGTCAACGTCGAGCGATCGAGCGACGCGAAGTTGCGGACGTGGTTCTTCCCCCAGTAGCCGGCGCCGCAGACGGCCACGCGAAGCGGCTCGGTCACGCCGACCTCTCGGGGCGCGCGGCCGTCGGCGCGGGAAGGGGCTCGTCGGCGAGCGGCGGCAGGTCGGAGCCGACCTCGAGCAGCGCGCGCGCGACGAGGTCGAGGTCGGCGTCGCTGAGCTCGGGGTGCACCGGGACGCTGACCACCTCGCTCGCTGCGCGCTCGGCGTTCGGCCATGGGCCCCCGCGCGGCGCACCTCGCGTGAAGAGCGACGCGGCCGCGCCGGCGGTCGCGCCCAGAACGGGCTGCCGCGGCATGATCATCGGGTAGTAGACCTCCGCGCCCACGCCGCGCGCGGCGAGCCCGGCGACGAAGCCTTCGCGCGCGTGCGTCGCCACGCGCAACGTCAGCTGCGCCCAGACGTGGCGCCCGTCGCCGTCGTCCGCGGGGAACACCATCCGTGACGCCAGGGGCGCGAGGAGGCTGCGGAGCCTCTCTGCGTTCTTGCGCCTTCGTGCGATGCGCTCCTCGAGGCGTGTGAGCTTGACGCCGAGGATTGCAGCCTGGAGCGGGTCGAGCCGGTAGTTGCTGCCCGGATCCGTGTGTACGTTCTTGCGGCTTGCACCGTGGGCCCGGATACGTCGCATCGCAGCGGCGAGCTCGGCGTCCTCGGTGGTGCAGGCGCCCGCGTCGCCCGCGGCGCCGAGCGGCTTCGCGGGGAAGAAGCTGAAGCACGCGATGCGTCCGAGCGCACCGGCGCGACGCCCGCGGTGCTCGGCGCCGCATCCCTGCGCAGCGTCCTCGACGAGGGGGATGGACTCGGCCTCGCACAACGCCGCCAGCGCGGTGGTGTCGCACGCACGACCGAAGAGGTGGACCGCCAGCACGGCCGCGGTCTCGGGACCGATCTTCCGCGCGACGTCCTTCGGGTCGAGGTTGAACGTCTCGAGGTCGATGTCCGCGAAGACGGGCGTGGCGCCGACGCGCAGGATCGCACCCGCCGTCGCGAAGTAGCTGAACGCGCTCGTGACCACCTCGTCGCCGGGGCCCACACCGAGCGCGTGCAACGCGACCACGATGGCGTCCGTGCCGTTCGAGACTCCGATCGCGTGCGAGACGCCGGCGTAGCGCGCGAAGTCCTTCTCGAACCGGTCGACCTCTTCGCCGAGGATGTAGCGACCGCTACGGAGGACGCGGAGCGCAGCAGCTTCGATCTCCGGCGCGAGGTCGGCGTGCTCGCGCGCAGGATCGGCCAGCGGGATGACGCGTGGGCTCACGAGCGACGCCGTCTACCACGGCGGCCGCGGCTTGCCGAGCCGTCCCACGTCGCGGACGTCGATCTCTTTGGCGCCTCGGGCGTCGAGTGATAAAGCCGCCGCCGTGCAGTGGCTGATCGACGCTTTCATGTGGGTCATCCATCTCATCCGTGATCCGGGCGACCTGATCCGGTGGGGTGGGTACCCTGGCCTCACCGCGATCGTCTATCTCGAGACGGGCGCGATGGTCTTCTTCCTGCCGGGTGACTCGCTCCTCGTGACCGCGGGCATCTACGCGGCGAAGGGCGACCTCAACATCTGGATCCTGAACCTCCTGCTGATCCCCGCGGCCATCATCGGCGACGCGACGTCCTACTGGATCGGCGCGAAGTCGGGCCCGCGCATCTTCAACAAGCCGCGATCGCGCTTCTTTCGTCCCGAGCACGTCAAGGCGGCGCACGACTTCTACGAGAAGCACGGCGGCAAGGCGATCATCATCTCGCGCTTCATGCCGCTCGTGCGGACCTTCGTGCCGGTCGTCGCAGGCGTCGCGAAGATGCCCTACCGCCAGTTCGCCATCTACAACATCACCGGCGCGGCGCTCTGGGTCCTGTCGATGACGATGCTCGGCTACATCCTCGGACGACAGTTCGAGCACTTCGTCACGCACCACACCGAGAAGATCATCATCGCCGTGGTGCTGCTCTCGATCTCGCCCGGCATCTACGAGTACGTGAAGCTGAAGCTCAAGGCGCGAAAGGCGGCCGCGGCGGGAGAGGTCCCCGCGGGCTCGTCACCGACGCCCGCCGCGCCCGCCGCGCCCGACGCCGGTCAACCGCCGTCGTCGGACGGCTGAGCTGGCCCAGTCCGAGATCAAGCGCACCTTCCCAAGCCCGTTCGTCCTGCCAGCTGCGCGGTCAGATCCACGAGCACCGACTCGAGCGTCTGGAACCGCGAGTCCACCGCCGCGAACCCCGCGCGCATCTCCTCGCGCTGTGCGCGCATCTCCTCGCGCTGTGCGCGCATCTCCTCGCGGATCTCCTTCAGGATCTGGACGGTGAGGTCGACCGGCTTCATGCGAGCGCTCTCCGAGTATGCCGCGCGGCGCAGGCAGCCACCAGGTTCCTGGCCGTCGCGGAGATGCACCTTTCTCGGCCGCCGCAACGTGCAGTTGCGGGTCGCTTCCTCCTCCTCGGCGCGCGCGGTAGGAACCCCTTCGTTGATCGCCCGACCCCGAACCGAACGTGTGCTCGTCTTCGCCGTGTGCTGTGTCGCGTTCGCGAGCACGGTGGCCGGTTGCGGACGCACCGAGCAAGGCGCGGCGCGGCACACGACTCCGCGTTCTTCTCCGGTGCGCGCGCAAGCGCTCGACGCGGCCCGCCCGATCGCACGCGGTGACGCGAGCGGCCCCGATGCCGGCGCCGCTTCGGTGCCCGTCGCGACCGGCCTGTCGGCCGTGGCGCTCGTCGCGCAGGCCACGGCGATCGTCGCGGGGGGGGACGCGACGTGTGCCTCGCTCGTCGGCGGAGAGATCCGATGCTGGGGCGCGGGGCTCGACGGCGCGGCGCACCCGCACCCCGTCGCGGAGCCGGCGTGGCGCGGCGCAACGCCCTTCGCGATCAGCCCGCTCGCGCGGTGCGGCGCAACGCGAGGGGCCTTGCGGTGCGAGGGCAGGCTCGGCGGCGTCGAGCCGGACGTGAGCACGCTCCGCGACGTCGATCGACTCGCCGTGGGTCTCACGCACGCCTGCGCGCGCACCCCCGGCGGCGAGGTCCGATGTTGGGGCGCGCCGTTCGGTCACGAGCTCGAGCAGCGCGGCACGGATTGGTTCATGCGTCCGAACGTCGTCGCGAGGACGCCGATCGCGATCACCGGTCTTCGTCCCGTCGAGGAGATCGTCGCGGGAGACGTGCACGGGTGCGCCCGCGACGCCGCCGGCACCGTTCGCTGCTGGGGAGACGGTGCGACGGGCGCGCTCGGCGACGGCTCGTTCGCGGTCCGACGTTCCGCCGTGCTGGTGCTCGGCGTGACGGGTGCGCGAGGGCTCGCGGCGGGCATCGACCACACGTGCACGTTGCTCGAGGACGGCACCGTGCGCTGCTGGGGCAGCAACGACCACGGCGCGCTCGGCCATCCGTGGCGGTGGCACCATCCGCATGCCGTGGAAGTGCCGTCGCTCTCCGGGGTCGCCGAGATCGCAGCCGGGGGCTCGCAGACGTGCGCGCGCCTCGCGAGCGGCGAGGTGGCTTGCTGGGGGGCGGTGCTCGGGTTCGATCGCGACCCGACGACATCCGCGCCTTCGCCGATGGACGATCCACTGCGGCCGAACGTCATCTGGTCGGGCGCACGGCTCGTTCGCGGGATCACCGGAGCGACCGCGCTGGCCGTCGGCACCCAGCACGCGTGCGCGCTCGTGGCGGGCGGCAGGGTCGTTTGTTGGGGTGCCAACCAGCGCGGACAGCTCGGCGACGGCACGACGACCGACCGCAGGGTGCAGCCCGGGCCTCGTCCGCCCGGCAGGGCGTTCGTCGCGCCCGTCCCCGCGCCCGCCACGCGCGGGCCGTCGATCCTCGAGGACGACGGTGCAGCCCTGCGTCGGTGGGTCGCGGCACGTGTGCGCGCTGCACGAAGCCGGCGCGGGGAGCGGGTGCGGCTGCCGATCGTGCAACGCGGGCCCTTCGGCTGCGAGTGCCCGCTCTACTACATCGGCGACGACCCGACCGGGGCGCAAGGCGCCTGGCTCGCGCCGACGTTCGCGCCCGGCGTCGTCGAGCCCACCTTCGACGATCGCGTCGGTGGCGCGTACTGGGTCGAAGGACGATTCACCGGTCGCTCGATCGTGGAGCGTTTCCAGGGAGAGCCGTACGTCATGCTCGGCCTGCAAGTCGAGCGCGTCCTCGGACCCGTGACGTCCGGCTACGCCCCCGTGGAGGAGGTGCCCGACCAGGACGACGGCGACGGCGACGGTGCGGACGACGACGACGACGACGAGGAGACTTCCGTGTTCCTCGCCCGGTGAGCTGCCGTGGAGATCAACGGTCGGGTGTCGCGAGCTGCGCCCACTTCGCGTGCGCGTCCGCCAGCGTCGCCGGATCGGCGAACAACATGAAGTAGCCGCAGTCGCCGCACATGATGACGGTCCGTCCTCGGCAAACGACGCCGGACTTGAACCAGCCCGACTCGCCCGAGACCTGCCAGTACGCATCCACCGTCCCCTGGTTGGTCCGCAGGACGGCGGGTGGGCTCAGCCTCTGACTTCCACATGCGGCGCAATGCATGCGGCGACTCATTGCACGATTCGCCGCCGCGATCACGGCCGTGCAGAGGCTTGCAGCCGGGCCCGTGGACTCGACGAGCGCCGCTGCGCGACGAGCAGCCGCGGGCGGGTGGCGCACGAGCGCCGTGGGCTACCATCGGTGCGCGATGGCGGGGACGCTCACGGAGCCGGGCACGGTCCACGCACCGCCGGGTCGGTGCCCACGGTTGACCCTGTTCCTGTCGGCCGAGCGGCCGTATGCACCGCCGCGCGTCGTGCCGCTCGGAGCGTTCGACGAGCTGCGCATCGGGCGCGGCGACGGCGAGCGCGCTAGCCGCAGCGACGCGGGTGCCGTGCTCGAGATCGGGCTCGACGACGCGCGGCTCTCGACCGACCACGCGCGCCTGACGCGCATCGGCGGACGCTGGCTCCTCGAGGACCGCGGCTCGAAGAACGGGACACGCGTAGGCGGGCTCCGGGAGACCCGCGTGTTCCTGGGCGACGGCGACGTGGTCGAGATGGGTCGCAGCTTCTTCGTGTTCCGCAGGGACGCAGACGACGTCGAGGTCGCCTCGCCCGGGGGCGCCCGTGTACCTGGCCTCGAGACGGTCGTGCCGTCTCTCGCCGCAGCGTTCGACAGGCTCGCCGCCATCGCGCGCTCCGACGTGCCGATCGTGCTGCGCGGCGAGAGCGGTGCCGGCAAGGAGGTCGTGGCGCGGGCGGTCCATGCGCTGTCGGGCCGGTCGGGAAGGCTGGTCGCAGTCAACTGCGGCGCGTTGCCCGAGGCGCTCGTCGCGAGCGAGCTGTTCGGGCACCGTCGCGGCGCCTTCACGGGCGCCAACAACGACCGCGCCGGCTTCGTGCGCAGCGCCGACCGCGGGACGTTGTTGCTCGACGAGATCGCGGACCTGCCGGCGTCGTCCCAAGCGTCGCTCCTCCGGGTGCTCCAGGAGCACGAGGTGACCCCCGTCGGTGCCGCGTTGCCGGTGCCCGTCGACGTGCGCGTCGTGACGGCCACCCGTCGCGACCTCGAGTCGCTCGTCGCGAGCGGAGCGTTCCGCGAGGACCTGTGGGCGCGATTGTCCGGGTTCGTCCTTCATCTGCCGCCGCTGCGCGACCGCCGCGAAGATCTCGGTCTGGTCGTCGCCTCGCTGCTCGAGCGCGCTCGGCCCCACGCCGCGGGAACCGTCACGCTCTCCGTCGAGGCAGCGCGCGCCTTGTGCCTCCACGGTTGGCCGCGCAACGTGCGCGAGCTCGCCCACGCGATCGAGAGCGCGCTCGCGCTCGCCGCCGACGGCCACATCGAGCTCCATCACCTCCCGCCCGCGGTCGCGGCGGCGGCGACACCGACGCCCGTCCGCGAGGACGAGGATTCGTCGGACGGCGAGGCGATGGCACGCCGCGACGAGCTCACGGCGCTCATCCGTAGGCACGGGGGCAACCTGAGCGCGGTTGCGCGCGACCTCCGCAAGGACCGCAAGCAGATCCAGCGGGGTCAAGCGGCTGGGGATCGATCCGGATAGATACCGTGCATGACGGGTGGCCCACGGCGCGGTCGCTGCGGTGCGACGCTCGTGGCGGTGTGGCTCGCGACCGTCCCCGCCGTCGCGTGTCGTGAGCTGCCGTCACTCGATCCCGGGGTGTGCGGCAACACC
>JADZFZ010001154.1 GCA_020854145.1 Deltaproteobacteria bacterium | reverse complement strand
CGCGGTGAAGGTCGTTCCGCGCCCGACCACGCTCTCGACGCGCACGGAGCCACCGTGCATGGAGACGAGCTCGTGCACGAGCGCCAAGCCGATGCCGGTTCCCTCGATGGTGCGACCCTTGCTGCCCACGACGCGGTGGAAACGCTCGAAGACGCGCGGGATCTCGTGCTCCGGGATGCCGATCCCCGTGTCGCTCACGACCAGGTCGATGGCACCTTCGCGCTCGCGCAGGCGCACCGCGATCTCGCCCTCCATCGTGAACTTGAACGCGTTCGAAAGGAGGTTCGAGACGATCTGCTCCCATCGGATCCGGTCGACGTAGATGGGCTGTCGTACCGGTGGGCAGTCCACGACGAGCGAGATGCCCGCCGACTCCACGAGCGACTGGAACGCCCCCGCGAGACCCGAGGTGAGGGCTGCGACGTCGGTCGCTTCGAAGCTGGCCTGGAGGCGGCCGGCTTCGAGGCGCGCGAACTCGAGGAGACTGTTGACGAGGCGGAGCATGCGCACGGCGCTGCGATGGACCAGTCGGAGCGATTCGCCTCCGAGCGTCGCGTCGTGCTGGAGCGCCTCCTCGATCGGCCCGAGCATGAGGGTGAGCGGCGTGCGGAACTCGTGGCTCACGTTGTTGAAGAACGCCGTCTTGGCCGCGTCGAGCTCGCCGAGCTTCGCGTTGGCCTCGCGCAGCTGGCGGTTGGCCACGGCGAGCTCTTGGCTGCGCTTGAGGACCTCGCGCTCCATGGCCCGCGTCTTGTCGCGCAGCTCGTCACCGCGCTCGGTCGCCAGGACGAGCTCCGTGACGTCCTCCACGCGGTGCAGGATGTAGCGGACGTCGCCGGACGGTGAGAGGACCGGGATGTTCTTCGGGCTCCAGTGCTTGGTCTCGAAGGTGCCGTCCGGGCCGCGGATGTCGTAGCGCTGCACCGCCATCGTGTCGGGCGCACGCGTCGCGAGCACCCGGTCGAGCGACGCGCGGAGGTTGCTCGTCCCGGTGGCTTCGGGGTCGTCCGGGTTGTCCGGAAAGACCTCGAAGAGCGGCCGACCGATCGTCGCCTCGCGCGTGGTGTGCGTCGCGGCGAGACGAGCGTCGGTCGCTGCCACCATCGTGTACCTCGGCGCGTCGGGCAGCAGCACGAGCAGGACGTCGGGGGAAGCCTCGAACAGCAGTCGGAGATCGCGCTCGAGCGCGTCGTCCGAACCCATCGGCGCGTGGGGCGCCGTCACGTCGCCCTGTCGAGAACCGTCGATGGACACGGTGTCGCGCCTGCCGGCGATCGCATCGGTGGGGAGTCTACAGCTACCTGGGTCACCCCGGCAGACGGATCCACTCGCCGCTCGGGCCGCGCACCCGCACGGGCTCACCCGGGATCGCGGCGGTCACGACGCCCGCGGAGACGTTGCCCGCTCCATCGATCGCGCACACGCGGTAGTAGTGCTTGACGCCGTCCGTCAGACCGAGATGCACGTGCTCGCTCGCAGAGCCCTCGTAGACGAGCGCACCTTCGGAGCACGTCGCGGGAGCCGTCGAGGTGGAGAAGACGAGGCGGTAGGCTGCGATGCCGCTCGCGCCGTCGTCGAAGCCTTCCCACCGGAGCGTGATCGAGCCGTGGTCGCGCCACGCCCACGCCGATCCGTCCACGGGCCGCACGACGTCGGGCGAGGGAGTGGGCGCGGGCGCGGGCGCGGGCGCCGGTGCGGGTGCGGGTCCGGACGCGCCCGCGACGGCCGCCGCGAGATCGAGGCGCGGGAAGCGCTCGCCCGTGCGGGCGTCGTGGATGGGCTCGCCTGCCGTGCGCAGACGATCCACCCAGCCATCCGGTCCCTCGTCGGAGAAGGCCTGCGCCATGACCGCGACGGCGCCCGCGACGTGCGGTGCGGCCTGCGAGGTCCCCGTCATCGTGTAACCGCCGGCCTCCACGAAAGCGCCCGGAGCGAGCATCGTGAGGAACGGCGCGACGTTGGAGAAGCACGTGATCTGGTCGGTCGAGCTCGACGTGTCCTCGCACATCGGGTAGCCGACGCCGCCGACGGGCGACGCGTACACCGCGCCCACGGAGACGGCCGCCGGAGCACATGCGGGCGAGCTCAGCGATCCGGTCATGGCGTCGTTGCCCGACGACGCGACCGGCACGATGCCCGCGCTGCGCGCACACTCGAGCGCCGCGGCCATCAGCGTCCCGGGACACGGCGCATCGAACGCGCCGCCGCCGACGCTCATGTTGATCGCGACGATGTCGTGCTCCTCGCGGTGCGCGAGGATCCAGTCGATGGCGCGCAGGAGGCTCGACGTCGCGACGTTGCGCCCGTCGGCCACGTCGAACGAGAGCAGCCGCGCTCCGGGCGCCATGCCTCGCACGATGGCGGCCACGTTCGTGCCGTGCCCGTGAGCGTCGGCGGCGCCGTCGTCCGGCGCGACGTCGGTCGCGTGCACGACGGGACAGCCGGGCGCGCCGGCGGCCAAGCAGCCGCCGAGCTCCGGCCGCGTGAAGTCGATGCCGGTGTCGAGCACGGCGACCGACGCGCCGCTGCCGTCGAGCCCGGCGGCGAGCGTCTCGGGCTGCCGCACGAGAGACAGGCCGTCGGCCATGTCGATGTGCAGCACCTCATCCGTCTCGATGCGGCGCACGCGCGCGAAGCCGAGCAAACGCGCCAGCGACTCTCGCGATTTGACCCGGACCCTGGCGACCGGCAGCGACGCGAACGACTCGAGCACGTCGTCGAGGCCGTCGGGCGCGCCCGAGCCGAGGCGGCACCCGTCCTCGGGGTCGAAGCCCACGATCACGTCGGCGTAGCCGTCGCGGTCGATCAGCTCGGTCACGCCGGGCCCGACGCGGTCGAGCGGAGCTTCTGCCTCGAGGTCGTCGGCGATGCAGCCGCTCGCCGCGCCGAGCAGCGCGATCGCGGT
>JADZFZ010001153.1 GCA_020854145.1 Deltaproteobacteria bacterium | reverse complement strand
TCGTTGGCGTTGCCCTCGGCGCGGTGCCACGCGTCGTCCGCCACCGAGGCTGCGGCGTCCTCCGTGCGCGTCCCGAACGAACGCACGAAGTCGCTCTGGCTCTCGTTCGCGTCGCCCGCGTACTGCGTCGAGACGGCGTTGGACTGACCCTGCACGAGCAGCACGTCGCCCGCGACGAGGTCGTTAACGCCGCCGATCGGTGCCTCGGGAGCGCCCGTCGCGCGGAGCACCACCGCGACGTCGCGCGACACGAGCTCCGCGACGAGCTCGACGTCGTGCGCGAAGGCTCCCGCGCACACGGGCGCGACCCACGTGGACTCGACCGTGCCGGCGCTCGAGACGCGCACCTCGACCTCTTCCCATCCGTCGCTCGCGACGTCGCCCGACACGGTGAACGTCGCACGGTTGGTCTCCACGTCGCGCGGCAAGAGCGAGCCGACGCGCGGCAGCGGATCGAGCCTCACGACGGGCGCACCGCTCGGCGCCGTGATCGCGACCGCGATCGTCCGAGTGAGGGAGGCCGTGGCGCCGCGGTCGTCGGTCACCGTGAGCGAGACCGTCGGGCAACCCGCTTCCGCGTACCCATGGGTCGGAGTCGCGCCTTCGCCCGCGCTGGCGTCCCCGAAATCCCAGGCGAAACGCACGATACGACCATCCGGGTCGACGCTGTCGCTCGCGTCGAACGTCACCGCGCCCGCACCGTCGCGCGTGAACGAGAACGCGGCGACGGGCGGCACGTTCGCGGGCAGCCCCGCGTCGATCCCGAGCTCCGGCGAGACGAGCGCGTCGGGCGTGGACGCGTCGCGCATCGGGTCTGCCGCATCCGCGGGCGCACGCGCATCGCGTTCGTCCGTTCCGTCGGGCGACGCCTTGCGGGCGCCGCACGACACCCACGAGAGCGCGACCACCAGCACGACGATGCGATCCACCGCGACCATGGTAGCCGGGGTCACCTCCTGCCCGCGCTCCGCGCGCGTCCACCGGGTCGCGCGTACACGCTCACGACCGGCACACCGTCGTGATCGATCACGGCCACGGGGACGGCGCTGCCGTGCGCGACCCAGGCTTGCGCATCCACCGTCAGGAAGTGGGGCTCGTGGTGGACGAGCACGAGGTCGGCCGATGCGAGGTCGGGTGTCGGGAGCACGCCGCGAGGCACGTGCCCATCGAGCATCATCGCGCGCCACGCGGCGAGCGCCGTGTCGCCCGGGAACACGCTGCCGCCTCGGGGGAGCTCGCGTCGGATGACGGCGAGGACGTCGGCGTTCGTGTGGCCCCAGTACTGCCGGTTCATCCCCAGGTCCGCTCCACCGGGTGCGCCACCGACGAGCGGCACGTAGGCCGCGAGCGCGTAGGGGTGCGCGTGCGCCGTCTGCGCGACCGCGGGGGCGAGGAGGACGAGCGCCACGCACGTCTCGATGAGCCGCCGCCGGACATCGGGGAATCGCTCGGGGCCCGGCCCGCGCCAGGCCGACCACAGACCGCGGAACGCGCGCGCGACGCGCAGGAAGCCGACGGCCGCGAAGAGCGCGAGGAAGGGGTACGCCGCGAGGAAGTGCTTGGTCCCGCCGAAGATGGGCGCGCGCGTCGTCGAGAGCAGGACGATGGGCCAGAGCAGCGAGAGGAGGATCAGCAAGTCCGTGTGACGGGGATCGGCGCCGTGCACGAGGCGCGTCGTGATGACGCGGCGGCGCTCGGGCACCTCGCCCTCGCCGTCGCGCCGGCGTCGGAGCAGTCGCGCGAGCCACGGAGGCACGAGCTGCTGCCGTCGGTGCACGATGCCGACGATTGCGAGCACGAGCAGCGTCGACGGAACGGTCGTCAGCATCGAGCCGAGCGCGTAGTGAGCCGGGAAAGGCGGCTCGAACCAGGTCGTGCCCATGTACTCGATCGGATAGTGGACGTGCTCCACGTGGAAGCGGACGTATTCCATCCATCGGTGGAGCGTGTCGCGCCACAGCCACGGCCAGAGCGCGATCAGCATCAGCGGCCCGAGCGTCAGCATCGCGACGATGCCCCACGGGATCCTGCGCGACGCGGGGAGACGCTCGTCCACCGGCGCGGCTCGCAAGGTCGCCCAGTGCACGAGCAGCACCGGCGGCAGGAACCACGCGTTGTGCTTCGTGAGCAGCGCGAGCCCGTACACGACGCCCGCGACCCACGCCCATCGCGCTCGCTCGAGCGACCGCCAGTACGCATACGTGGTCGCCACGCACGCGAGCACGACGAGCACGTCCATCGCAGCGAGGTGCGCGTGGTGGAACACGTGCGGGATCGCGGCGAGCGCTCCCGCGGCGAAGATCCCCGTCCGACGGTTCGCGATGCGCGCCCCGAGCACGTACACGATCCAGAGGAGCAGGCCCGCGCCGATCATCGTCGGCAGCCGATGCGCGGTGCCGGCCGACATCGGCACGCCCGACGCGCGCACGGCGCTGGCCGACAAGCCGAAGAGGAGCTTCGGCAACGGCGGGTGCTCGGAGTTGTCGGCCCACACGCGATCGACGACTCGGCCATCGAGCGCCGCAGCCCCCTCGTCGAAGACCCGCACGACCCATCGCGCGTACCGATCTCCGATCACCGAGTAGAACCCCTCGTCGCGCGCGGGGCCGAGCTCGGGCGCCGTGACGACCAGCAGCGCCGTGTACGCGACGGCGACCAGCGCACCGATCGCGTGATCGCGCATGCCATTCATCGCGTCTCGATCCTCGTGGCGCCGCGTCGAGAGCGCACGCTCGCCGACCAGCACGGCATCCGCCACGCACCGTCGAGCGCCCGCCCCTCTCCGCGCGCGAGCGCGGTGTCGATCGCGACGTCCACGTTCGACGCGGCGCCCTCCCCGAGCGGCGCACCACGGCTCGGGAACGTGCGAGCCGCATCGCCACCGAGCTCGACGGCGAACGCTTTCGCGCCTTCGCCATCGCGATGACGGACCCGCGCGCGCAAGCGCCCTGCGACCCTCACCTCGAGCCAGACGTCGGCGCCGCGCAGGCGCTCGTCGCCGTGAGCCAGGCCGAATCGGCCCTCGAGCACCCCGCGCGCCGGGACCTCGGGAAACCTCGCCCGAAGGTGGATCCCTCGTGCTGCCGTCTGCCCGACGCACCGACGCACCGCGAGCCCGACGTCTTGCTGGAACGTCGCCCCCACGGCGAGCCAGGGACGCGACCGATCGCAGACGAACCGGTCCGCCGGCAACATCGTGCCCGCCGCGAGGCCTCCTCCGCGCACCGGCTCGTGGCGCAGCGCGCACGCGCCCCACCCCATCGAGCCACCACCCCACGCCACCTGTGCGCGCTCGATCTCGCGCACCAGATCGAACGACTCGCGCGGCTCGTCGATCGCGTAGCGGAGCACCGAGACGCGTCCGAATCGGCGCATCTCCGTCGGCCGCCGACCGCCCATCGCGGCCGGCGCGTGGCCGCGGATCGAAAGCGCCCACAACGCGCGTCGGCCCGCGAGGTCCGCCGGCGCCGTGTCCCCCAGCTCCACACGACGGAGCGCGAGCCGGCCGAGGGGCGCGGCCCACGCGGGCTCGACGACGACCAGCGCCCGCTCCTCGCGTCGCGGGGAGAGGGGACTCGCGTCGACGGGCGATCGAACCTCGCGATCCTCGGCGGCGGACGCGGTGCGGATCCACTGCGCTGCGCGCGACCAATCGTCGCGACCCGGCACGCTGGCGATCACGTCCAGCTGTGCCACGAGCTCCGCGACGGCGACGAGGACCAGCACCGCCGGCCAGCGAGCTCGTCGCCGCGGGGCGGAGGTCACGGCGCGCCGTGGTGGTCCCGCCGCACCGCCATCACGACGGCGGCGCAGGTACGGGCGGCGCCGGGGACGGAGCGCCCGACGTCGGCTGTGGGTCCGAGGTCGGCGGCGGGGGCGGAGGTGCCGCCGACGGTGCCGGCGGCTGCACGCGCGCGGCACACTGCTTCGTCGCGGGGTCGCAGAAGGCCACCTTGCTCATGCACGGAGGCGCGAAGCACGGGTGCGGGCATCCCGGACCCGGCGGCGCCGATGCGAGCGCCGCGACGCACGTGCAGCCGCTCGCCGACTCGAGACGGCACTCGGTGTCGGCCGAGCACGGCCCGGTCGGCGCCGGCTCGCGCTGCACCGGATCGCTCGACGTCGGCCGCGGATCCGCGCTCGATCCCGAGCTCGAGCACGACGCCGAGATCGCAACCGCCGCCGCCACGAAGGCCCGAAGCGCGCTGCCCATGCAGGCATGCTCGGCGCGTCACGCCACGGCGGTCAAGCGTCCGATCACCGCGGCGTCGCGTCGTGGACGTGGATGGGCTCGGCCTCGCGATCGTCGGTCGGGCTCGCGGCGCGACGTCGTTGCGCGAGGCTGCGCTGCGTCTCGTCCTCGCGGTAGCGGTCGTAGCAACGTCGCGCACGCGTCTCGGTCGCGCGATCCCCGAGCTCGGCGGCGGCGAGGCTCTGCACGTAGCACGCGGCGCCGTCCTCCGGATCGATCGCGAGCGTCCGCGCGATCGCGGTCAGCGCTTCGCGCGCACGACCGGCGCGCAGCTCGAGCCGCGCGATCTCGCGGTGCACTTCGCGGTCGCGACGGAAGTCGCGCGCCAGACCCTGGAGCACCTCGAGCGCTTCGTCGTCTTCGCCGAGCGCCGCGAGGGCGAGCGCGCGCACCATTCGCGGTGGACCGGGCGCACCGGGCCGCCGGGCCAGAGGCTCCACGAGCGACAGCGCGCGCGCATAGTCGCCCGCGCGCAGCGACGCCCGCGCTTCCAGGATGGCCGCGGCCGGTGGACCGCCGCACGCGCGCGCTCGTCGCGCCGCGCGGGTCGCCGAGGCGCTGTCGCCCTGCATCGTCGCGCTCGGTGCGTACCGCAGCAGCAGCGGGTTGGCCGCGCGCACGCACGCGCCCTCGCGCAGCTCGGGCCCCAGCGCGACGCGGACCGTCTTGGTCGCCAGACGGATGCGCGGCTGCGCGGGCTCGGGCTCGCCGCGATCGCGGAACACCGCCGCGTGGAACTCGCGCGCGAACTTCCGGAACCAGAGCGTCGTGGTGATGGACAACGGCCCCCGTGCGTCGGCCGGGACGCGGAACCCGTAGCGCACGAGCTCTCCGGCGCCCGCGACCGCGACGCGCCGGTAGAGCACGGTCCTCTGGCGGAAGGCGTCGCGCTCCACGATCGGCAGGCCGTCGCGATCGAGGAGGCGCGCCCGCAGCACGTGCGCGTCTTCCGTCGGGCCCCCGTCCTCGGCGACGCCACCATGAGCCGCCACGCGTCTGCCCGAGGCGTCGCGCACGTCGAGCTCCACCCACGCCTCGTGCGAGTCGAGGGTACCGCCCGGGAAGAAGTGACCCACACCGGGGGCCGTCACGAGCACGTGGAGCTGCACGTCGCGGTCGACCGGCAACGTCGTGCCTTCGCCTTCGATCGGCAGCGCGGCCCGATCGCCCACCACCACCGCAAGCGGCACCGCCACCGCTTCCGCTTGCGCCAGCATCCGCTCTTGCTCGCGCATCCACGCGCGGTCGCCGACGAACGACGCGAGCGCGGTGTTGGCCGCCGCGAACCGATGATCGAGCACGGTCCCGTTCTGCGCGGCCAGGTCTCGCGACGGCACGCGACGCATGTGGCAGTCGACGCAGACGCGCCGCTCGGCCTGCCCGAACGGCAGCGCGACCTGGTGCGACGAGGACGACTGCTGCCACGGATCCAGGTCGTTGAAGCCGCGCATGAAGCGCCACCCGGTGACCTGCTCCGGGAGCCCGACCTTGTGGCACGTCGCGCAGAACTCCGCCGTGCGCAGCATCGCGGGCGACAGCGCCGCCCGGTGCTGCCGCGGGTCGACCCGCACCAGCCATCGCGAGATCTCGTCGAGCGGTGCCGGCGACGACGAGCCCGGCCACAGCGGAGTCGGCAGCCCGATCGCGAGCCCGCCGTTGCCACGCGGCTCCTCCGCGTGGATGGTCGCGTGGCAGACGAGGCACGTCACACCTCGATCCGCGTGCGGCAGCCGATCGGACAACGGCGCGTTGCCGTCGAAGGTGCCCGCGAGCAACGGAAGCGGGTCGTGGCACGACGCGCAGAACTTCGTGGGCCCGCGTCCGCGCGCACGCTCCACGCCGCGCAACGCGTGCAGGTAGAACGGGTTCGCGAAGCTCGCGAACCGGTGCGCCGAGCCCTCCCACTGCGCGACGATGTCCGCATGGCAGCGCTCGCAGCTGTCCGTGTCGGCGAGCCGCTCGACGCTCGGCGCGCCCGCGCGCGACACCCTGAACAAGCCGGGACGACCCACGGTGTCGAGGCCGGCGTCGAGCGCGGCGTTCGTCTGCGAGCTCGCGCCCTGCGTCGCTGCCCACCCCGCGATCAGCAGCGACAGCGCCACGATCGCCACGACCTCGATCGCCCCACGTCCCCGCGTCGGAGTCGCGATCCGATGGAGCGCGAGCAACGCCAACGCGATCACGGCCGCGACACCGTGCGACAGCGACGCGATGCCGTGCGCCGATGCTCCCAGCCAGTCTCTCGGCACCGTCGCGAGCGCGCCCGTCAGCATCACGGCGACGGCCGTCGCGAGCATCGTCCATCCCGACCCACGCGCGACCGGCGCTCCCATTCGCGCCGTGCGCGCGAGGTGCGAGCGCACGTAGACGATCAGGCCGACCGCCGCGACCGCACCACCTGCGACGTGCAGCGCGAGCGTCAACGTCAGCCAGCGGGTCGCGTCGGGAAGCAGCCACGCCGCGACGCCCGATCCGACGAGCAGCGTGGTCACGACCGTGACTCCGACGCCACGCGTCTCGAGCCGGCCCGCAGGGGCGGCGTCCGAGCGACGCGCCGTCCGCTCCTGGCTCACCGCACCCTCGAGCTCATCCGGGCCCGTCGAGGAAACAAGTGCCCGTCACGTCCGCATCGAACACCCGCGGCGCGACGCGCGAGTCCTCCGAGTACAGACGGAACTCTACCTGGAGGTAGAGCCCAGGCGGCACCGGCCCGGGCGGCGCCCGCAGGTCGGCGGGCGACATCGTGAACGGCCCGATCCAATCCTCGAACTGCAGCTCCACGCGAGCCGGAGCCGTGCGCACCCAGGCCTCGATGCGCGTGCCCGGCGGGCGCTCCTCGGACCATCGCAGCGTCTCCCAGCGGCTCTCGCCGTCGGCGCAACCCTCCACCGTGAAGTGGTATCGCCCGAAGGGCTCGGCGAACGTGTTGAGGCCGAAGCCCATGAAGTCCGAGTACGAGTACGGGCCGAGCCCCGTCGGCACCTCGAGGATCTCCTCGGTCACGGGATCGATCCGCGCAGCGGACGAGCTCGCGCGGCCGATCGCCCAGATGCGACCGTCGAACGCGACGCCCGCTCCGATCGGCCCCCGCACGGTCGGAAGCTCCCACTCGCGCACGACACGCATGGTGTCGATCTCGACCTGCCACACCGAGTCGCGCGTCGAGTCGGCCGCCCACACGTGCGTCTCGTCCGCAGCCACGCCGCGCAACGTGCCGCCCGCGGGGATGTCGGCTTGCTCCCAGACGTCGTCCGAGATGTCGTAGCGGAGCAACGTCCCGGCCCGCGCGCCGCCGACCCAGAGATGGTCGTCGCCGTCGATCGCGATCCCGTACGAGCCCGGTGGGATCGAGTCCGGCAGATCCGACGCGAACGTGACGCGGAAGCTGACGGGGTCGATGGAGGCCAGGACGCGCCGATTGGTCGCGTCCTCCCATCCCAGGTTGACGAACCAGACCCTTCCGGTGCGATCGGCGGCCGCACCGTAGGGCCTCAGACCGACGGTGCGGACACACGACGTCCGCGGCGCGCCCGTGTAGGGGTCCAGCTGGCAGACCGTCTCGTCCGCGAAGGTGCCGACCCAGACGTCACCGATCGGCGAGACCTCCGTCGCGAGCCCGATGGCGAGGGCGCGTGGGACCGAGCCGATCCCGCCCACCGCGGCGGTCCACAGGATGCACTCGTCGTCCGGTCCCACGAGCTCGCGCGGATCGTCCGGGTCGATGACGCCGTCGTCGTTCGCGTCCGTCGACGTCTCGATCATCCCGTCGCCGTCGCGGTCCACGCAGTCCGAGACCCGACCCGCGAACTTCGTGACCGTGCCGACGTTGCCGAAGGCGCGGTTGGCGACGTAGGCGTCGAAGTTCTGATCGACCGCCGTACGCGACGGACAGTTGCCGGTGCTCGAGAAGTTGCACGGCTCGTCCGCGGGTCGCGCACCGTTGTCCTCGTCCGGTCGAGCGCTCGGGTACCGCGCCAGCTCGCGACCCGTTCGAGAGTCGATCTTCGAGACCGTGCCTTCGTCGGAGTTCGCGATCCACATCGCGTACGCGCGCGCGTCGATGCGCCGCAACGTCAGCGCGTCGTCGGAGTCGACCTCGACGTTCGCCGAGTTGTCGTCTCGCGGATCCCACCCGTCGGGGCCGGGCTCGCCGATGGCCCGGCAGGTCGGGACGCACGACATGCAGACGTCCATCACGATCTCGTCGATCTCGCCGTCGCAGTCGTTGTCGATGCCGTCGCAGCGTTCTCCGCGGTTCTTGCTCGGGTCGGTGTCGTCACAGTCGGGCCCGAGATCACATCGCTCGCCGTAGCCGTCGCCATCCATGTCGATGCAGCCCGGGCCTGCGTCGCGACGGCGCGGGCCATCCGGACCTGCGTCGACGGGGGGCGGCGGTGGCGGCGTCGCGTCGGGCTCCTCGTCGGGTCCGAGGTCGCGCTCCGCGATGCAACGTCGCAACGCGACCACGCACGTCTCGCCGGGCTCGCACTCGTCGTCGCTCGTGCAGCCCGGCGCCGTGCGCACGTCGTCCGACCCGCAGCTGCAGCCCGACACGAAGCAGACCGCCCACGCGATCAGCCAACGACTACGACCACGCGCGTGCGACGTCATCCTCGAAGACTATCGCGCCGACGCGGCAGCCAACAACGCGTCGGCGGTCCCGTGGGCGGTCCCGATGCGGCCGCCGGCCTGGCCTCGAGCTCCGGAGGAGCGTCGGCGGCGGTGCGCATTGGGCGAAGGTGTCGGAGGCCCGCGCAGAAATGGCCACCAACCTTGGCCCCATGGGATCCCAAGACCCGAATCTTCGTATATCCTAGCGGAACCGCGCGGGGCTCCGTCGGGGGCTATGCACGAGCCAGGGACAGTCGTCATAGGCAAGTACCAACTCGAGCGCCTCATCGGTGAGGGCGGGATGGGCTCCGTCTACTCTGCGCTCCACCTCACGACCCAGCGCAAGGTCGCGCTCAAGTTCCTGAAGAACGAGTACTGCGCCGACGGCGTCGTCGTCGCTCGGTTCATCCGCGAGGCCCGCGCCGCGGGGACGCTCGATCACCCGAACACCATCCAGATCATCGACGTCGCGCAGGACGACTCCGGCGCTCCGATGCTCGTCATGGAGTACCTCGAGGGCGAGACCCTCGCGGCCGCGGTCCACCGCGGGCGGCTCTCGATCACCCAGACCGCGCACATCATGGTGCCCGTCCTGTCGGCGCTCGCGCACGCGCACGCGCACGGCATCGTCCACCGTGACATGAAGCCGGAGAACATCTTCCTCGCACGCCGCGGCGGAGAGCTCGTTCCGAAGATCCTCGACTTCGGCATCGCGAAGGTGCTGAAGGACGACGAGCAGCCGAACAAGATGACGCTGACGAGCACCGGCACGATGCTCGGCACGCCGTACTACATGTCCCCGGAGCAGGTCGCCGGGCGCAAGGATCTCGACCACCGCTGCGACATCTGGGCGATGGGCGTGATCCTGTACGAGCTGCTCACCGGGCGTAAGCCCTTCATGGGCGAGAACTTCGGGCAGCTCTTCGCCGCGCTCCTGCAGGACGAGCCGCCCCTCATCACGACGCTCGTCCCGAGCATCCCGACCGATGTCGCGCGGGTGATCCACCGCTGTCTCGCGAAGCGTCGGGACGACCGCATCGACAACGCCGGCGAGGTCGCGACCGCGCTGGCGCCGCACGCGAGCCTCGACGCCCCCAACTTGCCGCGGCCGATCACGTCGTCGGGCGCCTTCCGCGCGCCCACGCCTTCCGCGGGCCACCGCTTCACTCCCGCATCCGGCGCGCACGCGCTGCCCGTCTCGACGCCGGTCGCCGTGCGCGGCGTGTACACGCCGTCGGGCGTACGGTCGATGGGCACGCCCGTCCCGCTCGACGCGACGCCTCCCGGTGCGCCCGGCACGCCGATGCGGTGGAGCACACCCGGCGCGACGGCCGTGCGCGAGGAGCCGCGCGAGTCGAGCAGCGCGTCGCGCACGCTCGTGCTCGTCGGGGTGCTCGGTGGCCTCACCGCCGTCGCCACCGTGATCGTCCTGGCGGCCGCGGGCGTCTTCGACTCGGGCACCGAGCCCGTCGCTGCCGCCGACCCGACGACGCTCGCGACCTCGCAGCCGCCGGTGGTCGACCGAACGGGATCGGTCGTGGGCGCGGGCGGCACGGCGAGCACGAACCTCGATCCCAATCGCGTCATCCAGGTCGTCGAGGCCACGCAGTCGCGACCGCAGCTCGCGACCTGCTATGCCGACGCGCGCCGCGGTGACCCGTCGCTCGCGGGTCGCCTCGTGGTCTCCATCGACATCGGCGGCGACGGAAGCGCGCTCTCGGTGCGCGCCGTCGAGGGCATCGAGGACGTCGTGCTCCGGCGCTGCGTGGAGCGCGAGCTGCTGACGCACCTGCAGATCGACGGCTGGCAGGGAGGCCCGCTCGCGGGCGTGCGCGTACCGCTCCAGTTCGCCGCGCCGCTCGTCAACGCGCTGCTTCTGGCGGATGCGGGCGTCGCACAACCGCCGAGCCAGGCCGGCGGAGGCACGCGCCCGCGCGTCGTGCGGCGGGGCGGAGGCGGCATGGATCGGCCCGGCCCCGTCGGCCCCATCGCGCTTCCGCCGCCCGACCGTCCTCCTCCGATACGGCCGCCACAGACGGGCGGCGGACCGTCCTCGTCCGGGATCATCCGGGAGATGCCTTGAGCACGGCGGGATGACGGGTGCGCTGGGGGCGGGCGCTCGCATCGACGTGCCTCGTCGTCGTGCTGTCTTCCGCGGCGCTCGCGCAGCGTCGCGCTCCGCTCCCGGTCGCCGCGCAGCCCGCGACGCAACCCGCGCAGCCGACCGACGCGCGACAACGCGCCGAGGCGCACTTCCAGCGCGGCGTCGAGCTCGTCGAGCGCGAGCAGTGGTCGCTCGCGCTGGAGGAGTTCCTGCGCGCCAACGAGCTCTACCCGTCGCTCATCCTCCGATTCAACATCGGCTACTGCCAGCGCGGCCTCGGGCTCTTCGTCGAGGCGCTCGAGACGCTCCGCGCCTTCATCCGCGACGCGACCACCGGCGTCGCGGCCACCCGACGCCCCGAGGCGGAGGGATACGTGCGCGAGCTCGAAGCGCGCGTCGCGCGCATCGAGGTCCGGCTCTTCGAAGACGATCGGGGCCACGCGTCGGTCTCCGTCGATGGACGTCCGATGACCCCCGACGCGTCCGGGGTCGTCCGCGTCGCGGTCAACCCGGGGCGTCGTACCGTCCAGGTGACGCGCGAGGGATTTCGCCCATTTTTCCAGGATCGTGACCTCGACCCCGGCGAAGCTGCCGTGGTCCAGCCGACGCTCCGGGCCATGCCCGCGACCGTGTCGATCACCGCCGACGTGCGCGGCGCCCGCGTTCGTATGTTCGCGGGCCGTTCCGAACGCGCGTGGGATCTCGGTCGCGTGCCCGTGGAGCGCGAGGTCGAGCCAGGCCGCTATCGCGTCGAGATCTTCGCGCCGGGCCATCACGTCTATCGGGCGACGATCAACCTGCGTGCAGGGGGCGAAGGCCGCATCGCCGCGGACCTCGTGCGCGACACCGGGGGACCCGTCACCTCGCGATGGTGGTTCTGGACCGCGATCGGGGCCGTCGCGATCGGAGCGGGCGTCGCGAGCTACTTCGTCATCACGCGCGAAGAGGTCGTGCCTCGCCCACCGAGCGGCGGCTCGACGGGCTGGGTGGTCGAGGTCCCTTGAACCGACGTCCGCTCGTCGGCGCGATGCTCGTGCTCGGTGCCTCGGGCTGCGCTCGCGAGCGCTTCGTCGGCAGCGCGACCGAGGTCGTGGTCGTCGTCGCCACCGATCTCGTTCCCGTCGGCGAGGACGGCGACGGCGAGATCGACGCCGTGCACGTCGTGGTCGGCGAGGACTGCGATGCGCTCGACCGGGGTGGCGCCGTCCGGACGTTCGACGTCGGGCCCGAGGGCGAGGCGCTGCCGCTGTCGTTCGGCATCACGCCGAGCCGCGCGGGCGCATCGTGGTGCGCGCGTATCGAAGCACGCCGCGCCGGTCGCGGCGTGATCGCGGTGGTGCGATCCGGATCGTTCCGCGACGCCGAGACCATCGTGGTCGGCGCATACCTCTCCCGAGCGTGCATCGACGTGCGTACGGGTCGCCCGCGCTCGTGCCCCGAAGGCGAGACGTGCGGAGCGGGTGGCGCGTGCGTCGCCCATGGGCTGGCGCCGAGCGGCGCCGCCTTCGATCCCACCTTCTGCGCACCCGACTCGGAAGTCGCGTGCGTCACCCGAGAGGGTGGGCTGGGACACGGCACCTGCGGCGCGGACGGGTCGCCGCCGATCGGCTCGCGGTGCCGATCGGTTCGCGAGATCCCCGGCAACGGGCTCGACGACGATGGGCGCCCCGACACGCCCGACGACGGCGCGTGCTCGCCCACGCACCCGAGCGGTGCGCGCCGCGTGCGAGGTCGTGTCTGGGACACGGGCTGGTGCGCGCGGTTCGAGCACGTGGTCCACGAGCTGCCTCGATGGGAGAACGAGGTCTGCCTCGCCGGCGGTCGCGTACGTCTCGGAGATGCGGACGGCGTGACACCCTTCGCCGACCCGACCGCGGCGGGTCTCGGGGGCTCCGAGCCCTCCGCCGTGCCGGCGGACGAGTCGCCGTCGCACGTCGTCGTCGTTCCCGCGTTCTGGGCGGACGCCTTCGAGGTGAGCTTCTGCCGCTTCGCCGAGTTCTGGCACACGGCCGGCGAGAGCACGACGACGCCCCGCCTCGAGCCCGGAGACTCGCCACGATGCGCCGGCTGTGTCGGCGACGAGCGCTGTTTCGTGCGCAACGACCGCGAGGCGTTCTGCATCGGCGAGCCCATGCCGCTGGCCGCCCCCGACAACGCATGCGCGTGGGCGCCGCACGATCCGCGGGGGATCGTCGGCGGCGTCGACGAAGGCTCCGCCCCCATCAACTGCATGCCGTGGCTCACCGCGCAGGCCTTCTGCGAATGGGATGGTGCGCGCGAAGGACGCGTCGGCCGATTGCCCACCGAGGCCGAATGGGAGCGGATGGCCCGCGGGCTCGACGACGGCGAGCGCATCTTCCCGTGGGGAGACGATCCGCCCAGGTGCGACCGCGCCTACGCGCGCGTCTTGTCTCCCGGCGACGTGCCGCCCCATCGGTGCGACGCGCGCGACGGCACGTACTGCGGGTGCACCAACCTCCCCGATGCGGCCAACGGCGATCTCGAAGGCGGCGCCAATCTGCCGAGCACGGGCCCCGGACCCATCGAGAAGCTCGCGCTGCTCGGGCTCACCGCTCCGAACAGCGAAGGGCTCTTCCATCTCGCGGGCAACGTGGCCGAATGGACCTACGACGCGTATCGTCGCGACGCCTACGCCGAACGCTGTGGCCGCGACGGCGAACGGTGCGCTGCGCTGACCCCGTTCGCGCCCGTCGAGGAGCCCGCCGCCCTGCGCGGCGGCGCGCGTGTCGTGCGCGGAGGCAGCTGGCAGGATCCGCCGGGCGCGCTCCGTGTCTCGGCCCGCGCCGAGGTCCGCGGACAACCCGAACGTGACCCGGAGAACCCGGATCGGTACGATCTGCTCCAGGCGCCGGTGTACAACGGGATCGGGTTCCGTTGTGTCCGGGAGCCGTAACCCCCCGCGAGGGACCCATGCTTAGCCGATCGCTCGCGAACGTCGCCTTCACCTGTACGTCGTTCCTCGTCATCGCGAGCGCGTGCACCACGACCACCGACCGGCCGCCGCCGCCACCGCTGCCCAACATCGATCCCAACCGTCCGCCGGTCGTTCGGCCCCGCGACGCAGGCGGGTTGCGCGACCTCGGCGTGCCTCCGGGTGGCGACGGATCGACGCTTCCTCCGCCGCCACCGGGCGACGGTGGCACGACGGACCCGGACCTCGGCATACCCGTCAACTGCGGCAACGGAACGCTCGACGAGGGCGAGCAGTGCGACGACGGGAACACCGAGCGCCTCGACGGCTGCGCCGCTTGTCAGATCCTCCCCGCGGCCGTGGCGCAGTACATCCGGCTCATCATCGACGAAGGCATGGACGGGATCGACGACCGCGACCGCATGCGCTGGTGCGACCTCGACGAGGACGGCCAAGGCGACAACGCGCTGGCCGAGGTCGGGATGCAGATCGTGCTCGACACGCTCTTCAACCCGGACACCAGCATGCACTCTGCGTGGGTCGCGCTCGTCTTCGATGGCCTCGACCTCTCGGTGCTCCGCGAGGGTGGCTCGGGCGCGGACGAATCGGTCCAGCTCGCCGGCGTCGTCGTCACCGACGCCAACGACAACACCTTCGACAACTTCACGGGCGTCGGCGAGTTCCTCACCGCGCCGGAGTCGTTCGCCGCCGACGGCACCATCCGCGTCGGCGCGATGAGCGTGGGACCGATGTCGCGCTTCCGCATCGACGCAGACCGCCTCGCGTTCTCGTACCGCACCATGGACGGCATGGGCGCACCGCTGCGGATCGACATCCGCAGAGCCACCATCGAAGGCACGCTGCGCGTGACCGACGACGGTTCGCGAATTCGCGACGTCCGTTCGGGCAGCGTCTGCGGCGCCATCTCGATCCGATCGTTTCTCAGCATCCCGTCGCCCGTGGACGGGTCGGGCGCCACGCTCGCCGAGGACCTCGTTCGTGGCCTCAACATCGGCGGCTTCGTCCTGCCGCCCGCGCGGCCGGACATCGACCTCGACGACGACGGTCTCGAGCAGTTCGAGATCGTCGACGGCAACATCGAGGCGTGCATCGACGGCGACGGCACGCGCATCGCGGGCTCGGGGTGCATCATGGACCTGCGAATCGCCGACGGGCTCTCCATCTTCGCGACCTTCTCCGGCCCTGGCGCACGCGTCATGGGAGCGGCGATGTGATCACGCGCGCGCGACGAGCAGCCACCGCTCCTCGCGCGCTCCTGCTCGCCGGCCTCGCCTTCGGCGCCACGTGCGAGCGCGTCGCCGGAGACGAGACCCAGGTCGAGATCGAGGTCGCGACGAACTTCGATCCGCGCGAGCTGACCTCGCTCCGCGTGGTGGTCTCCGCATCGAACGGCGCCCCCGTCGCAGAGCGCACCTTCGCGCCGTCCGATCTGCGCTCGGCGCACGCGTCGCTCGGCGGCTTGTGGTCGCTCTCGTTCGCCGTGGTGCCGGCGGCGACCTCGAACGCGTGGCGTGTCGACGCGAGCGTCGAGTCCCACGGGCGCACGTTGGTCTCGTCGTATCGGCGCGGGACGTTCACGCTCGACCGGAAGGTCAACGTCCGCATCGTGCTCGACCGTCGGTGCATCGATCGCACGACGCTGGCGGAGCGCACGTGTCCCGACGATCAGACCTGTGGCGCGGGAGGGCTGTGCTCGAGCAGCCTCGCCGCCGACGACGCGCCCATCTTCGGCTGCGAGCACGCGGGCGAGCGGCTCGGATGCGTCAGCGCGTGCGGCGCGCCGGGCGAGGCGCTGTGCGAGGAGACCGCCGGGGGCAGCCTCACGGTCGGCACGTGCACCCCGTTTCGCGAGCTGCCGGGCGACCAGAGCGACAACGACTGCCGTCCCGAGACGCCCGACGACGGCCGCTGCGGTTCGTCGCCGCGCGAGCCCCGAGAAGGCATGTTCGACGAGGAGACGTGTGTTACCGGCGGCTCGTTCCGCCTCGGCGACGCCGATGGCGTGTCTCCGTTCGCGGACCTCCAGTCGCGCGGCAGCACCCTCCTGAGCCATCGCCCCTCGGCAGTCGCTTCGCGCGAGCGCCCCTCGCGGCGCGTCGTCGTCAGCGCCTTCTGGATCGATCGGTTCGAGGTCTCCGTCGCCCGGTTCCGCGAGTACTTCGAGGAGGTCGGCGAGTACGAGGACACGACCGGGGGGCAACGCGTCGGATGCACCTTCACGCCCGGGATGGCGTCACGCGACGAGATGCCGATGAACTGCGTGACCTGGCACGACGCCCAGTCGTTCTGCGCATGGGACGCCTCGCGCGACGACCGTCGTGGACGACTGCCCACCGAAGCCGAATGGGAGTGGATCGCGGGCGGCGACACGGAGCGCACGTTCCCCTGGGGCGAGGAGACTCCCAGCTGCGAGATCGCGTACGCCTCGCTCCGTTGGCTCGACGACTTGCTCGACCCGTGCGACCCCGAGACCATCGACGACACGGCGCTCCAATGCCAGTTCGTCGGCTGCGACGCCCTCGCGAACACCGCTCCGCGGCCGCTTCCCGAGATCGCCACGCTCCCGGCGTTGCCCGGCGATCCCATCGCCCTCTACGGCCTCGTCGGCAACGTCGCCGAGTGGATGCAGGACCCATGGGATCCCGCTGCGTACGAACGACACTGCTCCGAGCGCGACTGCGCCGACGACGCGCTGGCCGATCAGAACCCCGTCGTGGAGGCCCCCGCCGACGCACACGCCGTGCGCGGCGGCTCGTTCGCCACCCCTCCGGGCCTCGTTCGCGTCACTGCACGGAGCGCGAGCGACGTCGCCGCCGACGCCCTCGGGTTCCGCTGCGTCCGCGAAGACTGAAGGGTGACGAGCAACCGTTCGTGCGGAGCTCGTCGAAGCACGTGAGCGCGCCCCCGACGCTGCCCGGGAGCGAACGGTTGGGGATCTCGGTCAGGCAGTGCGTGAGTGACTCGCGGGGGGCTCGACCCGGAAAGAGCGTCCCGCCCGATCAGTCCTGAGGCAGCTCGGATCCCGCGAAGAAATAGCCGATCTCGAAGCGCGCGGTGTCGGGCCCGTCCGAGCCGTGAACGGCGTTCTCCTCGATGTTCTTCGCGAAGCGCTTCCGTAAGGTGCCCTCGGACGCCTTCGCCGGGTCCGTCGCGCCCATCAGAGTCCGGTAGCGCGCGATGGCGTCATCGCCCTCGATCACCATCACGACGATCGGCCCGCGCGACATGAACGCCACCAGTGAGCCGAAGAATGGCCGGTCACGGTGCACGTAGTAGAAGCCCTCGGATTGTGCGCGTGTGAGCTGGACCATCTTCAGCGCAGCGATGCGCAGACCCGATCCCTCGATGGCCGACACGACTGCACCGATGCGCTGTCCCTCGACCGCGTCCGGCTTGATGATCCCCAGCGTTCGCTCGACTGCCATGGCCCGATTGATCTCCTCGCTCTTCAGCGACATCGACGCTCACACCCTCGCCGCGCCCCCTCCGCGCGACTCACGACTCACAACATGCTCTTCAACGTCGCGCCCATCTCCGCAGGGCTCGGCGCGACGCGGACCCCCGCCGCCTCCAATGCCGCCACCTTGTCGGCGGCCTTGCCTTTGCCGCCCGCGATGATCGCGCCCGCGTGCCCCATCCGTTTGCCCGGCGGAGCCGTTCGACCCGCGATGAAGCCAGCCACCGGCTTCTTCATGTGCTCCTTGATGTAGGCCGCGGCCCGCTCTTCGGCGCCGCCACCGATCTCGCCGATCAGGATCACGCCGTGCGTGTCGGGATCCGCGTTGAACATCTCGAGCACGTCCACGAAGTCCAGCCCGCTGACGGGGTCGCCGCCGATGCCGACGCACGTGCTCTGCCCGATGCCGAGCTGCGAGAGCTGCCACACCGCTTCGTACGTCAGCGTCCCCGACCGGCTCACGACCCCGATGTGACCGGTACGATGGATGTGACCGGGCATGATGCCGACCTTGCAGCCTTTGCCCGCGTCACCGGGCGTGATGACGCCGGGACAGTTGGGCCCGAGCAGCCGCACGCCCTTGCCGCGAAGGTCGTCGTAGACCCGCCGCACGCGGATCATGTCGACCACGGGCACACCTTCGGTGATGCACACGACGAGCTTCACGCCGGCGCTGAACGCCTCGAGGATGGCGTCGGCCGCACCCGGAGGCGGCACGAAGATGAGGCTCACGTCGGCGCCGGTCTCGCCCACCGCACGCGCGACGGTGTCGAACACCGGGACCTTGTCGTCGAACGTCTCGCCGCCGCGTCCGGGCGTGACGCCCGCCACGATCCTCGTCCCGTAGGCGAGGCACTGTCGCGCGTGGAACGAGCCCGCAGCTCCCGTGATGCCCTGAACGACGACTCTCGACTCTGCGTTGACCAGGATCGCCATGGCGGGCGCCTTCTCGCACGCGCACAGCGCTCCGTCAACGCGACAGGCGCACCCAGATTGGGCTCGACCATGCCCGCTCGCCGTCCTGCTGCTCCACCCGAACGTAGAAGAAGCTCCACCCGCGCTTCGGATCCGCCGCGACGCGCCACTCGGCCTCGACGACCTCCCCGCCGTGCGTCTCGCGACTGTCGAGGTCGCCGCCGTGACCCACGAGCACGAGCCGCGCGACCGGAGCGGTGCCCGACGCCCTGGCCGTGAGCGCGACCTCCCCGCTCGTGACGAGCTCGCTCCCCATGGGCATCGCGCCGCCAGCCCTCACGTCGAGCCGGATCTTGGCGCCGCTCGTCGCGTAGCATCGCCGTGCACGCATCGCGTCGAGGATCGCGCCGCGCTCGTTCTCGAGGGCGAGCACGGCCGTGAGCCCCGTGCGAAACGGATCCCGCTTCCGCGCGATCCCGTGGTGCCAGAGCAGGCCGTGCGAGTCGCTCGCTCCGACGAAGCCGAAGACGAGCCCCGCCTCGAGCGCCTCCCCCGCGAACTGCCCTGCGAGCGCCCCACGATGCCCCAACACGTTGCCGCACGACTCGTAGCAGCCGTGCACGGAGCACACCTCCCAGACTGGCTGGTCTTGCGGGTTGTGGGACTCCAGGTCGGCGCCGGTCCACCCCGTGTGGTGCGGCACCGCGAAGCCGCCGAGCCGGCGCACCTCGCGCAACAGCCCCACGCCCGTGCTCGTCTCTGCGCCGTCTCGCGACACGATCGGGAGCCCCGCGCGCGGCAGGTAGATAACCTTGTGCCCAGGGCCCGGGAACATCTTTGCGGTCCATTCGTATGCGAAGAGCGTCGAGAATCGGCCCGGCTCGTGGTGCGACTCGGCGACCGCCTCGAGGAACGCCTGCTCGCCGGGCCCGATGCGCTTGCCGAGGAACGACTCGTGATCCGTCAGCGCCGCGAAGTCGTCGCGGTATTGGTCGCGCGCACGGAAGTACGCTTCGTCCGCGGCACCGACGCCATCGGAGTGCGCCGAGTGCTGGTGGATGTCGCCGAAGAGCAGCAGCCTGCCGTCCACGTCGCGCCGCGGGCGCCGTGCCGGCGCCGGCGGCCGCTTGCGTCGCGCCCGTACCTTCTCGACCTCCACGGTCCGAGGTGCGCCGCCTTCCGGCGCCGCGATCCGCTCCACCACGATGCCCGGCTTCTCGCGGCGCGCGCAGAGCAACCAGTCGTCCTCGAGGAGCACTGCGGCGACCCGCCGACCACGGCATCCCCACTCGCCGTCGCCGAGCGGGACCCGCGCACCGAAACCGCGATCGTCGAGCTGCTGGGCCCAGAACCGGTGCGAGCCGCGCCCCAGGATCGTCAACGCGCCCGATGCGTGGCGGACGATGGTCGGATACTCGAAACCCTGTTGCTCGCCGTGCGCGTCCAGCTCCCGACCGAGCATCGCAGCCCGCGGGCGACGCACGCGGCCCTTCGAATCGACGAGCCTGAGATCGATCCACTTCGCGACGTCCACGCGCCCCGACGTCGCGTTGGAGTGCCACGCCACCCAGACACCCTCGGGCCCGCGCGCCATCGTCGGCGCGAGCGCCGTTCCCTCGCCCTCCCACACGCGAATGGGTCGGCGCCCCTGCTCGAGCAGCTCCACCACCGAGCGGCCCGCCTCCACGTGGCACAACACCGACGTCTCGCCCGCCATCGCGACGAGCTCGGCGCCCGCCATCGCGCGAAGCCCCGTCGACCCGAGCTCTCGCGACCGTTGCACCTCCGCCGCGGGCTCGAACGTGGCCGGGTCGATCTCCAGCGCGCACGGTCCATCGACCGAGAGCCATCCCACGACCCAGACGTTCCCGGCGGCGATGACGCGCGCAGTGCCCAACACGCCACGCGGATCGGTCCGCCCTACGGGCGCCATCCGCAGGCATCGGCCGTCGTCGGCGCTGAGCTCGGCGATCCATGGCCGTTCGCCCTCCGGCTCCCACGCGACCACGGTCAGCACCACGCGCCCGCTCGCCCACGCGAGCACCGCGGAGCGCACGTACCTCGATGGCTCCTGTCGGATGACCAGACCCACGCCAAGCGCGAGCTACGCCGTCCGCACGACGCCCGTCAAGCCCAGCCATGGGCTTGCGCTGCGCCATCTCGCCTCCACACCGAGAACCGCGCGTCACGGTGCATAGGAGCTTGCGCATCTCGCGCTGCGGAAGACGCGCTCGACTCTCGCCGAAAAATAGACGGATTCGCGTCGCCCGGGCGCAGCCGCCAGCTGCTAGCATCGAGGCTCGGGCCTTGCTTCGAGGACGGTGGCCTCGCGGCAGACCCCACCGCGGTCGCGCGAGGAGGACACGATGGCAGCGGAGAGCAGCGAGGGGCGACGGTGCATCCGACGGGCGTGTGCGCTCGTCGTGGCGTGCACCCTGGTCACGACGTCGACGACGTCCTACGCGCAGGACGCTCCCCCGACGGGCGAAGGTGCGACGACGCCCGCGCAGCCGACGCCACCGCCCGCCACGCCGCCCCCGACACCTGCGCCGACGGACGCACCGGGCGGCTACACGCCACCGCCGCCGCCGCCCAACTACGGTCAGCCCGGCGGGTACGGCGCATACGGCGGCGGGTACGGCGCGTACGGCGGTGGATACGGCGGGTACGGCGGCGGGTACGGCGCATACGGCGGCTATCCCGGATACCCCGGTGCGGGCTACCCGGGGTACCCGCCGCTCCGACGCGAGCTCCCGTACGAGGACGGCATGCCGATCCCCGAAGGGGCCCGCGTGGTCGAGCGCGACCGGCCTGGTCTGTGGCTGACGGGCGCCATCGTCTTCGGATCGATCTACCTGCTCGGCGGGCTGGCCGCCCTGGACGAGGACACCAACCTCGACGTGCTGTTCGTGCCGCTGCTCGGACCCTGGCTCGCGTTGTCCGACATCGAGGACGACGAGCTCCGCCCGACCCTCGTGCTCAGCGGCATCGGACAGGCCGTGGGCGCGTTGCTGATCGTGCTCGGCGTCGTCTGGAAGCGGAAGGTGCTGATCATCGACACGCAGATTGGAGGGCGTCGAGTCTCGTTCGCGCCCGAGACATTCGGAGGACAGGGCATCGGCTTGGGCATGACCGTGCTGTGAATCGCATCACCGCTCGGCAGGTCTCAGCGGGTCACCCCCCGCGCCCCTCGCGAGAGGGCGCCAGCCTGGAGGGAACTTTGGACAAGCGGCTTCGTGTTTCCGTCGTCGAGCGTCTCCGGAAGCTCGGCACATCCACCATCGCGGCGGCACTCGTCCCGGCGTTCGTCGCGACGATGTTGCCGCAGACATCCAACGCGCAGCCGGCGCCGCCTCCGTCGTACGGCGGCAGCGTCCAGGTCACCGCGCAGCCGGCGCCCTACCCCCAGTACGGCGGCGGATATCCACAGCCCGGAGGCTACGGGGCCTACCCGATGCCTCGCCGCGAGGTGCCTTACGACGAGGGCATGGCGGTCCCGCCCGGGGCCGTCGTCATCGAGCGGACTCGACGTGCGATGTGGATCACCGGCCTGACTCTGTTCTTCTCGTTCTACGGGATCAGCGTCCTCGTCGCGGCATCGGTCACCGAGAGCGAGGTGACGCCCCTGTGGATCCCCGTCGTCGGTCCCTGGATGATGTGGGCCAACCTCGACGACGACGACGCGGGTGGCCGCTTCTTGCTCGCGCTCGACGGTCTCGGCCAGGTCGCCGGGGCGCTGCTGTTCGTCCTCGGCTTGACCGTCACCCGCCGATACATCGTCTACGGCGCGGAGAACGAGCGGCAGCGAGACTCGCGAAGGTTCGCCGTGCTGCCCTTCATCCGCCCGGACGCCGCCGGCGTCTCGTTGACCATGTTCTGACGGCACGCAGCGCGATCACGAGGAGGCCCAACGCGGCGCCTGCTCGCCCGAGACCGGGAGCAGCGCTCCGCTCCCCGTTCGAGCCGCTCGGCTCGGACGGGGACGGCGTGAGATCGCATCCGCAGCCTCCCGACAACGCGTCGTCGCCGAGCGGACGGGCACCCGCCGAAGCGTCCGTCCTCGAGGCCGCATCGACCGTGGCGGCGGCATCGCGGCCCGTGCCTCCGCCGTCGCGCGTCGGCTGAGATTGCCCCGCGTCGGCCGGAGCGCCGGCGTCCTCGGGCGGAACGGGGGCCTCCTCGACCACGATCCGAACCTCGCTGCGGTCCCCGAATCGCGCGGTGCCGAATCGGTCCATTCGCCAGTAGCCGACGTGCTCGCCTGCCGTCGAGGGCGCGATGGCCTCGAATCGGAACTCGTGGGTGGCGTCGGGCCCCACCGTCGCGCCGTCGAGCCGAATCTGCTCGGGCGCTTCGAATCGCGCATCGCCGTCGTGGGTCAGCAAATAGCTCTCGCCGTCGGTCCACGTCGTGTTGCCGGTGTTTCGCATCGTGACGCGCACCTCGAATCGCGCACCCGCGGTCACGACGGTCCCTGCCGCCGGAACGACCGACTGCACCGCCGCCGCGTCCGTGGGCGCAGGCGCGGTGGACTCGCACTCGGTGCCCGGCAATGCGCGATAGGCGCCTTGCGCGACCCAATAGGACAACGGGCCGCTGCAATCGCCGCCACCGAACGGATCGTCCGCAGACCCGCCATCCGGCCGCACCTCGAAATGCACGTGAGGTCCCGTCGAGTATCCGCTCGAGCCCACCAATCCGAGCTCCTGTCCGCACGCAACGCGTGCCCCCATCCCGACGCGCACGGTCCCCATCCTGAGGTGCGCGTAGTAGGTGACCTTGCCGTCGTCGTGGCGGAGCGCGACGTAGTTGCCGAATCCCCCGCCCCCGGCGCAATCGCCGGTGTTGCAGCGGTCGAACTCCCCGTCGTTCGTCGCAATCACCTCGCCGTCGGCGGCGGCCACGACGGAGCGGCCCTCGTCCATCGCGCTCCAGCTCCCGAACGGCGCGAAGTCGGTGCCCCGATGCCCGGGATACGTGTTCGAGCCACACGCCCAATCCTGGGAGCCGCCATAGTCGTAATAGGCCGTGACGGTCATGCAGCCGTCGGCGCACGTGGACGGCAATCGAAACGAGGTCGCGAACGCATCCGCCGACACGAGCGCGCTCGCCGCCGTGATTGCCGCGAGCCACGCGGCCGGAGCTGCCCCGCGCCGGCGCGTCATCGGCCCCTCGCGCGCTGGCGCAGCGGGACCTCCCGCCAGCCCTCTCCGTCGTCGTAGCGCAACACGCCGCCCTCGATCCGCATCGAGCCGTGCCTGGCAGGCAGCGGAACGAAGCCGCGCGCGATCCCCTCCCCGACCCGCATGCCGACGTTCGTGACCTGGGTGACGGCCCCGCTCCGCAGCTCGACCAGGTGCACGCCCGGCAGCTCTCCGGCGCGAGCACCGACCACCACGAGCGTCCCATCGTCCTGGAAGATGGGACGATCCGAGCGATCGAGCTCGGTCGTCGCGACGCGGGGCGACGAGCCCGGGTCGAGCGCAGCGACCCTCACGCTCGGCTCGCGCGGTGCCGCTCGCTCGGCGGGCGCGTCGTGCCCATCGGCACCCACGCCCGTGTACGCGACCCACGACGCCGAGGGGCTCACCGCGATCTCGGGCAACGCGTCCCGCGCGATCGTCCGCCTGCAACCAGCGCGGTCGATCGACGACAGCACCCCGTCGGGCGCGACCACGAGCACGCGATCGCTTCCCTCATCGCCGCTGCCCTGGGCCCGACCCTCTCCCCGTTCGGGGAGAGGGAGCCTGGTCCCGACCTCCGCGCCGCGATCCGTCGACACACGTCCCGTCTCCCCGCAACGCAGCGATAGGCAGGCAGGGGCGGCGATGGCGGCGGTGAGCACCTCGCCCAGATCGATGGCGGCGTCGTCGCCGAATCGCGCCCACGCGCGACGCGTCGGATGACCGTCTGCCGCCGGCCCTAGCGCAGCCGGCGGTGTGGCCCAGACGACGACCCAGCCCGTCGCGTGCCACACGCGAGCCGTCGAGGCGACGGCCACGCGCGGCGCGTGATCGACACAAGAGACGAGCTCACTCGACCTCTGCTGCACGGCCGACGCGTCGTCGTGCGACGTGGCGCAAGCAGAGAGGCCGATGGTGAGCGCGGCGGCCGCCACGAGATGTGGCGGCCCACCACGGGCGAAGGACACCCCGCGACGGTGCTCGGGGCGGGCACGCGACACGACCCTCATGGGGCGTGCGCAGCATGCCATGGAACGAACCGAGCCGTGCGCGGGACACGCGGCACGACTCGACTCGCCTCGCTCGTCGCAGCGAGACCTCGCCGAGCGCTGATGCCGGCGGTCTCGCTCGCGGCGTCGCCTTACTTGATCAGATCCTTCAGCTTCTTCAGGGCCGTCGCGCGAATCTTCTTCATCTGCGGCTTCGCCTTGACGGTCATCATCTTGCCGGGGTTGAAGGGATCCGGGCGCTGATGCTCTTTCACGGCGGGCTTCTTGACCGCCTTGAGCTTCAACAGGTCCGGGATCACGAACTCGCCCGGGCCACGCCCGCCGAGCTCGCGCTTGATGATGTCGTTCAGTGCCGTGAAGACCCCACCGATGTCCTTCTTGGACAGCGTGGTCTTGTCGGCGAGCTCGCCGACGACCTGGGCCTTCGTCATCTTCTTGCTGGCAGCCTTCTCTTCCTTCGCCATCACTCTCTCCGTCCGCCAAAACGCCACGTTGCCATGCACGCCGCGCTCGCGCGCCACACCCCGAGGCGATCACCCTCTCGTCGAGCCGTGCGTCTCCCCCTCAATCCCCGAACCATCGTCGACGACGCAACTGCCACCCAATCGGCCGCCATATGCGCCGCGCCGATTGTCCGGCTCACCGGATTGAAGGACTTGTCACTGCGCGAGAAACGCTCGGCTCGTTTAGACGTCGCGCCAGATAACATCGGCGTTTTCTGGCCGCAAGAGCTTTCGTCAATCGTTCGTCCCTGTTTTCTCGACACCATACGCGCGCAGCTCCGCCGAGCGGCGGGATTTCCCTTGAATTTCGTGGGTGGACCGAAGCACGGGCCCCGATCCGCGCTGCGGCGAGAGGCGATCTCCTCGCCCGCCATTGTCCCTGTAGAGCCGATCGCCCCACGATCTCCGTGCCCGATTCGTGACGTCGAAGAATCGGGTTGACGACGAGGGAGCGACAGGGTATTTCGGCGCCCCCTCGCAATTCCGGCCTATCCACAGGGTATCCACAGGCCGTGCGCGCTCGGTTGCGGTTTGTTCCGAGTGCGGGAAATGCGCGAGATTGCAGGATAATCTCGGGCTCCGGCGGGCCGGCCGTTGCAAGTGGCGACTCGAGTGTCCACAACCGGCCGCCCGATGCACGGTCGGGCGAGACGGATGCCGCCGGGCTCGGGCCCGAGCCGCGACCCGCTGGGCCGCTCAGCGCGCGCGGCAGGCGGCTTCGCAGAGAAGGTCGACGCGCGCTCTCATCCGGCGGTCTTCCGCATCCGTCCGATGATCGTGGCCCAGCAGGTGGAGCAGCCCGTGGGCGAGCAACATCGTCACCTCTGCCAGCAGCCCCGCTCGCGCTTGTCGCTCGGCGGTCTGCACCGAGATCACCACGTCCCCCAGCATCTCGGGCACACCCATCCGCGGCTGCGGCCCCCGTCCCTCGCGCATCGCGAAAGCCAGCACGTCGGTCGGCGAGTCCTTGCCGCGGTACTCCCGATTCAGCTCGCGAATCTCCGAGTCGCCGCACAACACGATCGAAACCTCGGCGTCCGCGTGCCCGAGCACCGCCAGCATCCGCTCCGCACGCCGCCTCACCACCGTCCGCGAGACTCCCCTCCCAGTCACCCTCACCACGGGGACAGGATCTACCCCCCTAAACCCGCGAAGCTCAATCGTTTTTCGACCCGGTCGACCATTCCGTCGCGGAGCCTGCTATCCCGTCGGCGCCATGCCGCGCAAAGTGCTCATCGCCAACCGCTCCGAGATTGCCTGCCGCATCGCCGCCACCTGCCGCCGCCTCGGGGTCGCCACCGTGGCCGTCCATTCGGAGGCCGACCGCGGCGCCCCTCACGTCCGCGCCGCCGACGAATCGGTGGAGATTGGCCCTCCGCCCGTCCGCGACTCCTACCTCGCCATCGACCGCGTGATCGCCGCCGCGCGCAGCACCGGTTGCGACGCCGTGCACCCCGGCTACGGCCTCCTGTCGGAGAAGGCCGCGTTCGCTCGCGCCGTGCGCGACGCGGGAATGAGCTTCATCGGCCCCAGCCCCGAGGCGCTCGACGCGCTCGGCGACAAGCTCCGCGCACGAGGCTCCGCCATCGCCGTGGGGGTCCTCCCCGTACCTGGCACCGACGGCCCCGTGGCCCCCGAAGACGCAGCCGGCCTCGCGGAACGCATCGGATATCCGCTCATCGTCAAGGCGGTGGGCGGCGGGGGCGGGATCGGCATGCAGGTCGTCGACAATCCGACCGGGCTCGCGCGCGCTCTTCGCTCCGCGTCCGATCGCGGCAAAGCGAGCTTCGCGGACGACCGCGTCTACCTCGAGCGCTACGTCCGAGAGCCCCGACACGTCGAGGTCCAGATTCTCGCCGACTCGCACGGTCACGTCGTCGCGTTGGGAGAGCGCGAATGCACGCTGCAGCGACGCCACCAGAAGATCGTGGAAGAGAGCCCGTCGCCGGGCATCGATGCGCGACCCGACGGCGCCGCCCTGCGCGCCAAGCTGCTCGACTCCGCGTGCCGTGTGGCCCGCACCGCGGGATACGTGGGCGCCGGCACCGCCGAGTTCCTCCTGACGCCCGACGGCGAGATCTTCTTTCTGGAGGTCAACGCGCGACTGCAGGTCGAGCACCCCGTGACCGAGCTCGTCACCGGCCTCGACCTCGTCGAGCAACAATTGCGAATCGCCGACGGACAGTCGCTCGATCCCGACCTCGCGGACCTTCCCCGGCGCGGCCACGCGGTCGAAGCGAGAATCTACGCCGAGAATCCGGCCAAATCGTTCGCGCCCGCACCGGGAATGATCGAATCGTTGGCGTGGCCGACCGCGGACGTCGAGCGCGGCCTGCCCGCTCGTCCCGCGCGCCCACCTGCGATCGAAGGTTGGGGTGCGCCGGTGCTGCGACTCGACTCGGGCATCGAATCGGGAATGGCAATCACCCCCTATTACGACCCCATTCTCGCCAAGATGATTGCCTGGGCCCCCGACCGCGCGACGGCGCTCTCGACGCTGGCAGCCGGGCTGGCTGCCACCACCATCGCGCCTCTGGTGACGAACGTCGGTTATCTCGCGAAGCTGGTGTCCTCCGAGGAGGTCCGCGAAGGCCGATTCGACACGACCTTCGCGGAGCGATTCGCCAAGAAGCTCGCCGCTGCGTGATCCGATCGGAGCGTGCGGGCCATCTCGTCTCCGTCGGTTGGCGGCAGCCGCCCCCGCCGCGGCAGAAAGGGATCCCCTCTTGCGACTCCCCGTGAAGAGTCGGCCTACTTCGCTTTGAGGGCGCCGCGTCCGAGATAGACCGCGGCCGCGCCGAGCTGCTCCTCGATTCGCAGGAGCTGATTGTACTTCGCGATGCGGTCCGACCGGCTGAGGCTGCCCGTCTTGATCATCCCGCAATTGG
>JADZFZ010001152.1 GCA_020854145.1 Deltaproteobacteria bacterium | reverse complement strand
CGTCGCGCGACGTGGTGCTCCACGCGATGGACGTGTTCGCACAGAACGAGCGCGCAGACGTGGTGCCCGTGCTCGACCGGTTGATCGCGCACGACGACTTCGAGGTCCGCTCGACGGCGTTGCGCGTCCGCGCGCAGCTCAAGCCCGACAAAGAGATGCTCCTCAAGTGGCGCGGCGAGCACTTGTGCAAAGGCACGCGCGCGACTGCCCTCGTCGCCCTCGTGGCTCGCGACTGGGTGCCTCTCGCGGAGGCCGAGCGAGAGCTCCTCGCGTACGCGGAGGATCCCCATCCCGCCGTCCGCCGCGCCGTGGCCTCGGCGATTCGCCACGGGCCGTCGCCGGCGCTCGCCGATCTCCTCGTCAAGCTGGCCGAGTCGCCCGATGGCGCCGTGCTGTCCGAGGTCGCGCTGGCGATGGGCTCGTTGGGCGACCGGCGCTTCGTTGCGCCGCTCATCGCCATGCTGATCCACCGCGGGGCAAGAGAGGCTGCGCGCACCGCGCTCGTCGCCATCGGACGCGACGCGCTCGACGCCCTCGCCCAGGCGCTCGCCGACACGACGCGGCCGCACGAGCTCAGACGGCATCTGCCGCGAACCATCAGTCGCTTCCACGCCGACGAGGCAGCGCCGATCCTCGTGCGCCACCTGCTCGACGACCCCGACGGGATGGTCCGCTACAAGGTCCTGCGCGGGCTCTGCAACCTGCACGCGGACTCACCCGACGTGCCCATCGATCGACAGGTGCTCGACCAGGCCATCGAGCGCACGGTGGCCGACGCGTTCCGCATGCTGGATTCCCTGGCGAGCCTCGAGCGCGGCGCCGAGGAGCTCGTCCGACGCGCCACGCCGGCCCACGACCTGCTCGTCGATCTCCTCCGCAGCAAGGAGCAGCACGCGGTGGACCGGTTGTTCCGCTTGCTCCGCCTCCGGCATCCGCGTGAAGCGTTCCGAGACATCCAGAAAGGGCTCTCCAGCCCCAACGCGAAGACGCGCGCGAGCGCCCTCGAGCTCGTGGAGAACGTCTTGCGCGGTCCGCTCCGCGTCTCGGTGCTGGCGTTGGTGGGCGACGGGGCGATCGCCGAGCGCCTCGATCGGGCCCAGCCATTCTTCACCCCCGAACGTCTGGCGTACGACGACGCCATTCGCGCCATCCATTCGCGAGGGCGGGGCACCCTGCATCTCGTGGCGGAGCACCAGGCACGCGACATCGGGCTCGATCTCGTGGCCACTCCGCCGCGCGCAATCGCAGAGCCCGCTACGGAGAATGCCGGCGACGCGATCCGGCGCGCGGTGGATGCATTCTTGGGCCCGGGAGATCCCGAACCCGTTCCCACGTAACTCGTCCGCCCACATGGCGGAAGAAGAAGTCTCCACCCTTCGGGTGGGGGGAAGCTCGAGAACCCAGTTGGCATTCGACCTCACGCAGAAGATGCTCTCGCTCCGCCATCTGTGGGCAATGTCGAGCCTCGGTCAGAGCGACCTGCGCATGGTCGCGGAGAAGCTGCACGAGCGATATTTCCCGGCGGGCCACGTGCTCTATCGCGACGGGGATCCCGTCAATGCGATGCACTTCCTCCTCGACGGCACCATCCACCTGCGAAAAGGCGACAAGACCTTCGGTACCGTGGAAGCGCCCGGCGGCGTGGGAATCATGACGGTGCTTGCGCGAAGCGAGAGCCCGTACGACACCGTCGCGGCAACCGATCTCCTCACGCTCGAGATCGACGCCGAGGTATTCCTCGAGATTCTCGAGGACCGATTTCCGGTGTTGCACAACACATTGCGCATCAGCACCGCGATGCTCTCGAAGAGCCTTTCGGAGCTGCCGGCTTCGGAGCTCGGTTCGAAGCGGGCTCCCGATTGCCCTGTGATTGGCGATCGGCCGCTCGACATCGTGGAGCGATTGCTCTTCGTGCGACGAATTCCGCTCTATCGGAACACGAGCACCAATGCGCTCGCGGAGATGGCGCAATTGCTGGTGGAGGAGCGATTTGCCGACGGCACGGTCCTCTTCCGGAGGGGAGAGTCCGCGGACCGCGTATTCTTCGTGCTGCGGGGGGCGATTCGCTGCACCGCGGAGCAAGGCGAGTTCTCGTTCGAGGCGGGCAGCGTGGTAGGCGGCCTCGAGGCGCTCGCGGGCGTGCCGCGTTGGTACGGCGCCGAGGCATCCGATTCGCTCGTGGTCCTTCGCGGCCTCACGACCGACGTGATCGACGTGTACGAGGACAATCCCGCGCTCGCGCTCGACTTCCTCGCGATGTCCTCGGGCCGGAACCTGCAGTTCTGGCTCCGCAAAGCCCAGGCGACCCTCGAGCGCGACGAAGGCCCGTCGCGCGGCGTGTCGCTCTACGCGCAATATCGGCCCTCGGTATCGGCCCCACCGCCCCGCTGACGCGATCTATCGGCCTTCCCGCATCAATGCCTCCGCGCGCGCGAAGCACAGGTCCGCCGTGTCGAGATGGCCATCCAGCAGCGCGCATCGTCCGAGGCCTCGCAGCGCCGCGGTGTTGCCGCGGTCGCGCAGCAGGACGGATCCGAAGCAGCGGACCGCGCCCACCAGATCGCCGCGCGCCAGGTGCCGCTGGCCTTCGGCGAGCTCCGCGTCGAGCGCGGGTCGGTCCGCGTTCTCGGAGGCCGAGGGGACGTGTTCGAGCGAATCGTTCTCCATGGGTGCCGACGCAGTGCAAGAAGTGGTGCCAGACGAATCGCCGTGTGCTGCTCGTCCTCGGCCGACCGCGACGAACAGGCGATTGACCAGCCATCGGCGCCGGCGCGTGCGCCCGGCGGTCCGATGGCGCTTCCATCCGGCGGTTCGGAAGTCGCATTCTCGTGCGGAGCCATGGGCCGTGCTCTTCGCATCCTCGTGCTGAGCGTTCCGATCGGAGCCGGCCACCACCGCGCGGCGGAGGGTCTGTGCGAGGCGATTCGGCTCAGACGGCCCGGCACGCAATGGGAGATCCTCGACGCGCTCAGATACCTCGGGCCCGACGGGGGCGAGCTGGCGAAGCAGCTGTACTTCGGCGTGCTCGAGGAGGTGCCCGACCTGTGGGGCGCGCTCTACGAGCAGCGTGGCCTGTCGGGAGCGCTGCGTCCGGCGGGCGAGCTCGTCGACGAGCTACGCGTCCGCGCGCTCGTGCCGGAGGTGGATCGATTCGCCCCCGACGTGATCCTCGCGATGCACCCATTCGCGGTCGGCCTCGCCTCGGCGTTGCGTCGGACCGGCAGAGCGCGTTGCCCGGTCGTGGCGGTATTGACCGACTTCGATGCCCACCCTGCGTGGATCGGCCGCGGCGTCGACCTCTACCTGGCCGCCACCTTTCGCATGGTGGAATCGCTCGAGGCGCTCGGTTTGCCGACCGGCTCGGCCATCGCGTCCGGAATCCCATTGCGCCCGGCATTCGCGACCGTGCGCGAGACGAAGAATGCCAAAGAGCAGCTCGGGCTCGACCCGAGCCGATTCACGATTCTCCTGCTCGGCGGCGGGCTCGGCCTCGGGCCCATTGGCGAGGTCGCCCGGACGCTGGCACAATCTGATCTGCGAGGTTCGTCGGAAGCAGAGCTCGCGCCACGACCCACCGACGCGCGTCCCCTCTCCCCGCGGCGCGGGGAGAGGCAGGGTGAGGGGCGGGTGACTTGCGAGATCCAGCTCGTGCTCATCGCGGGCAAGAATCGCGAGCTCGAGACCTCCGCGCGCGCGTGGGCGAAAGATGCGCGCGTGCCCGTCGTCGTGACCGGCCTGGTAGAGAATGTCTGGGACTACGTGAGCGCCGCCGACGTGGCCATCGGCAAGCCCGGCGGGCTGACCTGCGCCGAGCTGTTGGCGGGCGGGGTGCCGCTGATCGCGCTCGATCCGATCCCCGGACAGGAGCAGGCGAACTGCGAAGCGCTCGCCGCCGAAGGAGCCGCATTCCTCGCGCGCGACGTCGCCGCCGCGCGAGACGCCGTGACGCGACTGCTCCGCTCCCCCGAGGAGCGCGACCGCATGCGCGCCGCCGCCTCACGCCTCGGACGACCGCGCGCCGCCGAGCTCGGGGCCTCGCACGTGCTGGCGCTGCTCGACGAATGGAAGCCCGAGCCGGCGCGGGTCGCCGCGGCGCGCCCCAAGAACGTCGTGGATCGCGTCACGCGCGACGTGGGACGCGAGATCGGCTCGGGCGTGGACGCGATCGAGGACGAGCTGCGTCGGCTGCGCAAGAAGCTCGGGATGTGACCCGGACGATTCCGTCACGCCGTAGGGGTGCCGCCGCCCGCGGGAGGCGTAGCGCCGCCACCGGCCGCAGGCGTCTCGCGGCTGCCGCGCTTGGCGCGCTTGGGCGCCCCGCCGAAGAGCCCCGACGCGAGCCCCTTGGCCCCGTCGTCCTCCGCGACCGTGGCGGCGCGCCGGAGCGTCGCGTACGCGGTCTCCCATCCGAGCGCGGCCGCGTCGCGTGCGGCGCGTGCGGCGGCGAGCGGCTTCGCGTGCTTGTCGATGCCGACCATCGCCGCCTGCACGGCCTTGGCGGCCTTCTCGACCGCGGCAGCAGCGGCGGTCGTCGCCTTGCCAGCGTCCTTGCGCGCGCGCACGGCCTTGACGAGCTTGGTCGCTTCCTTCGCCTCCGCGGCGTAGCCCTTGGCGACGAGCACGCTCGGAGCCGGCGCGCCGAAGGCCTTGAACGGGTTCGTGCGCGCCGCGCCTTCGCCCACGAGCGCCTTGGCGAGCGCCTCGATCGCGTCGTCCTGCGCGGCGTCCGCCTCGCCGATGTTGGCGATCTGCGTGGCGTGCGGCCGCTCGGCCTTCTCGACCTTCCCCGTGAGGGACTCGTACTGTTGGTGCGCCTTCTTGAACCGCAGGAGCTTCGCCGCGACCGAGCGCGTGTCCACGAGCCCTGCAGCCGCGAGCAGTCGGCGTCCCTCTTCCAATCGTCCTTCGTGCGATCGAGCGGCCATGTCCCCTCCGATGAGTGGCGCGGGTGTACCCCGGGGCGCGCGGGGCGTGCAAGCGCAGCGCGCCGGACGACATCCGGAGCGACGGAACCGACCACGCGTCGCGCCAGGCGCCCCATCCCCGCGTGCGGAGGTGCCTCGGCCCCGTGGCTGCGCCAGCGGGTCCGCTGGACGCCACCTCCCCGCGCGCGGAGGTGCCTCCCAATCCAATAAGAGCAACATCCCGCAACCAGAAGTGCCTTCGGACTTGCTGGAAAGCCACCTCCGCGTGTGCGGAGGCACCTTCCTGGTTCCCCGAAAGCGACCTCCGCCGAGCCAGAGGTGCCTGTCGAGCCCTTTGGAGGCCACCTCCCCCTGCGCGGAGGTGCCTTCCAGGCGCCGCCGAAGCCGCTCGACGCGCGCGGCGACGCCCACCCCGGCACCGCACGAGCCGAACCCGACGGCGCCCCTGGCTCCTCGACGCGCGTCCCCACTCCCCGCGTGCGGGGAGACCCAAGGTGAGGGACCTTCCCTTCGTCGCCGCGTGCGGAGAGACGCTCGCCCTGGCTCCATCGACGCGCGTCCCCTCTCCCCGCCTGCGGGGAGAGGCAGGGAGAGGGGCCTTCCCCTCGACGACGCGATGGGCGAAGGTACCGGTGGGCGCACGGGAGTGGGGATCCGCGGTGACCTATCGACTCGTCAAGGGGCAGCTCCGGCTCACGTACGTCAACCCGGCAGGCCAGACGCGCGGAGGAGAGCCCGACGGCGACTCCCTCTGGTTCGAGCCAGCGGGCGGGGCGGCGGCCTTCGCCGGCCTGCCGGGCCCGGACGGCCGCCCGCGCTCGGTCGAGCTCAACCCCGGCGGCTGCGTGCAGCTCCGGTTCGAGGCCATCGACGCGCTCGAGCTCCACTACCTCGGCCGGCACCACCAGAAGGCGCCCGCGTGCGAGGAGGCGCGCGACACCCTTCTCGACGCCATCGGGTTCGGCCCGCGCCAGTACGCGACCCCCGCGTCCGGCGGCATCCCCGTGCGGGTCAAGCGCGCCGACCCACCGCACCCGCGTCCTGGCTACGTCCTGTGCCGGAGCATCGACCCGAACCGCCGCCCGGTCGTCTTCGTCTACGCGGGAACCACCACCCGCGCCGAGGGCACCCAAGTCCACCTGACGCCCGCCGAAGCCAAGAAGAGCCTCAACGCCAAGCAAGTCGCGAACAGCGCCGCCTACCCGACCTTCTACACGACGCTCCCGCCCGACATCCGCCAAGCGTTCGCCGCGCTCGCCCAGTCCGCGCGCACGGCCGGCAAGGGCGTCTGGGCGGTGGACACCTCGCGCGAGTGGACGCCCGCCGGCTCCTTCGCGCAGCTCGACGCGGCCGCGTTGTGGCCGAAGCTCTACCGGCGCCTCGCGTCCTACTACGCCGACGGCGCGACGGGGCTCGGCGGCTTCATGGCGTGGCTGACGGATCCGGCCGCGAAGCGCAATGACGAGGTGAGCGTGATCTCGACGGGCGCGATGGACACGGAGCTCGACGACGTGGTGGAGGTGTCGGGCCAGAAGGTGCGGCTGAAGTACGACGTCGAGGACCTCGTCGTGAGGCCGCGGTAGAGGGCGCGGGCGCGATGGCCTCAGACGACTCCGCAGCACGCGCGCGCAAGCCCGCGAAGGGACGGCACGCCACGGCGCCCGCCGAGCCCAGCGTCCTCCCGGCCGAGCGCATCGAGCGCGCGATCGTGCTGCTCCGCGGCCAGAAGGTGATGCTCGATGACGCGCTCGCCGACTTGTACGGCGTCCCCGTGAGAGCGCTGAACCAGGCGGTGAAGCGCAACCTGGAGCGGTTCCCGGCCGACTTCGCCTTCCAGCTGACGCCGGAGGAGCTCGCGCGTTTGAGATCACAGATTGTGACCTCAAAGACCGCGGGCCGCGGCGGCCGACGATACGCGCCGTACGCGTTCACGGAGCAGGGCGTCGCGATGCTCTCGAGCGTCCTGCGCAGCGACCAGGCGGTGCGCGTGAACATCCAGATCATGCGGACCTTCGTCCGCCTGCGTCAGCTCGTGCTGTCGAACGACGATCTGGCCCGCAAGCTCGTCGCACTGGAGAAGCGCTACGACGCGCAGTTCAAGGTCGTCTTCCAGGCGATCCGTGACCTGATGGCGCCACCGACCGAGAGGTCGAAGCGGCGACTCGGCTTCCCGACCGAGGAAGAGCGATGATCGCAACCGCGCACTACGGACGCTGGCTACCCAACCTGCAGCCGGCTGCCCCATGGCCGAAGCGCTACCGGCGGCTCGCCGCCGACTACGAGGATGGCGCGACGAGCCTCGCCGGTTTCGTCGCGTGGCTGAAGGCGCCCGGGCAGAAGCGCAACGACGAGGTGAGCGTGATCTCGACGGGCGCGATGGACACCGAGCTCGACGACGTCGTCGCGGTGTCGGGCGCGAAGGTGCGCCTCCTGTACCCCGTCGAGCAGCTCGTCGTGAGGCCACGGTGACGACCCCCAGCGCGCCCTCAACGGCAACAACTTCCCCGGGTAGCCAATGAGCAAACACTTCGGTGGATGGCAGGCGCAGGGCTCCGATGTGCAGGACCCCGGGCACCGTCGTGAATGGGGCCAGGACGTCCCCCCGACCAAGCCGGAGGGGACGCAGTGGCTGGGGGAGCTCGCCGACATGTGCACACCCGCCCAACACGACGTTCGGTCAGCCACCGCATGCCCCAAGGCTTTGCAGTTCGTCCGGCGTGCGCCCAAGGAGGGGTTCCCCACGATGAGCTGCCACTTCTATGCCACCAAGCACAGAGGACGAGGAGCTCCACGGATCGACGTCGAGATCTGGGGGCTTGCTTTCCAGGGCTGACACCATGTACCACCATTTGCCTGCCACACTCCGGACCAGCCTCGACCAGGGCCCGCGTGCCTTTCTGCAGGCTGCGGAGCAGATCACGGAGCGTGACCTCGGCCTGCTGGTGCTCTGGACCAGATACCTTCAGGAGCACGACGCAGAGGCCGGACGAGTGCTCGCCATTGCCTGCTCACCCAGCTCCACAGCGATCGAGCGTGCAACCAGGTTGTGGCTCATGGCGAACGGCACCTCTGACTTGGGCATAGTCCATACGCTCCTCGCAACGGCGACACGCGAGGTAGTCGAAGACGATGGGATTTCGCCGTACCTGTTCGGCCAGATGCTCGAGTTCCTCCTCTCGGCCATTGCTCATACGCACCCTTCGGTTCCCATCGGAGCACTCGCGCTGCTGGACCACCTGGCAGAGGCCGAGAAACTCGACTGGCACATCCCCGGGGCGGCCAGGGCGCGCCTCGCGGCTGCGCTCCAAAGCCGGCTGGCGGATGTGGTCGAGGGTCATGAGGTCGAATCTCTGAAGCAAGTGGTCGAGCGACTGCGATCAGCTGCTATCCCGGTTGCACCCCGCCTTGATGTTAGAGCGGTGCAATTGCTCGAGCTCGAGTTGGCAAAGGCGCTCGACGACTACGCATCGTACCAGTTGCCCCTCCCAGCGCTGCTCGACTCCATTCGCCGCCGTTCGTTGCTCGACAGTGCCGGCGCCGTGGCTGCCGAGACCGGCAGACCGGTCCAAACGCTGCGACTGAACAGCGCACCGCAACCGAGTAGCCGGACGCTGGTCAACTTCCTTCGCTTCGCTGAGGCGGCAATTGCGATTTCGCGCAATCCCGAATTCGTCGAGGTGGAGGCACCCGATTATGGCATCAGCTTGCGCTGGGCCCCCGGGGCATCGGTTCCTGTGCACATCTCCTACACAGAGGCTGACGCCAAAGCCGTGTTCGACATGCTGAACCGACTGGTGGCTGCGGGCGCGACAGAGCATCAGCTTCAGCTCGTCCTCGAGGAGATGGACCCGGCGGTTGCCAACGCCTTCATTGCTCTCGCCCGACGCCTGGCGCCCGAGGCGGGACCTGGGCAGCAACTCGAACTCATTCTAACGGACCCGCAGTCTGCAAGTTGGCAGACTACCCTCGTACTACGTGCAGACGTTGCGAGTCGAGCGAGCCGCGGCGTCCCGGGCAGAGTCCGCGAGGCGCGCCGAGGGAAGCAGACTCTGATTCACAAAGACTACGTTCCGCAGGCAAACACGGTCAGACAGGTATTCCAGGCCGTTGACGCGATGCTCAAACGGGGCGTCGTAACTGTCGCCGACATCGACGAGATCGGCAATACGCGCCAGGTGAACTACTACAAACAAGGGGCGCGAATACTTGGATTCTTCGACGAGGACAACTTGCCCACGAGTCGCGCCCATGCCTTGCGGGACATCGACCATGCGGGCCGACTGGCGCTGACGGCAGTCTACTTCGAGGACTCACCCGTCGGACGCGCGTGGAGGGCCTACTGCGGGGTCGATCGACTCCCAGATCTTAAGCCAGAAACGGCCCAACAGTTCCTGGAGCAATGCGTGGTAGGGTTGAGCGGAACCACGCCAGGGCGACGCGCATCGACGTTGCGGAAGTGGCTCACTGAGCTTGCGTCGCACTACCCAGGCACCTCGCGCTGAGCCGGCCAGAGCTGTTCGTCATCGCGTGGCCGCCGGAGGCTTGTCTTCCAGCACGAAATCCAATTGGGCTGGCCGCCGGCTACCGGGTCCCTCAGGAATGCCGATCGAAGTGACATCCCGGCCGAGTTCGCGGCACCGTCGTCGGGCTATGGAGACCGCCTCAGCGCCGCTGTCGTTCCCGAGAAAGGATCTCTGGAGCCGCAATGCGGCAACGCCCGTGGTCCCCGAGCCCATGAATGGATCGAGTACCAATTCGCCTGCCTGTGTGCTCTGGCTTACCAGGATCTCGGCCACACCAACAGGCTTCTCCGTCGGGTAGCCGTTGGCGATCCGCGGCATCTCGATGATATCCGCGATGCCCAGATTGTTGAGCTTGCGCTTCCCCTTCTCGAAGAAGAGGATGAACTCGTATCGCGCGCGGTAGTGGTAGCCCATGCCTATCTTCTTCTTGTCCCACACCAGCGGCTTCCAGAACCTGAAGCCCGCCTTTTCGGCCAGGGGCTTCGCGATGAAGGCCGTTTCGGGATCGCAGAACAGGTAGAAGTGACGATTTGCCTTGAGCACGCGAAACAGCTCGCGGAAGAGGTCGCCGAATCGCCAATTGGGGAAGATGGCAAACCAGTCGTTGCTCGAAGCCTTGCTATGCTTGAGCCGCGTGGTTGTGCCGACGGCGCGGTGCTTCTCCAGCGACTCGTAGGGCGGATCGGTAACAACCAGGTCTACGCTCTGGTCCGGCAACGTCTGCAGCCACGCAACGGCGTCAGCCTGGGCCAGGGCGAAGCGGGGCACGTGCTGCTCTTCCGGAGCCATGGTGTCTTCTCGTGTAGCACATCGGGTCGGGGCTGCGATGAGCCGCCGTGCGCGCGGCCTGGTCTTACACCAGCCGACGCGTGTTGCCCGTGGCCCGCTCCTGTAGATCCCCAAGCACACTCTCGATCTGCTCTAGCGCGCTCCGGAGATCCTCCGCGATCTCCTCGGCGAGCACGTCGGGGTCCGGAAGGTTCGCCGAGTCCTGCAGGGACTCGTCCTTCAGCCAGAAGATGTCCAGGCTGCACTTGTCGCGGGCGACGATCTCGTCGTAGGTGAAGACGCGCCAGCGGCCTTCGGGGTTCTTGGTCGCGTCCCAGGTCGGCGTCCGCTTGTTCCGGTTGTCGGGGTGGTAGCAGCAGACGAAGTCGTCGAGGTCGGCGCGGGTCATGCGCTTCTGCTTGAGGGTGAAGTCCTTGTTCGTCCGCAGGTCGTAGATCCAGACCTTCTTGGTCCACGGGTCCTTCGCGCCGGGCTTGCGGTCGAAGAAGAGGACGTTCGCCTTCACTCCCTGGGCGTAGAAGATGCCGGTCGGGAGGCGCAGCAGCGTGTGGACGTCGCACTCCTGGAGGAGCTTGCGGCGGACCTTCTCGCCCGAGCCGCCTTCGAACAGGACGTTGTCGGGGACGACGACCGCGGCGCGGCCGTGCATCTTGAGCATCGACTTGACGTGCTGGACGAAGTTGAGCTGCTTGTTGGAGGTCGTCGTCCAGAAGTCGGGGCGGTTGTAGGTGATGCTCTCGCGGTCGGTCTCGCCCTCGTCGTTGACGACGGTGATGGACGACTTCTTCCCGAATGGGGGGTTGGTGAGGACGACGTCGACGTGCTCGGAGGGCTCCGTGCGGAGCGAGTCCTCGCCGCCGAGGATGGGCGGCTTGCGGGTGTCGTCGTCGGGACCGACGCCGTGGAGAGCGAGGTTCATGGCGCAGAGGCGCGCGACGCCGTCGACCAGCTCGATGCCACGGAGCGCGTCGTAGCGAAGATGGTTCTTCTGCGTGCGGTCGAGTTGGTAGTGGGTGGCGAGGTAGTGGTGGGCGGAGAGCAGGAAGCCGCCCGTACCGCAGGCGGGGTCGGCGATGATCTCGCCGGGCTTCGGCTGGATGCAGTCGACGATGGCGTCGATGAGCGGTCGCGGCGTGAAGTACTGGCCGGCTCCCCCTTTGACGTCCTGCGCGTTCCGTTCGAGCAGTCCCTCGTAGGCGTCTCCCTTGATGTCGGCGGACATCTCAAGCCAGTCCTCGTTGCCGACGAGGTCGACGACGAGGCGGCGCAGCTTGGCGGGGTCTTGGATCTTGTTCTGCGCCTTGCGGAAGATGAGCCCGAGCATGCCGCCTTGCTCACCCAGCTTCTTGAGGGTGTCCCGGTAGTGCTGCTCGAGCTGGACGCCTTCCATCTTCGGGTTGGCGAGGTCTTCCCACCGGTATCCCTTGGGGATGGATTGCGGCTTGCCGGTGAGGCGGGCGCGCTCGTCTGCCATCTTGAGGAAGAGGAGGAACGTGAGCTGCTCGAGGTAGTCCTGGTAGCTGAGGCCGTCGTCGCGGAGGACCTGGCAGTAGCTCCAGAGCTTCTTGACGAGCCGGTCGCTCTGGTCGCTCATGCGCGTACCCGGCGGATGCGGCGGCGCGCGGGCGCTGCGGCGGCAGCGGCGCGTTCGGCGCGGATGCGGGCGAGGAGGACGTCGGCGGGCTCGTCGGTGGGATCTTGGTCGACGAGCTTGCCGTCGAATGCCCATTTGAGGATCGACTGGCGGAGTCGAGTTGCGCGCAGCGCCGTGCGAGACAACTGGAGCACGGTGCCATCGCGAACGGAGAGAAGCCTCTCCACTTCTTCAAGAATCCGCTGCTGCTCCGCTCGAGGCGGGAGCGGAATCGCAAGCATGCGTATGATGCCGCCATTGAGGCCGGGTCGGGTCTGCCCGCGAACGCCACCGAACATCTGAGTTCGCACGGCTGGCGCGCCCCATAACGTCGCGTGGAGATATCCCGGATCCGTGAGCGACCGGTTCGGCGTGACCCGATAGACGTGCTTTGTGATGATCGCCGGTTCCAGGTTGTCGGGCACCACGCATGTTCGGCCCACGGTTGCCATCACCGTTATCAGGACGTCGCCAGGGCGGGCAGCGTAGTGCTCGAGTTCTGAGTACTTCGCCTCGGAAATCCTGTGATTCTCACCCATGGAGAAGTACCCGTCCTGGACGTTGTCAATTCCGATGACGAGTTTGCCCTGGGTCTGGAACTCCGAGTGGAGCAGGTTGCTCCCAAATGGTCCGCTCTGGATTGCCCGGGGGATGTCGTCAGCGACCTGTTCCACGGTTGCCCAACACCAGCCCTCCGGCAGCTCCGGCAGCTCGCTCGTGTCCGGCGGTGCGGGCTCCTCGTATCTCGCTTTCCACTTGTCGTCGCGCGGCGCCTTGCCCGCAGCCGTCATCTTCGCGAGCTCGGCTTCCTCCCAGCGTCGGCGGCGCTCGGCGAGAATGCGCTTCAGGAGGACGTCGGCCGGCTCGTAGGTGCGACCCTCCTTGCGGGCGACGCTGGATTCGGTGGCAACGAGGCGGCCTTCGACTGCCGCCTTGAGGACGGAGGCGCGATAGGCCTTGAGCTTGGTCTGGGCACGCTCGAGGCTGGCGACGGCGGCGTCGAGGCGGGAGAGGTAGCTGTCGATGGCGTCGACTATCCCGTGCTGCGTTCTGCGCGGCGCGATCGGCACCGGCATCGACAAGAGTTGCTCTGTGTTGATCCCGTCGCGCGTCATGCCGTGGTTGACGTCGCGGACGTGTGAGCGCACCACCTCAGAGCCGCGCACGAAGTAGATGAAGAAATAGGAATCGATTGCGTCGCGTCGGAGGCGGAGGCGCATGACATGGTAGTTGAACAGCGCACCCTCGTGTCGTCGTTCCACAAAGCCCGCGCGGCCGACGGTCGCCATCCTGGAGAACAACACGTCTCCGTGGCGTAGGCGGTAGCGGTGGAGCTCGTGCGCCTTGGCCGGGGATATGAACACCGCCTTCGTGATGTCGATGCCGGCCTGCCGTAGGCAGCCGATTGTGAGAACGGGGACGGCTTCCGCCGACTGCTCGATAAAGTCGTCCGGTCCGATGGACGTTCCGAAGGGTCCGGTCAGAACGGCTTGGTCGTCGATGGCCCCGACTGCCTCAACCGTCGACCATGCCCACCCGTCCGGCAAACGCGGTAACGGGATCGTCACGCCGCCAATGCCTCGTTGAGCTCGCCGACGATCGCCGGCAGCTCACCGCCGAAGAGCCTGGACGCTCGCGCCAACCCGCCCTCCGACGCGAACGGCGTCAGGTCGAAGTCGTCGAGCTCGATCTCCACGGTCGTCCCGATGTGATCACGCATCATCTCGAGCCACCTCCGCTGCTCCTCGGTGAACTGCCGTCCCTTGTTCGCTTGCTGCGCCAGCCATCCATCGAAGCGCTCGCGCACCCGCTCGACGTGGGGCACGAGCTCGTCGTCCTGGTGCAGCGCGAAGCGCACCAGCGAGACGACGTCGGTCAACAGCCTCCCGGCGGAGGCGCCCCGGACCTTCGAGCGCTCGAGCGTCTCGTAGGCGCGCCACAGCTTCTCCGGCGTCCACTGGCGCGGCGGCGCCGAGATGGCCTCGGCCAGGGCCTTGATGTCCGAGTAGCGGAGGCGCTTCTTGTGCGGCACCGAGTAGAAGAAATCGAGCGCGTCGATCTCCTCGCGGTTCTCGGCCAGGTACTCCTCGAACGACTTCACCAGCGCGGCGGCCTTGTCCTTCGCCTCCTGGCTGTAGCCGGTCGACTCCTCGAGCAGCTCGTCGCGGCTCAGCTCGTCGTAGACCTGCTCGAACTTGTCCCGGAGCGCGACGATCAGCTTGCGCAGCTCGGGGCGTGTCTCGAGCGGAGCCACGGCCGCACGCTTCAGCTTCTCGGCCGCCTGCCGGCGCTGCTCGTCCGTCGGCTCGGCGTCGCCCGCGAGCCCGAACATCGCGCACGCCTCGGCCTCGTGACAGTCGGCGTCCAACGCGTCGAGCAGGTCGCCGGCGATGGTCGCGAGAGACTTGCCGCCGGAGGCCTCCTCGATCTTCTCCAGATCCTCCGCGTCGCACTGCTTCCCGATGCGCGCGAGCCGGCTCGCGAGCGACGAGAGGTACTTGTCGTGGATGCCCCGCGACGCCACGTGGTCGAGCAGCGTCGTGAGCGACACGCCAGGCGCCGTGTCGAGCGGGTGCGTGTCATCCAGCTTCCGCTCGCACACGCCCACGCAGTCGACGATCAGGAAGTGTGTCTTCGCCTTCGCGTCGGGCGTGACCTGTTGGAGCTCGTTCGTGTCGATGACCCGAACGCCCCGGCCCTTCATCTGCTCGAAGAGCACCCGCGACTTCACGCCCCGCATGAACATCACGATCTCGACGGGCTTGATGTCCGTGCCCGTGGCGATGAGGTCGACGGTCACGACAATGCGTGTGGGGTAGCCGATGCGGAAGTCCTGGAGCAGCTCCGCCGGCTTCTTGCCCGTCACCTTGTAGGTGATCTTCTGGCAGAACTCGTTGCCCCTCCCGTACTCCTCGCGGACGATGCGGACGATGTCCTCGGCGTGCGAGTCGTCCTTCGCGAAGATGAGCGTCTTCGGCACCTCCGTGCGGTCGGGAAAGGCCTCGGGCAGCACCTTGTCACGGAACGTCCGGACGATCAGGCGGATCTGGTCCTCGGCGACGACGTTCCTGTCGAGGTCGCTCGCGTCGTAGGTCAGATCCTCGTCGGGCACCGCCCAGCGGAGCTTGCGCGTCTTCCGGTCGCGATACCCCAACAGGTTCCCCGGCGCGGCCTCGACCGTCGAGCCTTGCGCCGTGATCTTCGTGCGGATCTGGTAGACGTCGTAGTCGCAGTTGACGCCGTCGGCGACCGCCCGCTCGTGTGGGTACTCCATCACGACGTTCTGCTTGAAGAAGCCGTACGTGTGCTGCGCGGGCGTCGCGGTCAGCCCGAGGAGATGCGCGTCGAAGTACTCGATGACCTGCCGCCACAACGAGTAGATGGATCGGTGGCACTCGTCGATGAAGATGACGTCGAAGAACTCGGGTGGGATCGCCGCGTTGTAGACGACCGGCAGCGGCTGTCGTGCCATCACAGGAGCGTCGTCGAGCTCGGTGTGCTCCTCGGCCTCCGGGTCGAGCTCCGGCTCGCCCTTCAGGATCGAGTAGAGCCGCTGGATCGTGGAGATGACGACCTTGCTCGACGACCCGATCGTGTTCGAGGTCAGACGCTGGACACGGTAGAGATCGGCGAACTTCCGGTTGTCGTCCGGCGTGCGGAAGGCCTGGAACTCCTTCTCCGCCTGCTCGCCGAGGTTCGCGCGGTCCACCAGGAACAGCACGCGCCGCGCGCCGCCGAACTTGATGAGCCGGTAGAGCGTCGTGACCGCGAGCAGCGTCTTGCCGGTGCCAGTCGCCATCTGGATGAGCGAGCGCGGCCGGTCGTCGAACAGGCTCTTCTCGATCCGGGAGACCGCCTGCACCTTGTTCGGCCACATCCCGGGGAGGTCCACGGGCGGCATCGCGCGCAGCCGGGCGCGGAGCGTCGAAGGCTTCGAGTCCTCGCCGACCGTGAAGTACCCGCCGAGCCCCTGGATCCACGCGTGGAGCGTGTCGGCGGTCAGCCACTCGCGCATCGTGTCGGGGCGATGGAACGAGAACACGGTCCGCGTTCGCGGCTGCGGGTCGAGCCGGTTGATGAAGGCGGTCTCCTCACCCGTTGCGATGTACAGGAAAGGCAACGGACGGTGAGGCGCGTCCAGCACGACCGGCAAGCCCTCCGAGTACTTGTTGGCCTGCGTCTCGACGCTGAGGATCGAGAAGCCCGCGGGCTTGGCCTCGCAGACGCCCACCGCGCGGCCATCGAGGAAGAGCAGGTAGTCGACGTAGCCGTGCCCCTTGGCGAGCTTGTACTCCCGCACCGCGATCGCGGGGCCCGCGGAGAGGTTCATGTCGTCGCGGTCCTGCAGCAGCCAGCCGGCCTGCTCGAGCTCCTCGTCGATCTTCTTGCGCGCCTTGGCCTCGGGCGCGTCCTTGCTGCCGGCCGGTGACACGGTGCCCCTCGGCGGCCGATTGTCGGCGCCGATGGCCGGGAGCACAAGGGACCGCGTGGCGCATCAATACGGGCACGCTAGCGCTGGGACCCGGTGCTCTGCTGTTGCAGGAGGCTTCGGATGCGCCCCCTCGCCTCCTCGAACGACAAATGCAGCGCCGCCCGTTTTCCGGTCAATCGAACGACATGCCAACCGCGCGACGATCTGACCAAGGGGGCGTAGTCGCCTACTCGTTCGATCCGCCAGATCGCGTCCATCACGACGGCAGGAACCTCCCGTTCCCCGTCTTGACGCTCATGCGGCCGTGAAACGAACCCGAGGTCTCCCCCTCGAACACTCGTGTCACGATCCACCGACAATCTGGCCGCTCGGTCGCGGAACAGCGCCTGGTTTGGGAGATCCCTCTGGAGCTCCGCAAGCACGCGCTCTGCGGCGGCGCGATCCTCGGGTGCGAACAGGATCTGAGCGGCACGACGTTGCAGGGGCTTGTGGAACTCGGATGGGTGGTCGTCGTAGTACCGCCGCAGCTCGGCTTCGCTGATCTCGGCCGGCGCCGCCGTTTTGGATGCACGACGCTCGACGGTTGCTCGAGTTGGTTCTGACCCGCGGTCGGGCGTGCGGCCCGACCAGTATCCCAGACCCGCGGCGCCCGCCAGTGACAACGGAAGCACGATCACGGCTGCGAGCAGGACCGTTCGCGCGGGAAACGCTCGTTCTGTCTCGGTCGGCTCTCGCCGCGGGAGCTCCGCTGCCGTCTCAGGAGAAACGCCTGCAGCAGGGTCCGTGTCCGGCGGCGGCTGAGCGGGTGGCTCCGCGGACGGGCCTTGCGGCGAGCGCCGAGCGGGCGCGGCGGACGGACTTGGGGTATCGGGCACTGGTCGTGCGCGAACCGGTAGCGGCCGATCCCGCGTCCACGCCAGAGCCACCAAGCCAAGAAGCCCGCCGACGACACCGCCGGCCATACCAGCCGCAACCGCGTACACGCCAGTCCCAATCGCAGCGGCGGGATCTCCAGCGAGAGCCGACAGGGGTCCTGTCATCCGACCGAGTGCTTCATCGACTTCCCCCGCAACGTAGAGCCAGATCATCGCCGGCACCGCGAACGCCAACCCGGCCACGGACCCTGCCCTGACTCCGAAGACGCTGGAGGGTAAGCAGGGCACGGCAACGGCCAGGGGGAGGCTGACGGCGGCAGCGGCCAACATGAGCCGCAGTCTCGCCTCCTCGATAGCCTCGCCGGGGCCATCGATTGCCCGGACTGCGCGAAGGATGCCGCCGATCAGATCGAAGCCCGACTTCTGCACCTGAATGAACAGGAGGGACTGGTCGATCCATGGCAGGAGATAACCGACGACGACGGTCACCACGGACGTCAACACAACTCCCCGAGCAACTAGGGCCAATGGGGATGACGCCACTGACGCGGCGCGACGGCGGCCTCGGACGGCCCAACCGATCAGCACCGAGACGCCGACCGCAATGGCCGCCGCGAGCAGCACTGCATTGCCACCGCTGTGCTCCTGTTGGCTGCGGTCCCGGTGATCCACGCCCTCACCGCGGGAGCGGTTGCCCGAACGACCCCAACGCTGGTCGCGGTCTCCGCCGCCGCCCCATCCACCTGGCTGCATCTCTGCTGGCTCCGAGCTACCGACCGGACATGCGAGTCGCCGAGGCGTGCGCGGTCTCCCGAAGACCGGTGGCGCCGCCACCCGTCAGCGTAGCCGATTCAAGGGTGGCAGTGGATCGCATGCTCCGCCGCCAGGGCTCGACGCGGGGCTCAAAGCTCTTCGGACAGGAGCGCCTCGATCCGCGCCTCGAGACGGTAGCGACGGCAGACCTCGAGGATCGCGTCGCGGTCGACGTCGGGGTTGCGCGCGAGGACCTCGACGATGTCCGCCAACGACTTCATCCCACCGGCGTACGCCTTCAGCGCCACGAGCTGCGGAAGCGGGATGATGCGCAGCGGGCTGCCCTCGCGGACCACGAGCGTCGCTTCGCGGATCCCGTCCACGATCGCGGCCGGGAACCGGTCGCCGAAGCTCACGATCTGGATCCGGCCGAACTCCCCTTCGACGTCGATCACACCGCCGAGCGGATCGTCGGCGTCCGGCTCGTGCAGAGCGACGGTGAAGCCGGGCTCGCGCTCGAGCGCTCGGGCGACGTCGCGCATCTGGCCAAGCGAGGCGTCCACCCCGAGGTCCAGGTCCCTCGTCTCGCGCACGTACTTGTACGCGGCGAGCGCGACCGCGCCGATGACGACCGTCTCGAGACCCTGCCGTGCGAGCAGCTCGACCACGCGCTCGGCAGCGCGAAGCGTCGCCTCCGGATCCGCGACGGTCACCGCGAGGGAGGCCGTGCCGGGCGCAGCCAGGACAGCTGCGCCGACAGCGAGAGGGCCTCTTTGATGCGCTCCTCCACGGTCATCGCCTCGATGCGCGCGCGCTCACGCTGCCGAGACAGCTCGGCGGAGCGGCTCCTTCGCGCCGGCGGGGGCCGAGGGGTGCGCGGGGTGGACATGCCGTGGAATCTGTCGGCGAACCGCGGCAACGGTCAAGCGACCGGGGACGCCCACGCAGACCGCGGCTCCTTCGTGCCGGCGGGGCTCTCGCGTCGCGTCACGGGAGCGGGACGAGGTAGACGTCCTGCGCGACGTCGGTGTCGCCGGGCAGCAGCGCGGCGTAGCTCGCGAACGCGACCAGGCTGCCGTCGGCGGCGACGATCGGACGATCGCTGGTGCTCGCGCCGGTCGTGCCCGACGCGAGCAGGCTCAGACAAGTGGTCACGCCCGCGACGCGATCGCGAAGGAACACGTCGTACGTCGCGTTGAGGTCGGTCGCCGTGACGAGGTCCGTCGCCTCGCTCTGGAACACGACGTGACGGCCGTCGTCCGAGACGGACGGTCTCGAGCTGCCGCGGTTCGATGGGCCTCCGGTCGCGTCGATGCTGACCAGCGTCGTCTCGCGCGTCACGAGGTCGTGCAGGAAGACGTCGGGTTGCGCGCCGCCGGGCGGGGCCAGCTCGTCCGATGAGCTCACGAAGACCACGTACCGTCCGTTGGCCGAGACGAAGCCGTCGAAGCCCCCGCGTGACGCTTCGGTCCCGCCGGTGCCGACGCTGACGCGGAAGGTCGTCGCCGCCTCGAGATCGCGCACGAAGACGTCGCGCTCGCCGTTGGTGTCGCCCGCCACGACGCTGGCGGAGCGCGTCTCGAAGACCACGAGCGTGCCGTCGCCCGACATCGACGTGACGGCCGCGCCCTGGCTCAGCTCGGCGCCGAGCGGGTCGAGGCTGATGCGCGTCGTCGTGCCCGTCGTGCGGTCGTGGACGAACGCGTCGGCCTGGCCGTGCCGTCGCCGGCCACGAGGGTCGTGGCGAAGCTCGTGAACGCGATGACGCGCCCGTCGTCCGACACGAACGGTCCGAAGCTGCCGCCGTCGGCCTGTGCGGCGGCGCTGCTGACGCTGACGCGGGACGTCTCGCCTCCGCCGAGACGTCGGGGATATCGCCGCCCCGGTCTCCCGCGGCGCCGGTGGAAGACACGCTCGCGCACGCGGTGGGGCGAAGCGAGGGCGCGCCCGCATCCGCCGTGGTGGCGTCGAGAGAGCGAGCGGCATCGCGCGTCGCGCCGCCGTCGGTGGTCGCGCCGTCGAGCGGCGGGGCGGCGTCTCGTACGGCGTCCGCGGCTGGGCCGGCGTCGCTCGCGGTCGACCCGTCGCCGCCCGGGCTCGCGTCGCTCGTCGCGGCGCCGCCCCATCGAACGACGGTACTGCGGTGCTCGGCGGTCCCCGACTGCGCCGTCGACCCGTCGGGACACGCTCTTCACGGGGGAGTCGCAAGAGAGAGCAAGCTCGTGGCGCAGCCCCTTCTTGCCGCGAGGGGCCGCGGGGGCGAGCCCAGCCCCAGTGATTCAGTGAATCGTGCCCTTCTCTTCCGCGTCGTGGGGCGCGATGGGGCCGTCTCGAAGGGCATCGAGGTCGGCCTTGCTGCGCACGCCGAGGCGAGCGGCGCCGACGAGCGCGAGCAGCACACCCGCAATCGTCACGGCTGGCCCCCAGCTCACCTCGACGCGGCTGCCGAGCTCGCCGGCCGCGCGGAACACCTTCGTGAAGGTCAGCGCGAGGTTCGCGACGGGCATCAGCGCGATGAGAGCGGTCGCCAATCGCGCGCTCCGCATCTTCACGGGTGACCGGCGGGTCG
>JADZFZ010001151.1 GCA_020854145.1 Deltaproteobacteria bacterium | reverse complement strand
CTGGCGGCGCGCATGGGGCCTCTGGCTCGGCACCGTGATCGTCGGCAGCGCCCATCTCGCGGGCAGCGACCTCGCGGCGAGCCTCCACCGCGCCGACTTCGGCATCGGGATCGAACGACCCCATCGCAGGCGCGGCTGGGGACGTCGCTTGACCGAGACCGCGATCGCCTGGGCACGCGCGCAGCCGGCGATCGACTGGATCGATCTCGGTGTGTTCCGCGGGAACGACCGAGCCCACGCGCTCTACGCGAGCCTGGGCTTCGTCGAGGTCGGACGCGTGACGGATCGTTTCCGCGTCGACGGTCTGAGCATCGACGACATCCAGATGACCCTGAAGGTCGCGGACCGCTGATCCCAGTCGCGAGCGCAACGCGCCATCGATCGGCTCCGATGGACGGGCTGGCGCGAGCTCGGCCGACGCACGTGGACCGGATTCGACGACCGCACGGCGGAAGGGCCGCACCGTCGCAGTCGTGCCGTTGCTGCACGAGCCAGGCGTGGGTGGGCCAACCGCTCGCCGCGCGACTGATGGGTGCACAATCGGCGTGGGGCCTCGACGCGTTCTTCGCCTACGTCGACCGCTGGATGGACCCGACCGGCGACGCCGCGTACACGCAGGCCATCTTCGACATGAGCGGCTCCGACTTCCGCGCGGATTGGGCAGCCCACGGCCAGGGCTGGGACGATTTCGTCGAATCGATGTGGCAGACCTACCGGTGAGCCGTTCGGGTCTCATCCCGCCGGTGCCCGCCACCGTGCAGGGAGACGGAGGTACCTCCCCCACGGCGCCGGCGGAGCGTCCGGCGTGACGACGAACAGGACGGGGATCGACGGCGCGACCGCGGGAAGGCCGGTGACCAGGTCGGTGATCACGACCACGGCGTCGCACCGCAGCTTCTCGAGCTCGTGGAACGCAGGGCGCAGGTCGGAGCCGCCCCGGCCTCGAATCGGCGGGAGCGGCCATCGCAGCCGCTCGACGGATTGCACCCGACAATCACATTGAATCATCGTCACCTTCGCCCTGTCGGCGAGCGCTGCCAGCGCGGACGCGGTCTCGTAGGCGAACTGCGCGGTCGAGCCGGAGGTGTCGACAATCACCGCGACGTGAGGCTCCGTCGGTCGGACCACGAGGCCCGGATACGTGACGCTGCCCGCGAGGGCTCGACGCGCCGGTCGCGTGCGGGACTCGCGCAGCTCGCAGCGACCGCCGGTCAGCCGTTCGACCGCGGAGCAGAGCGCGCGACCGATCCCCTCCGCGTCGCCGTCGGGGAGCGTCTCGATGCGATCGCCCGGCGCCGACCCGCGATCGATCGACCCCAAGACCGCGGGCGCTTCCGCGGGGAGCTCGAATCGATCCCAGCCCTCCGCACCCTCCCAGGCGTCCATCAGATTGGCCGACCACACGGCGCTCTCGAGCGCGCCGACCGGACACCGCCGCTCCCACACGTCGTGGTCGTCCAGCGTACGGACCTCGGCGCCGCCGGCGTGACCCATCTCGACGAGCTTCCGGTATCGGACGTCGGTGCTCTCGCCCTCGGGAAGCCCGAAATCGGACAACAGGATGGGACGCTCCGGGAAAGGGAAGCCCTTCACGAAGGCGTTGGCCGACACTTCCTCCGCGAGGCGTCGTGCCCCGGGGTGCTCGAACGAGCCAATCGGCTTGACCACGTGGAACAGGAGGAGGTGCCCGAGCTCGTGCAGGAGGACGGCCGCGATCTGGCGCGGCCGCGCGCGGCGCATGGCGGCCCGGGAGTAGAGGAACAAGGGTGCGCCGCCCGACAGGGTGACGCCCATCACGCGCACCTGCTCGTCCGCCTCGAACCGCGCTCGCGCGAGGATCGCAGCGTGGAGCGAGTGCTCCGCACACACGATCTCGATTCCGCGCTCGAGACGAGGCGGAAGCCCTTCGACGTCACGATCGCGCCCAGCGGTTGCCCACGCAGCCGGTCAGCGCGGCGACGAGCGCGTCGTCGGAGCGCTCGTGCGGCTCCAGCTCCTCGAACGCGTGCGTGAGCTTGGAGACGTGCTCCCAGCCGCGGGGCGTCGCAGCGGGATCCGTCAACACGCGCTCGCCCGACGTCTCGACGAACGAGACGACGGCACGGTGGACGTCGCCGTCCCGCGCCCACTGGAGCCAGTGCTCGAGGGACGCCACCACGTCGACGACCACGAATCGGTCGCGCGCGGCGGGATCGAGCGCCCGCCCGTCGTACCGGCCTCCGGGCTCGACGGGGTTCGCCGTCGCCACGACCGTCCAACCGCGGGGCACGCGGTAGGTCGGTCCCAGCGCTCCGCCCGAGAGGAACGAGTACATCGCCGCGTGCATCCAAGGCTGCGCGCGGAGCGTCTCCTCGAGGTGGATGATCCCCTCGCGGCGATCGGTCGGGCTCGGGAGGTGAATCGGCGGCGCGAGGTGCGTGCGTCCGTCGCGCACGAAGGGCGATCCGATCAGGTCGCCGACCGACTCGAGCTGCGAGAGATCGATCTCGGTCCGCGCCAACGACCGACGCTCGGCCCAGGCGGCGACCGCCTGCGACTTGCCGATGCCGTGCGAGCCGATCAGCAACGCGTTCCGTCCGGCGCGGTGCGCGAGGTCGAGCACACCGTCGAGGACGGGACCGACGGGCACGGCGGCCCTCATCGCGCGCACCCGAGATGGGCCGCGATGGCACCGCCGAGCCCGAGCAGCGCGAGGGTCGCGAGCCCGATCCGGAGCCAGCCGCGACGCCGCGCGGCGACGTCGAGCACCGGGCGCGTCGAGCTGCGGTACGGTCCCATGGTCGGCACCTGGACCCGACGGACCTCCGGGCGCGCCGCCGCCTCGCGCGCCCGCCGCGCCAGCCTGCACGTGTCGCGGACCGCGGCCACGAGCGAGCCGAGGACGTCGAGCGCGGCGAACGGTGCGAACAGCGCGCAGACGAGCATCCCCGCCGAGCCGAGCACCGTGTCGTCGACGTCGCTCGATCGCACGAGGCCGAGCGCGTGTTGCCCGAACGCTGCGACGCAGCACGCGGTGACGAGCGCGGCGAGAACCGATCCCAGTGACTTGCCGAGAGCGCGAATGGGGTGGGCCATGCGATGCGACGCAGCGAGCCACGTGCCACACGACGACGATGGGAGAATCCCGGAGATTCGCCGACGGCCCACCAGGTGTCGCGCCGGTTACTGGCGCTCCGGAGTCCGTTTTCTGGACGGGTCGATCGATCGGCTCCCCGGCGCCGAGGCGCTGCCGAGCCTTGATTCCCGGAGCTCTCGTCGTGGGCGTCCATCGGGCACGGGCCTTGCGGATTGTCGGCTCGAGGTGTCCGATGAATCGTCGAACGGTTCCTGGGTGGTGGCCTTTCGCGGCCGGCGCGGCGCTCGCGCTGGCGGCGCTGGGATTCACGGCGCTGCGTGCGGACCTCGCCGTGGTGCGCGGAGACGTCGCGGACAATCGCGAGCGAATCGGCGCGCTGCGGCGCGAGGTCTCGTCGCTGCGGTCTTCGGCGCAATTTCGCCTTCCGACCAGGGTGCTTCGGTTGTGGGGCGTGGGAGGCTCGGAAGGCGAATTACACGATGCGGGTGTCCGGCAATGGTCGAGCCGGCTCTGGCCGAATGGGTCGCCCTCGTGGCCGCCGGCTCGAACCGCGGCCGACGCGGGCGCGCCCGAGCCGCGGCGCGCGATTCGAAGAGCCCGGGGCAGCCGCGGCGCTCCCGATTATCGGCTCTTCGATTGACGCCTCTCTGGGTGCGGGATCGATTGCAATCATCGTCGATTGGATTGCCTGCGCTCTCCGCGGCCGAGCTCGCGAATGGTCTTGACGTTCGCACCCGCGAGCTTGGCCGCCTCGTTGTCGCTTCGACCGTTGGGGCGCTCTCGGATCCCCCGAACGAGCTCCCGCATGACGGCGTGCTTCACCTTGCGGTGGCCGCCGGCCACGACACCCCGCTCGAGCGGCCCCTCTCGCCCGAGCGCGAACGCGGCCCGCTCCAGCGCCTCGAGGGCACCGCCATCGGGGAGCCGCGCGGAAGAGCCCGGCATCCGCGCGGGCGGATCGACCCCGACGTAGACCGCCGCGACGAGCTGCCGCAGCTCCCGGACATTCCCGCGCCACGGGTCGGTGTCGGCGCCGCGGCGTCGGAGCGCCTCGTCCACCTTCGTGCAGAGCCGGAGGTAATTGGGCTCCATCCGCGCGACGAAGCCCTGCTGGTCCTCGCTCAACGTGTGCGCCGGACGGCTGGCCAGGTCGTCGCCCACGAAGAGACGGGCCGCGAACAGGTGAGCGAGCTTCACGCCGTCGTCTTTCCAAATCGATCGCAGCGGCGGGATCGTGATCCGGACCGAGCAGATGCGATAGAAGAAGTCCTCGCGCATCCGTCCCGACTCCACCAGCGACTCGGGGCTCTCGTTCGCCGCGACGACCAGGCGACCGCGAAACGGCCGCTCCACGAGGTCTCCCACGCGGCGAACCGCGCGCCGCTCGAGGGCGTCGAGCAGCTTCACCTGCAGATGGACCGGAGCGGCGGCGATCTCGTCGAGGAAGAGGATCCCGTGCTCGCCCACGGTCTCGAGCAGCCCCGCCTTGTCCTCGGTCGCGCCGGTGAACGCGCCCTTCACGTGGCCGAAGAGCTCGGACTCCACGATGCTCGGCGCGAGCCCCGCGAGGTTCACCGAGACGAACAGGCGCCCGACGTCCCCGTCATGGGCGGTCACGAGGTTCACGTAGGACGACCGCGCCAAGCACGACGCGATCATGCTCTTGCCCGTGCCCGTCTCGCCCTCGAGGAACACGGGCGTCGTCGCCAGTCGACTGTCGCCCGGCCGGTCGGCGAACCAGCGGAGGAACGCCACGGGGTCGTCCGTGAACAGGCTCCGCCACAGCGCGCGGCGGACCGGCTGCAACTGCTTCGTGCCCTCGAGAGCGCGGATGTGGTGCCACGCGCGACGGAGCTGGTGCGCCAGGCTGGCCAGGATCTTCGCTCTGTCCTTGGCGATCCGGCGCGCCGCGAGCGTGGCGGCGATCGTCGTTCCGAGATTCGCCGTCCGGGCGCGATTCACGTCGAGGTGCGCGTCGATCGTCTCGAGGTGCTCGTCGAGCGTGACGAGGAACGCGATGAGCTCCTCGTCGTCCGAGAGACGCTTCCGAGTCCTGCGAGCGGCCGAAACCGGCGCGGATCCGAGGCCCTTCAGCTTCGCGGAGAGCCCGAAGAGCCGCTCGCCCAGCACCGGCTCCTCGAAGACGTTCGTGATCGGAGGCGGCTCGCGTTTGGCGTCGAAGGGTCCGGCGAACTGCCGCCGGATCTCATCCGCGACCGCAGCGGCGTCCATCCGATGAAGCTACCGAAGCGCGGCTGGGCCGCAAAGGAGGTCCCGTGAGCGACGAACCCGACAGCCCCGTGGACGTGAGCGGCGAGTGGTCCCTCAGCGACACGATCGACGATCCCATCGCCGAGCTCCTGTCGGCCTTGCTCGCCATCGCGGCGGGGCTCGGCCTCGGCGCCATCGTCGGCGCGATCGGCGGCGGCCTCGGCGCATGGGCCCTCGAGCGCGCCGGGTTGCCGCCGTGGGCGATTGCGGTGTCGCTCGGCGCCTTGCCGGCGGCCGTCGCGGAGCGGTCGATTCACGACGCGCCGTCGCGCGGGCGAGCGCTCCGCTCGGCGTTCGTGGGCGCGAGCGCAGCTGCGCTGACCGTCGCCGCCGCGCCGGCCACGCTCGAGATCGTGGGCGTCGTCGCCTGCGCCATCGCCGGTGGGCTCGCCGGCAGCGCCATCGCGGTGACCATCGTGGACGACGACGGGCACACGGCGGCGCGGTCGTGAACGGATCTCCGTGCCGTCGTCCAGCGCGATGCGACCGACGGCGTCGGCCAGCGAATCGGCGATGACGTCGAGCTGCGGAAGCGCGCTCCATGCGAGTAATGTCCCGCACTCATGAGACCCATCGGGCTGGGGGGGATGGTGTTCTTGGCGCTGCTCGGGCTCGCGCGACCCGCGCGCGCGGCGACGCCGGTCCCACCGTTCCCGGCGGACGGCGTGCTGGCGGTCGCGGGAGCCGCAGCGCAGAACGACTACGGCGCGCTCCGGACGTTTCTGCTCACGCACCGGAGCCCCGTGGGCGCGCGCTACCACGCGCTGATCGTGGACTACTCCGATCCGCTCGATCGCGACGGACCCGACTACGGAGACGAGTCCGGCCGCTTCATCGACGACGTGGTCGAGCGGTGGGCGCCGCGGGTCGATCGCCAGAGCGCCGTGCTCGTCGTGCTCGCCCTCCGGAACCGCGACATCATCGTCCATCCGTTCTCGCGTTGGGTGGAGCTCGGCTGGGAAGCGAGCGAGGTCGTCGAGACGATCGACCGTTCGCCGTTCGCCACCCACGCGCGTGCCGGCGACTACGCGGAGGCGCTGCGACAGCTGGTGCTGGCCATCGACGGCGAGCTCGCCGCGCGCATCCGCCGTCGCGACGAGGAGACCGCAGAGCGCTTCCGGCGGCGCGACGAGCAGCTGGCCTACGCGCGCACCACCGCGGCTGCCGTGCGTGCTCGAGTCGCAGCGTGGGACCAGCGCGCCGCAGAGGCATCTCTACGGCTCCAGAACGCGCGCCCGGTGCGAGACCTCGCGCTCGGCGAGGCGGCCGAGGCCGAGCGTCTCGCAGCGATCGGACATGCGGCCTTGGCGGCCGAGAAGGCGACGGCCGCACAGGCGAACGTGAGCTCCGCGGAGCGGCTGCTCGCCGAGGCCGAAGCCCAGGTTGCCTGGGTGCGCGCGCAGATCCCGCTGCTCCGTCAGCGGTTGGCCACGATCGACGCCGAGCTCGCGGCCGAGCCCTTCTTGGAGTCTGCGCGAGATCACGCGCTGCAGGGCCGGCGCGAGCTCGCGCGTGCGGAAGCCGAGCTCGCTCTGGGTGAGCCCGGCGCCGCGTACGAGGCCGTGCGGGGCACGTATGCGCGGGTGGCGCAGGCCGAGGCGACGCGCGACGTGGAGCGAGCGGAGCACCGCTTCTGGACGCGTACGGTGCCGATCGCGCTCGCGGGCGTGCTGTCGGCGGCGCTGCTCGCGCTCTTCGTGCTGCGCCTCTGGGCGAGCCGGCGAAAGCGCGCAGAGGCGCAGAAGCTCGTCGGCGAGCTCGAGCAGCTGATCGGACGCGCGAGCGCCAACCTGCTGGCGCTGCAGAACGAGCACCCGCTGGTGCTGGGTCGCCCCGATCTCGTGGAGCACTTTCGCGGTGAGACCGCACCCCACGTGCGCGAGGCCGCGCGGCGCGTCGACGACCTGTTTCTGGCGCTCGACGTCGCGCAGCGGCTCGCGAAGGACGGGCGCGCGGTGCTGGCGGGCGAAGGGCTCTTCTCTGCGCTGCGCGTCGAGTCGTTCGCACGCGTGGTGCGGGCGCTGACGGTGGACGAGGTCGTGGCGCGGACCGAGGACGTGCGTCCGCGCCGGCTCTTCCTGCCGGAGGAGCGCGAGGTGCGGATGTCGCCACCGGCGCTGTTGCACGAGATGAGCGCGGCCTACGACGACGCGATCCGCCTCGTCACTTTGCTCGAGACGCGCTTCATCGCGACCTGGGGTGCGCTCGATCGCGCTCGAGGGGACCTCGCGGCCGTCGAGGCCGCCAACGCGGTCGCGTGGTCGCACGGCATCGTCGCCGTGTCGATCGTCGGCGAGCGGGATCGGCTCGCGGCGGCGCTCGCGGACGTCGCGACGCGCGCGGAGCGTGATCCGATCGGCTGCGAGCCCGACGTCGCGACCGACGGCGGAGCGGCGGCGGCGCTGCGCACGCGGGCCGAGCGCATCGCGGCGTCGCTGACGCGCATCGGCGAGGAGGTCGTGCCGCGCGTCGCGAGGATCGAGGCGCGCATCGCTGCGCTCCGCGCCGAGGGGATGCACCTCTCGGAGCCGGGGTTCGAGCCGGAGGTCGCGATCGCCCACGTCGAGCGGGCCGTGACCGATGCCCGCGGCGCGGCTGCCGATGCGCAAGACGAGCGAGCCGAGGCCGAGGCGAGCGAGGCGCTCGAGAGCGCGCGCGAGCTCGAGGAGCTCGTCGAGCGGAGCGTGGTCTCGCGGACCGAGACCGCTCCCGGGATCGAGCGCGAGCGCGCGCGCACGGAAGCGTTGCGTGCTCGGCTTCCGGAGCGGCGCGAGCGGCTCGAGGGCCTGGCTCGGGCGCACGCCGACTCGGCGCTGCAGCCGGCGCTGGACAACGCGGACGAAGCGGCGGGCGTGCTCGGTCGAGCGACCGACTGCCTCGACGAGGCGTCGCGCTTCGTGACCCCCGACGTGCAGCGGTACCTCGCCGGCGCGGAGCTGCTCGCGCGTGCGATCGCAGACCTCGACGCGGTGGAGGCGCTCTACACCGAGATCGAGGAGAAGGCCGCCGCGCTCGCCGCGAGCCGCGCCCGAGCCGAGGGTTCGTGGGGTGCTTGTGACGCCCTCGAGGCCGAGCTCGCGCGGATGACGGCGGAGGGCGACACGTTCGCCAGCGCCGCGACGCTGGAGGAGCGACGGCGCGTCCCCGAGGCGCTCGCGGTGACGCGCGCGGCAGCAGAGGCGGCGAGGCCCGACTGGATCGCCGTGGAGCGCGAGAGCGCCAAGCTCCTCGAAGACGCCCAGCACCTCGTCGCACGTGCGCAGCGGGAGCTGGAGGCGTGGCGAGAGGTGCAGCGCATGCTCCGCCAGCTGGACGCCGAGAAACAGCGGTTCGCGCAGCAGCTCGCGAGCTCGGGCGACGATCTGCCCGAGACGAATCGAGCCTTCTCCGTCGCCTGCGCGGCGCTCGAGGACGCTGCTGCGATGGCCGCACGCCCACGTCCCGAGTGGCCGGAGGTCCTGAGCGCGGTGCAGGCGGCGGCTCAACAGCTGCGCGAGAGCGAGCAGATGGCCAACCGTGACTTCGAGGAGGCGCGGGAAGCGCGCGCGGCCGTCGCGCGAGCGGCCGAGTCGATCCGCGCCTGCGACCGCTCGTACGGCTACGGCGTGGTGGCGTCCCTCGGGCCCAGCCGGAACGCGTCCGACGAAGCGATGCGGCTCTTGTCCCAGGGGCGCTACCGCGACGCTTTGCGCGCTGCGCAGGAGGCCGCGCGCGCGGCCGAGGGCGCCCAGAGGGAAGCGCAGCGCCGGGTCGACGAGGCACGTGCCGCCGAGCGTCGCCGACGCGAAGCCGCCGAGGCCGCGGCGCGTGCACGCGCCCGTGCGAGCCGCTCCTCGATCGGATCGAGCTCGCGTTCGTCGTCGTTCGGGTCGAGCTCGCGCTCGTCGTCGAGCGGATCGAGCTCGCGCTCGTCGTCGAGCGGATCGGGCTCGCGCTCGTCCAGCTCGCGCCCGTCGGGCTCGTCGGGTTTCGGCTCGTCGTCCGGACGCTCGTCGTTCGGACGCTCCTCGGGCCGGAGCAAGTGGTAGCCCGCCGCTCCACGCGACTCGGCGCCGGGCGTCGGCGGGGCCCCACGATCGCGCGCACCGCGCGACCGGCCGGGCTTCACATGACGCAGTCGCCCGCCACGCAGGTGCGCCCGCCGCGGCAGTCGTTGCCGCACGCACCGCAGTCGGCGGTCACATGGCGCGCGGGAGCCACGAGGCGCGACGGCGGGCGACCTCGACGTTCGTCCATGGGCCGCGGCTCGCCATCTCGCGCACGAGCGCGTGGAAGCGCTCGGGATCGGTCGCGACGGGCAACGTCACCTCGAGCACCGCGCGACGCG
>JADZFZ010001150.1 GCA_020854145.1 Deltaproteobacteria bacterium | reverse complement strand
TCGCGTGCCGGCTCGCTGAACGTCTTGTCGAAAGGCGTCCTGTCGATCGTGGGCTCGTGGTCGCGCGCATCGAGCTCCGACGGACGATCGAGCGTCTCGTACGACGCGCGGTCACCCGACTGTGCGAGCCCGTCGTCCTTTCCCGCCGGTCTCGACGAGCGTCGCTGCACCACGGTCGCGCCGTCGTCCGACGCTCGCACCGAGCGCCCGGTGAAGCTCTTGCTGCCCGAGCGCTGCTCGGAGGAGTCCGGCCCGACGAGCGCCGCGTGCAACGCCCCGCGATCGATCGCGTCGGTGTTGCGCTCCGCCGCCTCGCGCAGCGCACGGCTGCGTTGCTCGATCCGATCGCCGAGCAGCTCCGCGAGCGCGGCCCCGACGGCGTCGCGCGACGACTTGAGGCCGGCCTCCTCCGCGGCCGCGAGCAACGCGACCCGCAGCTCTTCGGCCGTCTGGAACCGATCGGAGGCATCCTTCTGGAGCGCCTTCGAGACGACGGCATCGAGCGCCGGCGGCAGCTCCGTCCGGACGGCGCTCGGCAACAGGTGCTCGCCCGAGACGATGGCCTGCATCGACTCGAACTCGCTGTCGCGCACGAACAATCGCTTCGCCGCCAGGAGCTCCCAGAGCACGACGCCGAGCGCGAAGACGTCGCTCCGCCGGTCGAGCCGCCGCGCGCGACATTGCTCGGGCGACATGTATCCGAACTTGCCCTTGAGCGATCCCGTGTGGGTCGCTTCGGCGAGCGCCGTGGCTTTCGCGATGCCGAAATCGAGCAGCTTCACGTCGCCGCTCGGGCTGATCATCAGATTGTGCGGAGAGATGTCCCGGTGCACGAGACCGAGCGTTCGCCCGGAGCCGTCGGTCAGCTCGTGCGCGGCGTGCGCCCCACGACACGCCTGCTCGATGATGCAGACGCCGACCTCGGCGGGCACCTGCCGTTTGGACTTCTCCGCCGACGACATCAGCTCGCGGACGGTGCAGCCCTCGACGTACTCCATCACCAGGAAATAGCCCTGGTCGTCCTCGGCGAGCTCGTGGATCTGCACCACGTTCGGGTGGACGAGCCGGGCGACGAAGCGCGCTTCCGACACGAACATCTCGACGACGTTCCGGTCCGAGGCGAGGTGGGGCAACAATCGCTTGAGCACGACGAATCGCTCGAGCCCCGCGACTCCTCGCTCGCGGGCCAGCCAGATCTCGGCCATCCCGCCGGTCGCCAGCTGCGTGAGCGGCTCGTACTTCGGCCGACGTTTGGCCCCGGTGGCCTCGTTCTCCGTCATGAATCCCTCGGACGCAGGCCCCTCACCCTGCCTCTCCCCGCGTTGCGGGGAGACGGGACTCGCGCCAATGGGTCGCGGCGCGAGCTCGGGACCAGGCCCCCTCGCCCCGAATGGGGAGAGGTTCGGGGTGAGGGGGCGCCGGTCGGCGTGCTCACCCGGGCGAGGCGGTGTTCCACGACACGTCCACGTCGAGATGCGATAGACCGCGCGGGAGCGGCCGAATTCGGATGCCTCGCAATTGGCCCGCCGCGCAACCGCGAAAGCTCGACGGATAGCTGCCGTGCCAGTTCACCGAGTCGAGCACGCCGTCGGCCCGATATCGGAATCGACCTCCGATTCGACCCATGAATCCGGCGGCAATGGAGCAAGCGCGTACGCCGGCGCTCCTGGCGCGAATCGCGTTTCGCCCGGCGCGTCGCGCCGCTGCGACGGGATCTTCCTGTCGTTGTTGCGGCGGCGGCTCCGGATCGGCGGGTGGGATCTGCGGCTGCGGCACGACCCACGGCACGCCTGCATCGTGGCCCACCTCGATGGGAATCGCGCTCCCGGCATCGAGATTGTCCGCCACGAGGATCCCCGAATCGAGCGCGAGCGCGAACGACCCCGCATCCGGTGTCTCCCACGGCGAGGTCCCGGCGTCGCCCGAGAGATTGTCGGTGTGCAACGTGCCGGGCCCCGCGAGCCCACCGTCGATTGCGGCTGCCAGGTCCGTCGGCGGTGGCGCACCGGTGGTAGTCGCAGCGGACGCGAATGGATTGTTGGCCTCGCGGAACCCGTCGGTGACGTACCAGGCCGCGGCCACCATCGTGACGCCCAGGAGGAGCAGGACGACCGCGAAGGTGACGAGCCCGAGCACGGAGCGTTTCTCGGGTGGTGCGGCGCTGCCGGCGTAACCCGCGGCACCGGGCGGCGGAGTGACGGCGCCGAATTGACCGGGGGGCGGCGTCCCTTGCCCCGCGAACACTCCCGGTGCCGGGGTGACCGCCATGCCGATGGTGCCCGGCACGGGAGACGTCCCCACGAACGGTCCGAGCACGGCCGCGCTCGGAGGTTGTGCGGGGGTGAGCTGCGTCGGCGCGATCGCGCGCGGCGTGGGCGTCTGGTAGCTGAGCCCCCCGCCGAGCGGAGTCGGGTGCGGATCCGTGTGCGGCAGGCCCGTCAGCTCGCGCGTCGCGGGGATCGGCCCCTGGGGCGCGCCGTGCGGAGTCGCGAACATCGGCGCGATGGGCGGAGCGCCGGGGGTCGGGCTCGGCGAGGCGACGAAGCCCGAGCTGCTGCCCGACGCGTACATCGCGGCAGCCTGCTGCGTGCCGTGTGCGGGAGGCGTGCGCGCGGCGAATGCCGACGGTGTCGCGAGCACGAAGGCGCCGCTGCGCACCTGGTCGAGCGCATGGTCGAGCGCGACGCGCATGTCGTGGGCGGTCGCCCAGCGTTCGTTCGGCTGCTTGCGCAGCGCGCGGGTGACGACGTCGGCGATGGGCTGCGGGATGGACACCCGGTTCGCGAGGGAGGGCACGATGGAGCCGGGTTGACCCAGCGGGACCGGCTCGCGGTACGCGACCGCATAGACCATCGCGGCCATGTCGTTGGCCTCGAGCGGCGGCTTGCCTGCGAGCAGGTGATAGAGGACGGCACCGATCGCGTAGACGTCGGTGTGCGGACCGATCCCGGTGGCCGATCCGGCGCCCATCACCTGCTCGGGTGCCATGTACGCGGGCGTGCCGAGCAGCTCGCGCGTCATCGTGAGCTGGTGGCTCGCCGTCAGCGCCTTCGCGATCCCGAAGTCGAGGAGCTTGACGACGGGGACACGGTCGCCGCTCGGAACGAGGAACAAGTTCGCAGGCTTGATGTCGCGGTGGATGACGCCGCGCTCGTGCGCATGGCCGAGCGCGAGCAGCGCTTGGCGAACGATGCCGACGGCGAGATCGACGGGGAGGACGGACTCGCGCTCGAGGAGCTGGTCGAGGCTCTCGCCCTGGAGCAGCTCCATGACGAGATACGGCTCGCCTTCGTGCGAGACGTCGTAGTCCACGACCTCGACGACGTTCGGGTGGTGCAGCCCCGTCATCACGTCGGCTTCGCGCTTGAAGCGCTCGAGCACCTCGTTCTGCCCGGCGAGGTCGCGACGGATCACCTTGATCGCGAACTTCTTGCCGCCGAGCCGCGCGTGGCGCGCCTCGTAGATGGCGCCCATGCCGCCGGAAGCGAGCTCGCAGACGATCTCGTAGGTCTCCTTGAGACGCGTCCCCGGTTGCATCCGCGTCCGAGGCTACCACTGCACGGCGCCGAGACGAGTCGTGCCGGGAGTCAGGGGCCCGCCCCGCCGCGAAGCCGAAAGCTTCACAAAGCCCTTCGGTCGGCTAGACCCCGCCATGACCGCCGCCGAGCGCCCCGCGAACCGACTCGCCACCGAGACGTCTCCGTACCTGCTGCAGCACGCGCACAATCCCGTCGATTGGTACGCGTGGGGACCCGCCGCGCTCGAGCGCTCGCGCGCGGAGGACAAGCCGATCCTGCTCTCGATCGGCTACAGCGCGTGCCACTGGTGCCACGTGATGGAGCGCGAGTCGTTCGAGGACGACGCGACCGCGCGCGACATGAACGAGCTCTTCGTGAACATCAAGGTCGACCGCGAGGAGCGCCCCGACCTCGACCAGATCTATCAGCTCGTCGTGCAGGTCATGGGTCGCAGCGGAGGCTGGCCCCTCACGGTCTTCCTGACGCCGGAGCAGAAGCCGTTCTACGCGGGCACGTACTTCCCGCCGAAGGAGCGTTACGGCATGCCGTCCTTCCGCACGGTGCTGCGCGCGGTGCACGACGCCTACCGCAACAAGCGCCCGGACATCGAGCGCTCCGCGAGCTCCATCGTCTCCGCCATCGTCGAGGTCACGACGCCGACGAAGGGCGGCGGCGGTGTGCCGAACGACGTCCTCGACGCGTGCATGCCCAAGCTCGTGCGGCGCTTCGACGAAGAGCACGGCGGGTTCGGGACGCGTCCCAAGTTCCCGAACACGATGAACCTCGACCTGCTCCTGCGGCACGCGGACAGGCATCGGTCGGACGCCTCGCTGCGCCGCGTGCGCCTCGCGCTCGACGCGATGCGCGCGGGTGGCATCTACGATCAGCTCGGCTTCGGCTTCCATCGCTACTCGACCGACGAGCGGTGGCTCGTGCCGCACTTCGAGAAGATGCTCTACGACAACGCGCTGCTCGCGCGGCTCTACCTCGAGACGTGGCGCAAGTCGGGCGACGAGCGGTACGCGAGCGTGGTGCGCGAGATCGCGAGCTACCTCGAGCGCGAGATGGTGTCGTCCGGCGGCGCGTTCTTCTCGACGCAAGACGCCGACAGCGAAGGCGAGGAGGGGAAGTTCTTCTCGTGGACGCCCGAGCAGATCGAAGCGGTGGTCGGTCCGGACGACGCGCGGATCGCGTGCGCGTGCTGGGGCGTCGCTCCGGGCGGCAACTTCGAGCACGGCACGTCGGTCTTGTCCGTGAATCGCCCCGCCTACGCCGTCGCGGCCCAGACCGGGCTGACGGAGCCGGCCGTGCGCGAGACGATCGAGCGCGTGCGTGGGCGGCTCTTCGAGGCGCGTGAAGCGCGAATCAAGCCGTTCCGCGACGAGAAGATCCTCGGCGCTTGGAACGGGCTCGCGATCGGCGCGCTCGCGGACGCGGGAGCCACGCTCGGCACGGCGCCCGACATGCTCGCGATGGCGACGCGCGCCATGGCCGACGTGCGCGCGCGCCTCTTCGTGGACGGCAGGCTGCTCCGCATCGCGAAGGACGAGCGCGTGCAAGGCACGGCGTTCCTCGACGACTACGCCGAGCTCGCGGGCGCATCGATCGACCTGTACGAGGCGACGTTCGACGCGAGGCACCTCGACTTCGCCAGGGCCCTGGCCGACGTCGCGCTCGAGCGGTTCTGGGACGGCGAGCGCGGCGGCTTCTTCTTCGCGCCCGACGACGGCGAGAAGCTCCTGTGTCGCGCGAAGGACGTCTACGACAACGCCGTGCCGAGCGGGCAGTCGTCGATGACGCACGTGCTCCTGCGGCTGCATCCGCTCACGGGGGTCGAGCGTTACCGCGCGCGCGCGGAGCAGACCCTCGAGCTGATGATCGACCAGGCCATCGAGAACCCGCTCGGCTTCGGGCACCTGCTCGGAGCGGCCGATCGGTACGTGCGGGGCAACGTGGAGATCGTCCTCGTGGGCGACGCGGCCGACCCGGCGCTTCACGCGCTCGCACGCGCAGCACGCTCCGTGTACGTGCCGAATCGCGTGATCGCGCACGTCGATCCGCGTGCGCCGCGTGACGAGGTCGAGCTCCTGCGGGGCAAGACCGCGAAGGACGGCGCGGCGACCGCCTACGTCTGTCGTGACGCGACGTGCTCCGCACCGGTGACCGACGTCGAAGCCCTGCGGACGCTTCTCACGGCTTGATCGACGACCATTGAGCCTGGCGCACGCGCCGGTCTATCGTCGGCTCCGCCTTCTCCCCGCAACAGTGGAGCGCTCGCCCCTCACCCCGCCCCTCTCCCCATTCGGGGAGAGGGATCCTGGTCTCGAATATCAACTTCTCCCGCGTGGATACAGGCGACAAAGTGGAGGACCGTCGATGACGATCGAGCTGATTCCCGGCCTGGCGGGCGTACCCATCGCGAAGTCGAGCGTGTGTTACCTCGATGGCAGCGTCGGCAAGCTGCAATACCGCGGGTATCCCATCGAGGTGCTGGCGGAGCACTGCTCGTACGAAGAGGTCGCGTACCTCCTGCTCAACGGAAGGCTTCCGACCCGCGAGCAGCTCGAGACGTTCGCCGACGAGTGCGTGCACCACCGTCGGCTGAAGTTCCGCATCATCGACATGATGAAGTGCCTGCCGGAGAGCGGGCACCCGATGGACGCGCTCGACGCCGCCGTCGCCGCGCTCGGCATGTTCTACCCGTCGGACCACATCAACAGCGTCCAGGCGCGCTTCGACTCGGCGCACCGCATCCTGGCGAAGATGCCGACCATCATCGCCGCGTGGGAGCGCATCCGTCACGGCGACGAGCCCATCATGCCGCGCGACGACCTCTCGCACGCGGCGAACTTCCTCTACATGCTGACGGGTCGCGAGCCCGACCCGACGGTCGCGAAGGTCTTCGACGTCTGCCTCGTGCTCCACGCCGAGCACCAGATGAACGCGAGCACCTTCGCGGGACGCGTGACGGGCTCGACGCTCGCGGATGCCTTCAGCGTCGTCTCGAGCGCCATCGGCACCCTCGCAGGGCCCCTCCATGGAGGCGCGAACGAAGACGTGCTCGCCATGCTCCGCGGGATCCCCAAAGGCGTCGACCTCAAGTCCTGGGCCTCGGAGCGTCTGGAGAAGAAGCTCAAGATCGCGGGCTTCGGCCACCGCGAGTACAAGGTCAAAGACCCGCGCGCCACGATCCTGCAACGGCTCGTCGTGCAGCTCTTCGAGAAGTTCGGGCACACGCCGATCTACGACACCGCGCTCGAGCTCGAGAACGTGATGGCCGAGCTCGTCGGCCACAAGGGCGTCTACCCGAACGTCGATTTCTACTCGGGCATCGTCTACGAGAAGATGGCGATCCCCCAGGATCTCTTCACGCCGATCTTCGCGATGGCGCGCGGCGCCGGCTGGCTCGCCCACTGGCTCGAGCAGCTCGAGGACAACCGCATCTTCCGGCCCAACCAGGTGTGGTCCGGCGAGGCCGACCGCGCGTTCGTCCCGATCTACAAGCGTTGAGCGGGTCGATCGCGGCACACGGTGGCACGGGAATCGGCGGCACGAGGATTGATTGACGTAGAGCAACCCGTCGCCTGGAGGACACCATGGCCCACCGCGTTGCTCGTGCTGCCGTCTCGCTCCTGACCGCGTTCTCGCTCGTCTCGATGAGCGGCTGTGCGACGGACGAAGGTGGGGGTCCTGGATCCTCGTCGGTCGAGGCCACGCTCGTCTCGGCGACGCTCGCGGACGATTGCGGGGGCGGCGGCGGAGGCTTGGCCGACGCTCCCGGAGCGTGCGCGGAAGACGCGCCGTGCCCGAGCTTCTGCCGGCAGACCAGCGTGCAGCTCCACTTCGATGCGACGGAGCTCGATACGGACGTGCCCGTGGAGATCGTCGCGGTGCGGCTCATCGACATGGCGACGGGAAACGCCGTCGACACGCTCGAGGCGCGCAACCCGCAGCAGTGGCAGAACGAGTCGTACGTGCCGTGGGACGGACAGCTCGCGGCGGGCTCGGAGCTGCGGGCGAGCTTCGCGTTGAGCGCGCCGGATTGGGGCGCGCTCGGCACCGGGGGCTCGGGACGATTCGGCGCGTACGACGCTCGCTACGTGATCGAGCTGACGGTCCGCATCGACGGCGTCGACCGGAAGATCCGATCGGAGGAGCTCGCGCGCGAGCCCGAGATCGTGACGTGATCGCGTAGCGGCGCGGAAGCGCGATAGGCTCGACTCCATGCCGATCGCGGAGCTGCTCGCGGAGGTCGTCGCTGAGGGCGCCATCGCCGTCGGGACCGAGGTGGTGCAACGCGCGTCGCTCGCTGACGACGCGAAGCGATTGGCGGCCTGGCGAGAGCTGGCCGAACGGCTGGGCGCCGCGTGGCAGCCGCCCGAAGGTGGCGCGTTGCCCTCGTTCTACGGAGGTTTCGACGTCACGCGGGGGGACTCGATCGGGCGCGTCGAAGCGCACATCCGACGGACGGGCGGCCACACCGGCGCGTACACGGTTGCACGTTCTCCCTACGTGCTCGGCGCCGGTCCCGCGCTCAACGTGATTCGTGAAGGCATCATGGAATCGCTCCGCAAGTGGCTCGGCGCCGAGGACGTCGCGGTCGGAAGCAACGATGCGTTCGATCGGCGTTTCATCGTGCGGGGTGGCGGTGACTCGGAGGGCACGAGCGAGGCGCTGAGCGCGGATGTGCAGACGCGATTGCTCGCGCACCACGACGACGCGGTGTTGAGCAGCGACGGGAAGATCGTGACGGTCGCGTGGCGCGGCTTCGAGAAGGACACGGCCAAGGTGGAGTCGGCGCTCGAGGTCGTGCTCGGTGTGGCGCAGTGTCGCGTCGGTTGGTTCGAGGCCGTCGGAGAGACGCCCGGAGCGCGACGGATCGGCGCCGCGGGAAGCCTCGAAGACCGAGCGCCGCCGTCGTTCGCGTTCGACGACGGTCCGGCGCCGGTTCGGGTGTTCCCTGCGCTGGTGAACACGCGGCTCGCGCTGCGAGCGCACGCGCGCAGGGCGCGCCCGTCTCCCGTGTCGCTGCGACTCGCGATCGAGAAGGACGGCAGCTTCGATCGGACGGGA
>JADZFZ010001149.1 GCA_020854145.1 Deltaproteobacteria bacterium | reverse complement strand
GCGACGTGATTCGTCGTGCGTTCGCGCCCGAGCGCGGGAAACGTCGCGTGCTGATCGTCAAAGCCGAAGGCGTGAAGGTGCCGACGCACGTGCTGCGGCAGCGATTGCAGAAGCACCTCGACGAGGACCTGCCCGGAGTCGACATTCGCGAGACGGTGCTCGGTCACGTCGTGCGCGGCGGCAGCCCGAGCGCGAGCGATCGGCTGATCGCGCAACGGCTCGGCTTCGGCGCGATGCTCGCAGTCGCGTCCGGCGCGACGGACGTGATGGTGTCGTGGGACGTGCCCGGGGATCACGGCGAAGCGACCCCCGACCCGTTCGTGCGTCGTGTGACGCTCGCGGACATGATCGCCGAGACCGAACGGTTGCTCGATGGCACGAGCCCCGTCACGCGCGGTCGCGTGGCGTTGCTGTCGATGGTGGAAGACCTGCTCGCGCTGTAGACCCGAAGCTCCGTCATCCCGTCATGCGTTGGCCCTTCTTCGTCGTCTTCGTGCTCGCGGTCGCCTGCGCCTCGGTCGCGGCCGCGCAGGACGCCGGGGCGAGCGACGCTGCCGTTGCGGACGACGCGGGCGCGCTCGTCGATTCGGATCCGTCTCCGGAGCCGAACGCGGAAACCGGCGGCGGCGTCGGGCCGAGGGCACTCCCGGCAATGGAGATTGATTCGGGCGCTCCGACCATGGAGGGAATCGCCGCGGATGCCGCCCTGGGAGTCGCGGATTCCGCGGCGGGCCACGCTTCCGAGGACGGCGGAGACGCCGGGGCGTCGCCGGTGGTCGAATCGCCTCCGGCACCTGCGCCCGCGCTGGCGGCCGACACGCACGACGAGCCGCCCGCCGGCTTCGCGCAACCGACCTCGCCTCGACGCCCGCGGCTGCGTCCGAGACCGCCGCCCGCCGCCGGCGAGACGACGGGCGTCGTCATCAAGACGATCCTCGGGCTCGCGGCGTTGTTGCTGGTCGCGTACGCGGGCGCGCATCCGCGCGTGAAGCGAATCGAGGAGGCGCTCGGCATCTCGCAGGTCATCACGGCGGGATTCCCGTTCGTGGCGCTGGGCCTGATCGCGCGATTGCCGGCAGTGGGTGTGCTCACCGACGAGGTGCTGGTCGAGATCAACCCATTGCTCCTCTTCGGGCTCGGCTGGATCGGCTTCCAGGAGGGATGCCGATTCGACGTGCGATCGCTCGATCGGCTGCCATCGGGCACGGCGCTGGTCATCATCCTTTCCACGTCGATCCCATTCGTCGTGATTGCCACGGCGAGCGCGTTCCTGATGATCCGGCTCGGCGAGCCCGTCGCGGACGGGACCTTCCTGCGCGACGCGATATGCCTCGGCGCTGCGGGCGCGATGACCGCGCCGCGAATCGTCCGGGCAGCGCTGCCCCATTCCCTGTCGGACAGCTTCCCGGGAGGGCAGGACGTCGCGGCCCAGGTAGGGCAGCTCGACGACATCGCGGGAATCGTCGCATTGGCCTTCCTCGCCGCCTATTTCCGTCCCGCAGGGCACGAGTTCACGTGGCAGATCCCGCCGCTCGCGTGGCTGTTCGTCGCGCTCGGGCTCGGCGTCGCCGTCGGGATCGTCATCTACGCGATGCTGCGCAGGCCGCTCTCGGGCTCCGAGTTTCTCGCGGTCGTGCTCGGATCGGTGGCATTCGCCGCGGGATTGGCGGGGTATCTGCGCCTCTCTCCCGTCGTGGTCGGATTCGTCGCGGGGACGTTGGTCGGCAATTTCCCGTTCGACCAGAAGGCCGCGCTGCGCGACGTGCTCGGGCGGCTCGAGCGACCCGTGTACCTCATGTTCCTGATGGTGGCGGGCGCGCTCTGGAACATCGGCGACTGGCGGGGTTGGCTGTTCGTGCCCGTCTTCGTCGTATGTCGGTTCGTGGGACGGGGGATCGCCCTCGTCGCGGCGCGTCGCGCGGCCGGCCCCCTGCCGCCCGAGCTCGCCGAGCCGACGAGCGTGGTCGCCCCGCTCAGCGTGCTCGCGATCGGAATCGTCGTCAGCGCGCAGAGCCTCTATCGGGGCCGCGCGATTCACTGGATCGTGACGGCCGTCATCGCGGGCGCCATCGTCACCGAGATCCTCGTGCAGCTCGCGGTGCGCATCTTCCCGTCGCGTCCCGCCGCGCCCAAGCAGAATCCCGATTCCGGTGCGCAGCGCCCGGCGAGCGGCGATCGAATCGCCGGGGGTGGCTGATGGCCCCGCTCATCCTGGTGCTCGCCATCGGCGGCTTGATGCACGCGGTGAGCACCTTCACGCGTGCCGCCACGCCCGAGACGGAGATTGCGGGTACGGGCCTCGCTTTCGGCTTCCTGCTGCTGGTCGCGTTCTTCGGCGGGCGATTCTTCAAGAGCATTCGCCTGCCGCGATTGACCGGCTACATCGCGGCCGGGATCGTCGCGGGCGATCAGGTCCTGCACCTCGTGACGCACGAGATGGTCGAGTCGCTATCGCTCGTCAATGGCGTCGCCGTCTGCCTCATCGCGCTCACCGCCGGCGGCGAGCTCAATCTCAAGCGAGTGCGCCCGCTGCTCAAGACCATCGCCCACACGACGATCTGGGCAGTCGTCGGTACCGCGCTCGTGCTCGGTGTCGTCGTGTTCGCGATGCGCGATTGGCTTCCTTTCCTGCGCGGCAGGGACCTCGCGCAGGTCGCGGCCATCTGTGGCCTGCTCGGGGTGACCTTGTCGGCGCAGTCGCCGGCGGTCGTGACGGCCCTCTTGACCGAGACGCAGTCGGACGGCCCATTGTCGCGCACGATCCTGGCCCTCGTCGTGATTGCCGACCTGGTGGTCATCGTGCTCTTCACGTTGTTCTCTTCCGTGTGCCAGGCGGCTCTCGGGCAAGGGGCCGACGTCGGGCAGGTCGTGCGATCGGTCGCGTGGGAGCTGCTCGGCTCGATGGGTGTGGGGACCGCGATTGGCCTCGTGCTGTGGCTCTACATTCGACGCGTGGAGCGCGGCGCCGCGCTGTTCGTGCTCCTGCTGTGCGCGGTCGTTGCCGAGGTCGCGCGCCGGATTCACCTCGATTCGCTCATCGTGATGCTGGCCGCGGGAATGTTCGTGGAGAACGTCGGCAAGGACGTGGGATCGAAGCTCATCCACGACATCGAGGGTGCGTCGCTGCCGGTGTTCGCCGTGTTCTTCGCGCTGGCCGGTGCGCACCTGAGAATCGACCTGCTGATTGCCTCCATCGTGCCTGCGGCCATCATCGTGGGCAGCCGCGGTCTCGGCTTCTTCGTCGGCGGGAGGATCGGCACGGCGCTGGGCAATGCCGAGCCCGTCGTGCGCCGGTACGCGTGGATGGGTCTCGTTCCGCAGGCGGGTCTGGCCATCGCCCTCGCGACGTTGATGGAGCGCACGTTCCCGTCTTTCGGCGCGCAGGCGGGAGCGCTCGTGCTCGGTGTGATCGGCTGCAACGAGATCGTCGCTCCGGTGTTCCTGCGCTTCGCGCTGGTTCGCTCGGGCGAGGCCGGGAAACGAGGGACGCGCGAGTTCGCCACGAAGTCCATCCCGCCTCCCGCTCCCGCGCAGAGCGCGCCCAGCGCTCTGCCGGGGGGATCGTAACGAGCCCGAACTTTCGTCGCGGCCCGCTGTCCGACGCTCGCGGGAGGTGTTCGATGGCGAGCCTATCGGTCGAGGGCGGCGGCAGGAGCGGAGGACGAAAGCAGGTGGACGTCGAGATCAGTATGGTCCCGATGATCGACTTGCTGCTGTGCTGCATCATGTTCCTGCTCGTGACCGCGGTGTGGTCGCAGCTCGCGAGCATGGCCGTCCGGCAGGACGTCGTGGGCCCGGGACCCGATCTCGTGGACACGGCGCCCGCAATCTCGCTGATCCTCGAGGTGCGCGAATCCGGGCTCGTCCTGGGCGACACTGCCGGCGCGCGGCGCGAGATCCCGAATCGCGGGGGCGCTCACGATCTGGCGTCGCTTCGTGCGGAGCTCGGTGCGCGCCGATCCATGGAGCCGAATCGGCGCGAGCTGGTGGTCGCGCCCGAGGACGGCGTCGATTATGCCGACGTGATGGCGGCGATGGACGTGAGCGCGGGACAGGGATTCTCGGAGCTGTCGCTCTCGGCCGGCGCCG
>JADZFZ010001148.1 GCA_020854145.1 Deltaproteobacteria bacterium | reverse complement strand
TCGAGCGACACCGACCTCGCGTTGGCGCTCTGGGGCGAGCCGCAGGTCGCGCGCTTCCTTCACGCGGCAGGGCCGCCGCCTGCCTCCGCGATCGAAGCGCGCCTCGCCCTCGAGATCGCGTCGCAAGCCGACGCCGGCATGCAGTACTGGCCGATCTTCTCGCGGGAGGACGGCGCCCACGTCGGTTGTTGCGGTCTGCACCTCGAGACCCAAGGCGGCTTCGGTCGCACGACGCCGCGATGGCCCGAGCGAGGGCGCGTGCTCGAGCTCGGCTTCCATCTGCGCCCGGAGCACTGGGGCCGCGGTCTCGCGACCGAGGCGTCACGCGCCGTGATCGCGTACGCGTTCGACAGACTGGGAGCCGCCGCCGTCTTCGCAGGCCATCATCCCGACAACGAAGGCTCGCGCGCCACGTTGCGCAAGCTCGGCTTCCGCTACGTGCACCACGAGCTCTACGCTCCGACCGGGCTCCAGCACCCCTGCTACCTGCTCGAGCGCTGAAGGAGCGCGGGCTGCTGGATGAGCGAGTCCCCGATGGGCCGACGGCGCGACGTGGCAGACTGACGCCATGTCGCGTCGATCGTTGGGAAGCGCGCTCGTCGTGGGCGCAGTTGCCGTGTTTGCGTTTATGCTGGGAGCCTCCAGCGGTGAGCCCGCACGTGCGACCGAGCGCTCCGCGAGCCCGTTCCGCAACCTGGGCATCCTCGCGCGCGCTCTGTCGCACATCGAGTCGAGCTACGTGGAGGCGGTCGATCACGACCGGCTCGTCTACGGCGCGATTCGCGGGATGGTGGCCACGCTCGATCCGCACTCGAGCTTCATGGACCCGGAGGAGTACGGCATCCAGGAAGCCGACATGCTCGGGCGCTTCGGCGGCATCGGGATCGAGGTCGACGTGGTCGAGGACTGGTTGACCGTGATCTCACCGATCGCCGGCGGTCCCGCTGCGCGCGCCGGCCTGCGATCGGGCGATCAGATCGTCGCGATCGACGGGCGCAGCGCCCGAGCGATGCCCATCGACGCCGCCGTGCGTCGGATGCGCGGCGAGCCCGGCACGCGCGTCCGCGTACGGCTGCGGCGGCCCGCGCCCGAAGGGGACGCGTCGCCCGACGAGGAGGGAGGTCGCTCGCGCTACATCGACGTGGAGCTGACGCGCGAGGTGATCCGCGTCGAGAGCGTCGAGGCGCGGCTCGTGCCCCGAGCCAACGGGCCGGACGTGCTGTACTTGCGGATTCGTTCGTTTCAAGAGACGACCGTCGAGGAGCTCCGGGCCGCCATCGACCGGCTCGTCGACGAGTCCGCGCGCCGCGCCGGGGCGCCGATCGGCGGGGTGTTGCTCGATCTGCGCAACAACCCCGGAGGCCTGCTCGACCAGTCGGTGCTGGTCGCCGACGAGTTCCTGCGCGAGGGCGTCATCGTGTCCACGCGCGGACAGAACGGTCGCATCCTCGACGAGTCGCGCGCCGTGTCGGGCGGCACGCGCCCGCCGTGGCCCATGCTGGTGCTCGTCAACGAGTACACCGCGAGCGCCGCCGAGATCGTCGCGGGCGCGCTGCAGGACCATCATCGCGCCGTCGTCGCGGGCTCGCGTACCTTCGGCAAAGGCAGCGTCCAGACGGTGATCGATCTTCCCGACGGCAGCGCGCTCAAGCTCACGATCGCGCGCTACTACACGCCGAGCGGCCGCAGCATCCAGGCCCGCGGCATCGATCCCGACGTCGAGATCGAGCAGGTGGAGCCGGAGCTGCTCGAGCGCGCGCGCCGCCGCGAGGTCCCCGTCGTTCGCGAGGCCGACCTCGACGAGCACCTGCGCGGCGATCGCGAGCCCGAGGCCGGGACCGCTCCGGCTCCCGCGCCTGCGACGGGCGCCGGACGCCCCGAAGGCACCTCGCGGCGCGATCCGCGCCGGCGGGCGACCGACACGTCCAGCAACCCGTTCGCGGACGACTTCCAGCTGCGCACGGCGCACCAGACGCTGCTCGCGCTGATCGCGGCACGAAGCGCCGCCACGAGATGATCGCGTGCTCCACCTTGTCTTCGGTCCGCCGCGCGCGCAGGCTGTGACCCCTTCGGCCTCGCGGTCGAGGCCAAGCGAGAGACCCGGCGATGCAAGTCACGCGTGAAGGCGCCGCGCGCCGGCTTCCTGCTCCCAGCCGTGGGGAGCGGGTGCCGCCCAGCGATCTCGAGGCAGAAGGAGCCGTGCTCGGCGGCATCCTGCTCGACGACCAGCTCTTCGATCGCGTCAACGACATCATCGAGCCCGACGACTTCTACAGCGAGGCCAACGCGCGCATCTACGAGGCGATGGTCGAGCTCGCGAGCAAGGGCTCGCCCATCGACAGCGTCACGTTGCGCTCGCGCCTCGAGTCGAGCGGCAAGCTCTCGGCCGTCGGGGGCGACGAGTACCTCATCGGCCTCACCGACGTCATCCCCGCGCTCGCGAACATCACGCACCACGCCGAGATCGTCCGCGAGAAGTCCACCGTCCGGCGCCTGATCCTCGCGTGTCACGAGATCGCGGCGCGCGGCTACGGCGACTACGGCGAGGCGGAGCGGTTCCTCGACGAGGCGGAGTCGAAGATCTTCGCCGTCGCGCGCGCGAGCGGAGGCACGCCGTACGAGCCGCTGCGCGAGTCGCTGCTGCGCACGTTCCAGGACCTGATGCGCGCGGCCGAGCGCAAGCAGCGCGTCACCGGTCTCTCGACCGGCTTCGAGCGGCTCGATCGCATGACCTCCGGCATGCACCCGGGCGACCTCATCATCATCGCGGGCCGGCCCGGCATGGGAAAGACGAGCTTCGCGCTCAACGTCTGCATCCACGCCGCCGCCGTGAAGAACGAGGACGGGACGCCCACGACCGCGGCCATCTTCTCGCTCGAGATGCCGAAGGAGCAGCTCGCGCGCCGCATGCTGACGAGCGAGGCGCGCGTGGACGCCGGCAAGGTCCGGACGGGCATGCTCACGCGCGACGACTGGACGGACCTCACCGCGGCTGCGGGTCAGCTCTCGGAGCTGCCGATCTACATCGACGACAAGCCGGGCATCTCGGTGATGGAGCTGCGCGGCAAGGCGCGACGCCTCAAGGCGGAAGCCGGCCTCGGCCTCATCGTCGTGGACTACCTGCAGCTCATGCGCGCGAGCGGCCGCGTCGACTCGCGCGAGCAGGAGATCAGCGAGATCAGCCGATCGCTCAAGGGGCTCGCCAAGGAGCTGTCCATCCCGATCATCGCACTCTCGCAGCTCAACCGCGGCGTCGAGACGCGCGGCACGAAGGACAAGCGCCCGCAGCTGTCCGACCTGCGCGAGTCGGGAGCCATCGAGCAGGACGCGGACACGATCATCTTCATCTACCGCGAAGAGGTCTACAACCGCGACGACCCGAGCGCGCAGGGCATCGCGGAGCTCATCATCGGCAAGCAACGCAACGGGCCGACCGGTATCGTGAAGTGCAAGTTCTTCCGCGAGTACACTCGCTTCGACAATCTCGCCGAGCACGAACAGCTCCCGGACGACGCGGACAACTTGGACTATTGATCGGGCTCCTCGGGGGAATGAAGCACGCTTCGCTCACGATCACCGGCGCGTTGGTCGCGCTCGCATCGCTCGCGAGCTGCGGTGACGACGACGGAGCCGGCCCGATGGACGCCGGCACCTCCCGCCCGGACGTACGCGCGGACGTGCCGCGCGTCGACGCGGGGCCGCCACCGCCGCCCTCGGCCAACTGGTGCGATCGGATCCGTCCGGGCGAGCCTGGCGAAGCGACCGTGCCGATCGACCTCGCCGTCGCGCACGGCGCCATCCGCTTCTTCGGCGCAGAGGCCGCGTACTCGGCCGTCGATCAGTCCCTCGCAGGGGCGCTGGGTCACCCGTTGCCCTTCGACGTCGAGGTCCTGCCGGTCACGCTCGCGACCTACGCGTCCGCGCTCGACGCCGTGTGCGCCCGCGCGGCGCAGAGCACACCGATCGGCAACGCGCGCGTGGAGCGCGCGGATCCGGCCGTCATCGTGCGTCCCGGCACCGGCTCCTTCTCGTTGCCTGCGGACGTCGCGGTCGTCGCCATCGACCTGCGTGATCTGCCGAACGTGCCCAACCTCGCGACGCTCCTCGAGGCGGCGGTGGCACCGACGCTCGCGAGCCCGATCCCACGCCCGAGCCGGCGGGTGCGCACGCACTACGGGATGACCGACGAGCTGCTCGCGGCCGACAACGTCTTCAGCAACCGCACGTTCGTCGTCGAGGCCGAGCCGATCCCGGCGCGCGGCGACACCGATCGCACGCTCGTGCTCCTGACCGGCGAGTCGTTGCCTCCCGCGGCCGCCGAGCTCGCGGGGACGCTGCGGCTCGCGGGCCGCGCGTGGATCGTGGGTTACGACGTCCACGCGTCGGTCGCCGAAGCGCGATGGCACGGCGTCGGCGAGCAGGGGCTCGCGTACCGAACGGCCGACCTGCTCGCGTCCGAGGACGTGCGCTGGCCCGACGTGATCCCGGCGGACGCCGACGCTTCGCGCACGAGCGAGATCCTCACGACCGTGACGGGGCCGCCCCCCGAGGTGGTGATGGGCGCCGCGGATCGCGCCGCCGTCACCGCCATGACGCCATTCGGCGACGTCCAGCCGCCGCTCTTCACGCTCGGGCCCGCGCGCGCGGCGCTGATGACGGCGCACGCCGCGGCGCGCCTGTTCCACCCGTACTCCCAGGCCAACCTCGATGCGCTCGACGGAAGGCTCGAGGAGACGTTGGGTGACCTCGACGGGACGTTCGAGCCCGATGCCGAGCTCGTGTTCCAGCTGCTTCGCCGGTTCGCGCACGTGCTCTCCGACGGGCAGGCGCGCGTGGTGGACCAGTCGCTCGCGCGCGGCTTGACCGCCGTCGTGCCGCTGGTGCTCGAGCGGATCGGCGAGGACTACGTCGTGCGGCGCTCCGGGCTGACCGACGTGTTGCCGGGCGAGGTCCTGGTCAGCCTCGACGGCATGCCCATGGCCGAGCGGGTCGCCGTCGAGCAGGAGCGAACGTCGGCGGCGACGAACGGGCATCGGCTCGATCTCGCGATGCGCAACGCGCTCGTGGTGCGGACCGCTGCGATGCTCGGGGTACGCGCCACCGACGCGACGATGCGCGACGTGGTCGCGATCCCCGTGACCCGCGAGGACTACGCGACGCTCCTCGGTAGCTGGGGCCCACCGAACGGCCGCCTCGACTCGCTCGGCGCGCCGGACTTCCACTACGTGAACCTGGACGTCTCGGCGACGCCGGATCTCGACTCGTTCCTCGCCTCGCTCACCGCGGCCGAAGGTGCGCTCGGGCTCGTGCTCGATCTTCGCGGGTTCCTGGTGCTCGACAGCACCGACGTGGCCGCGCGCCTCCTCGATGCGCCGGAGGACACGCCACGCTTCCGTTTCCCGACGTGGGTCGGGCCCGACGAGGCGAGCGCGGACGAGCGTCAGTTCGTCGTCGTGCCCGAAGGCTCGCCGTCGTTCCTCGGGCCGATCGTGCTGCTCGTCGGTCCGAGCACGTTGTCGGTGTCCGAGAACCTCGCTGCCGTGCTCGTCGCCGCGCGACGCACGACGCTCGTCGGACGCCAGACCGCGGGCACCTCCGGAGGCGTCTGCGGCCTGCAGCTGCCCGGCAGCTTCGCGATGACCATGACGTGCACGGAGGTCCGCCTGGCCGACGGCGACGCGTTCCACGGCATCGGTCTGCGGCCGGACGCCAGCCCGCGCCTGACGGCCGCGCTGCTGGCCGCCGGCACCGATCCCGATCTCGCGCGCGCCATCGTCGAGCTCCAGTAGCGCGCTCTCGTCCCGAACTCGGGACCAGGCCCCTCTCCCCGAATGGGAGAGGGTCGGGGTGAGGGGCGAGCGCTCGACGAGTTTCGCGAGAACGCGCACGGCCGCGTCGGGAAAGTTGATCGGCGACATTGGCCGACGGGCACGTTCGC
>JADZFZ010001147.1 GCA_020854145.1 Deltaproteobacteria bacterium | reverse complement strand
TCCCGTCCTCGCGCGCGAGAGTGCCCCGATCACCCGCCCGAAGCCAGCATCTCCTCGTCACGCCCAGAACGCCGTCACGCGCTCGATGCACCAATGGACGGCGATCGCTCCCGTCGCGTACGCCACACCGCGCGCCGCGCGCTCCCCGGCCCGCGGGCTCGGCACGATGCGTCCGGCGATTGCGCCCGCAACCAGCGCGCACGCGACGAACGCCAATTGCCCGATCTCGACGCCGACATTGAACCCGAGCAGCGCGAGCGGCACGTCGCCCTCGGGCAATCCCACCTCCGAGAGCGCGCCCGCGAAACCGAGCCCGTGCAGCAGCCCGAAGCTGCCTGCCACCACCCACGGCCTGCGACGCGCGATCGTCGCTCGCCCATCGCCGGCGTTGCGCGCCACCTCCGCCGCCAGCAGCACGATCGACAATGCGATCACCGCCTCGACCGGCGCCGACGGGACATCCACCACACCGAGCGTGGCGAGCGCGAGCGTGACGCTGTGCCCCGCGGTGAACGCCGTGATGGTCGCCGTCAATCGTCGCGCACGATCCCACGTGGAGCCGGCGGTCGTGCGGTGCAGCAGCAACAGGCACAACACGAACAGCAGATGATCGATCCCCAGAAGGATGTGCTCCACGCCCAATGCCACGTAGCGCCCCAGCACGGAAGTCTCGGCGGCACCCCTCGGGGGAATCACGAATCGCGGCTCGTCCTCGGTCACGAGCTGCCGCAACGCGCTTCCGTCTCTGCGTCTCAGGTCCACGAGCAATTGCACCCCCCGCGCACCGACCAATCGCAGCTCGGCCCCGTCGAGGCCGCGCGGGCCACAATCCATCTGCCAGCGGGTGCTCGACCCGAGGGGAGTCCTCTCCTCCTCGCGCGCTCCGACGTCGCGGCAGCGACTCACCGTCAATCGGCCTCCCGTCGGCTCGTCCTCGCTCCCCGAGTACTCGAGCGACACCGAGACTCGCCCCGTCGCCCTCTCCGTCAATCGCGCCACCGCGAATTGCACCGGATGGGCCCTCGCCCCATTCACGATCCCCATCACGACCAACACGAGCACCAGGGCGTCCGTCATCGCTCCACCCGGTACGACGCCACCACGCGCTCGATCGCCCGCTGCGTGGCTTCCTCTCTGCGTGCGCGTCGCCAGGCGCGCTCCACCTGCGTGCGCACCTCGGCGAGCGCCGGCAATCGCCCAGGCTCGCTCCGCGTCACGCGCACGAGATGGAACCCGTAGCTGCTCTCGATGGGCCCTTGCCAAGCCCCGACCGGAAGCTCCATCACCGCAGCCGCGAATCGGTCGCCGAAGCTCCCCGCAATCGCACGCCGGTCGCGCAACCCGATGTCGAGCCCGAGCAGGAACGCGTCGCCGACTCCCGCGAGCCGCTCGGGCTCCGGCGTCGAGCGGCGTATCTCCGCCAACGCCTCCCGCGCGTCCGCCTCGGCTCGTTCGCGTCTGCGGTCGCGCGCGAAGAACACGTGCGCGAACGCCACGCGCGGCGCGACCCGATGGTCCTCCGGGTGCGCGCGCAGCCACGCCGACAGCTCCGCTTCCGTCGGCGCCGGCAGCTCGACGGTCCCCTCCAGCAGGAACTCCATCTTCTGCACGAGCCGCCGCCTTACGATGACGTCGCCCGCTTCGAGCCCGTGCGCCCGCGCCTCGCGATAGAGGGCCTCTTCGCGAACGAACGCCTTCACGAGCGCACGACGACCCGCTCGGTCGGGCTCCCGTCCGGTCCGCGCCGCGTGCTCGCGCGCGAGCGCCGTCACGAACGCGTCGTCGATCGCGATGACGCGCGGATCCACCGCGGGCCGTCGCTGCCCGCCGCCGCCCACCGCGCGGTGGAGCCCGAAGAGCAACGCCCCGAGCACGACGAGATGGACCAGCGGCTCGCGCAACACGGATCGCACGACGCCACGATACCGCGCTCGCACGACGCGTCCTCGCGCTACATTCGGGCTCCGTGGACACGCGCCGCCGTCACCCCGCGATCCGGCCCTTCGCGCTGTTCGTGCTGCTCGTCGCGTGTGGCGACGACGACTCGGCGGGCTCCTCCCGATGCACGGTGCGCGCTGGCGAGCCGCTCTGCTTCGACGCCGGGGACGACGATGCGGCAGACGGCGACTCCCCCGATGGGTCCGTCGCGGATTCCGCGCCCGACCCCGACTCCGGCCCCCCCGTGATCGTCCTTCCGGACGAGCGCGAGGCCTGCGCCTCCCCGAATCCGCTCCGCAACCCCTATTTCGGCGATCTCCACGTCCACACGAGCCTGTCGTTCGACGCTGCCGCGTACGACGTTCGCACGCGCCCTGCAGACGCCTATCGATTCGCCCGCGGCGAGCCCGTCGGGCTTCCGCCCCTCGACGAATCCGGCAATCCGACGCGCATGGTCCAGCTCTCTCGTCCGCTCGATTTCGCGGCCGTCACCGACCACAGCGAGTTCTTCGGCGAGATTGCCATCTGCGTCGACCCGAGCTCGGCGGGTTACGACAGCAGCACCTGCCGGCGATGGCGCGAGGCCAGCGGCGTCGGCGGCAACTTCGCCGATTTCACGGCCGCGCTGGTCCTCGGAATGCCCGTTCGTCTGTGCCGCGACATGCCCGATCTCTGTCGGGCGAGCCGCAACGCCGTCTGGCAGCTCGTCCAGGACGCCGCCGAGGACGCGTACGACCGCACCAGCGCTTGCGCGTTCACGAGCTTCGTCGGCTACGAATGGACGGGCACGACCGGCGGCAACAACAACCATCGCAACGTCATCTTCCGCAATCGCAGCGTGATGGCTTCGCCCGTCAGCTGGTTCGACGCGCGCAACGAGAGCGACCTCTGGGACGCGCTCGAAGCGCGCTGCAACGACACCGACACTCCCTGCGACGTCCTGGCCATCCCGCACAATGGCAATCTCGGGGCCGGCGCGCAGTTCGTCCCCGTCGCCGACGACATGGCGCGCACGCCCTATTCGCGGGAGGACGCGGAGCGTCGCGCACGCCTCGAGCCGCTCGTCGAGGTCTACCAGCACAAGGGCTCCAGCGAATGCCTGTTCACGAGCGCCGACCCGCTCGCCAGCGAGGACGAGCTCTGCGCCTGGGAGCGATTGAACAACGACGTGTGCACCGGAGCTCCGACCGACTCGCCGGATTGCACGCCGCTCTGCTCGGTCCGACCCGGAGTCGGCTTCCTCAATGGCTGCGTGGACCCCGGAGACATGGTGCGAGGGTCGCTGCGGCGCGGTCTGTCCGAGCTGGCCCGCGTCGGGGCCAACCCGTTTCAGCTCGGCTTCATCGGCTCCACCGACACGCACAACGGGATTGCGGGCGCCGTCGACGAGGCCGGCTTTCCCGGTCACGTGGGCGTGACGGACGACGACCCTCCGGAGCAGCTCGCGTTCAGCACGGTCACCATCGGCGGCGTTCGCAGCTCGCCCGGCGGCCTCGCGGTCGTCTGGGCGGAGCAGAACGATCGCGATTCGCTCTTCGACGCGATGCGACGCCGCGAGACGTACGCGACGAGCGGCCCCCGCATCGTCGCGCGCGCATTCGGCGGTTGGTCGTTCTCGCCGGACCTGTGCACCGATCCCGGGCTCGTCGAGGCCGGCTATCGGGACGGCGTCCCGATGGGTGCCGAGCTCTCGGAACGGCCGGCGGACGCCACGGCTCCGACATTCGTCGTCTCCGCGCTCCGCGACCCGATGGGTGCGCGCCTCGAGAGAGCGCAGATCGTCAAAGGCTGGCTCGACGCCGACGGGCAGACGCACGAGATCGTCTACGACGTCGCGGGCGAGCGCGACCCGATGGCCAGCGTCGATCTCGCCACGTGCGAGCCTCCCGACGGCGGGAGCGACTCGCTGTGCGGCGTGTGGACCGACCCCGCGTTCGATCCATCGCAGCCCGCGTTCTACTACGTCCGCGTCGTCGAGATCCCGACGTGCCGGTGGAGCTGGCACGTCTGTCTGGCCGAAGGCGTCGACTGCGCGACGCTGCCCGCGACCGACCCGCTCGCCGCCTGCTGCGATCCCCGCGTGCCGCCCACCACGCAGGAGCGCGCGTGGACCTCGCCCATCTGGTACGTGCCGTGACCTCGCGCCTCGTTCGCGTCGCGGCACCGTGGTAGAGGCTGCGGCGCATGTGCGGCATCTTCGGCATCATCGGGCACGCCGAGGCGTCGAACCTCGCGTATCTCGGTCTCCACGCGCTGCAGCACCGCGGCCAGGAGAGCGCAGGGATCGTCTCGTCCGACGGCGCTCGGCTCCACGCGCACCGCGGCATGGGCCTCGTCCACGACGTCTTCGACGAGACCGTGCTGTCGCGTCTCCCGGGCGACGCGGCGATCGGCCACGTGCGCTACTCGACGGCCGGCCAATCGATCCTCGAGAACGCGCAGCCCTTCTCCGTCTCGTACGGCGGCGGCTGGCTCGGGATCGCGCACAACGGCAACCTCACCAACGCGATCGAGCTGCGCAGCTCGCTGGAGGCCGCGGGCTCGATCTTCCAGTCCTCGTCCGACACCGAGGCCATCGTCCATCTCATCGCGCGCTCGCGCGCCGGCGCCCCGCTCGATCGCATCCGCGATGCGCTGCTGCGGCTCGAGGGCGCGTTCTCGTTGCTCTTCTCCACGCCCGACATGCTCGTCGCCGTCCGCGACCCGCACGGCTTCCGCCCGCTCGCGCTCGGCCGCATCGGCAACGCGCTCGTCGTCGCGAGCGAGCCCGTCGCCTTCGATCTCATCGGTGCCGAGACGCTGCGCGAGGTCGACCCCGGCGAGATGGTCGTCATCGATCGCGCCGGCCTGCGCTCGGAGCGCCCGTTCCCGCAGAGCCTTCCGCGCCGAAGCTGCATCTTCGAGCACGTCTACTTCGCGCGTCCCGACTCGGTGATCGACGGCGTCGGCGTGTACGAAGCACGCAAGAACCTCGGTCGCATCCTCGCCGAGGAGTCTCCGGCCGACGCGGACATCGTGCTGCCCGTTCCCGACAGCGGCGTCCCCGCCGCCATCGGCTTCGCGGAGCGGAGCGGGCTGCCGTTCGAGATGGGCATGATCCGCAGCCACTACATCGGCCGCACGTTCATCGAGCCCAGGCAATCGATTCGCCATTTCGGTGTCCGATTGAAGCTCGCTCCCGTGCGCGCGCTCGTGCGTGGCAAACGCGTGGTGGTCGTCGACGACTCGCTCGTACGAGGCACGACCAGCCGCAAGATCATCAAGACGATTCGCGACGCGGGGGCGCGCGAGATTCACCTGCGCATCAGCAGCCCACCGACGCGATTCCCCTGTTTCTACGGCATCGACACCCCGAGCCGGCGCGAGCTGATCGCGTCGAGCCACACGGTCGACGAGATTGCCAAGTACATCACGGCAGACTCTCTGGCATTCCTCTCCAACGAGGGGCTCCATCGCGCCGTCGGCGGCAACGCGCATTGCGACGCCTGTTTCTCGGGCAACTATCCCGTGCCATTCCCCGAGTCGGCCGACGATCGCGTGCACCTGCGTCTCGTCGCGAACTGAAGGGGTGGCGAGGAGGCCGCAGGGCGACGCTGGTCGCCTTCGCGGGTCGACGCGCGCCGATTGTCCTCACCAGCGGATGTTCACGTCGTAGCGGGCGAGCATCGGGTCTGCGGTCACGAGCTCGAGCTCGTCGATTCGGGCTTGTGCGATCAGGAGCCGGTCGAACGGATCGGAGTGGTGCGCCGGGAGCGCGCCCGCGGCGAATGCGTGCTCCTGTGTGACCGGCCACGACTGGATCCCGCTGCGCGCGAGATGCTTGGGCAGATACGCTGCGGGCGCGTCGGGCAGCTGCAGTCTTCCGAGCGCATGCTTGATCGCGGTCTCCCACGCGCTCGCAGCGCTCCAGAGAAGGGCGTTGTCGCCATCCGCGATCAGACGGCGAGCCGTCGTGGACAGACGTCGCGAGTCGGTGATCCACCACAACAGCACGTGAGTGTCGAGAAGCAGCCTCACCGAAACGCAGCCAGGATCTCGTCGGGCAATGGATCATCGAAGTCGTCCGGGACCTCGAACTCCCCTCGCGCCGAGCCTGGCACGCGAGTCGTGTGCTCCACGGCCGGGACCAGCTTCGCGATGGGACGACCGCCGCGCGCGATGATGATCTCTTCGCCTGCTTCCACGCGGGCGAGAAGCCTCGAGAGATGCGTCTTGGCTTCCTGGACGTTGACCTTGGTCACCCTGCGCAGGCTGCTCTGGTCTACTCCGTTGGTCAACCCACGCCGCACGAGGGCGATGCGATAGATTGGCGGGCCGTGCAGGCAGCGGCCTCGCCCTCGGATCTGAAGAGCACGCTCGGAGACGTGGGTCGCGAGCTCACGCGTGGCGAGGACGTGCGCGTCCTGTGGGAGCGCACGAGCGACGGCGCCGCACGCGTCGTGCTGGTCGGCGCAGGCGCCGAGCACGCGGAGGGCGATGCGCGATGGTGCGCGCGGGTCGCGACCGAGCGCGGAGCTGCGGGCGCGACGGTGATCGTCTCGGCGGACCCGTCCGCGACCGCCCTCTCCGACGTGCTCCGCCGCGCGCGCCTCGCGCCGTCGGTGCATCCCGCCGTGGCGCTCGGGCTCGCGGTGGCCGTCGCGGACGCCCTCACGCACTCCGCCGCGGCGCCCGTTCCGGCGGTACGCGAGGTCACCGCCGAGATGCTCGGTCTCGGGCCCGATGGTCGAGTCCGGCTTCTCGTTCCCGTGCGCGTGGCGGACGGCGGGGTGGGAGTCGCCGCTTGCGCGCGCCTCGCGTGCGAGCTGCTCCGCACGCCGGTGCAGCGCAGGATGCGCGAGGCGGTTCATGCGATTCGCGCGGCGCGCACCGATCTGCCCGTCGCCGCCGCCGAGGTGATCGGCCAAGCGCTCGACGTGACGCCTGGCTTCGAGAGCCCGCGTCCGTTCGTGCGCGCGCTCGAGAGCGCGATGCAGCCGGACGCCCCCGCCACCGCGGGTCGTCTCGGCGGCTGGTGGGCGGCGCTCGCGCAGGCGCCGGTCGCAGCGTCGCACGATCCCGCCGCCGCGTTGCGCGCGCTCGCCGACCCGCGCACGCGTCGCGAGCGCATCCAGAGCTATCAGCTGCTCTCGGAGCTCGGCTCGGGCGGCATGAGCGTCGTCTGGGAGGCCGAGCACCTCGTCCTGCAGCGTCGCGTCGCGCTGAAGGTCCTGCGGCCCGCGCTCCGCGGCGCGGTCGACATGACCACTCGATTCCTCGACGAAGCGCGGGCGCTCGCGCGTCTCGACCATCCCAACGTCGTGCGCGTCCAGGACGCCGGGCTCACACCGGAGGGCGACGCGTTCGTCGCGATGGAGCTCATCCACGGCGAGACGCTCGCGCAGCGGCTCGATCGCGTCGGAGCCTTGTCGCCACCCGAGTGCGCGCGCGTCGCCATCGACATGCTGGCGGGCCTCGGCGCCGCGCACGCAGCGGGGATCCTCCATCGCGACGTCAAGCCGGACAACGTGATGCTCGACACGTCGTCGCGCGTGGTGGTGACCGATTTCGGCGTCGCGATGTTGCGCGGCGATCGCCTGCACGCCGCGACGATGCCGGGCACGGTCTTCGGCACGCCCGAGTTCATGGCGCCCGAGCAGGCCCAGGGCGGCGGGCTCGACGAGCGGGCCGACGTGTACGCGGTCGGCGCGGTCCTCTACCAGATGGCAACCGGCCTCTCGCCCGCGGGATCGAGCTACGAGATCAACGACATCCTCCGGCAGAAACGCGCCGGCCCGCTGCGCGTCGCGAAGGGCGATCCCGGGTTCCATCCCGATCTCGCGAAGGTCGTGCGGCGTGCGACGCAGCCGGACCCGGCCATGCGTTACCCGAACGCGCTCGCCATGCGGCGCGATCTGCTGCGCCTGGCGACCGAGGCGATGACCGGCGAGCTCGCCGCCCGCGCCATCGCTCCGCGCCGAAGCTCGGGACGCTGGTGGGTGTGGATCCTCGCGGCCGTGGTCGTGCTCGGGGCCATCGCGCTCGGCGCGTGGCTCGGCCGCGCGTCGCGGGCACCCCGTGTCGGGGATTTCCTGGCATACGGATGCGACGACGTCCGTGTATGATCGACGATGTCGGGGGGTCTCTGGCCCCGCATGCGCTCACCATTCGTCAGGTTGTTGATGGAGGAGCTCGAGTCGAGCTTCGCGCCCGACGTCGTCGAAGAGGTGCTCGGCGAGGCCCTCGACGGTGGCGAGTCCCTCGACACCCGAGACGCGATCGCGATGCTCGCGTTCGCCGACGGTCCGCTCCGCAGCGTGTTGCGTCGCCGTCTGGGCGAGTCCGCGGGCGGCGCGCTCGCCGACTCGGCATGCGCCCTCATCTCGCCTCGGCGGACGGCGCCGTCCTCTTCGCAGCCGCCCAAGCGAGACAGCATCTTCCCGTCCGTGCCCGACCTCGACGAAGCCTCGGCGATCCCGCCTTCGGTTGCCGTCTTCCAGTCGGACGCCGGGGTGCGTCCGACGACGCTTCGGACGGTCCAGTCACAGGGCGTGACGGTGGTCGTCCTCGGCTCGCCTCGCATGCTGGCGCGCTCGGCCGCCGCCGAATGGGTCGACGTGTTCGTCGTGTCCTCGACGCTGTCGATCGCCGATGCGCGCGAGCTCGGGCGTTGGGTCGATCATCGCGAGAAGCCGGCGAGCGTCGTCGTCTGGCCCTCCGGCACCGAGCGTTCCGCCTTCGAGGGCGTCCTGCGCGCGGCGGTCGCGTGCCCGACGGCGGACGCGCTCGTCCTGGCCGACATCGTCTGGCGAGAGGTGGCCGGCGTTCGCGGCAGAGCGCGCACCGGCTGAGATCGATGGGCGGTCGTGCTCGCGCGCGCGCCGCGGGTCGTCCGCGGGGTGGATCCGACACGCCGTCGGAGGATGGGCCCGACCCGCGGAGCGCCCTCCGCGACGGCCGCAGCCTGGTCGTCATCGGCGACAACCTCGAGGTGCTGCGCCTCCACGTGGACGACGCATCGGTCGACCTCGTCTATCTCGATCCGCCGTTCAACAGCCGACGCGATTACCAGCTACTTCCCGTGCCCGGCCGAAGCCCGGACCCTGCGCTGGCCGGCGGGGACGGCTCGTCCCCCGCGACCGGCTCCGGGCTCGCATTCTGCGACAGCTGGTCGTGGGACGACGAGGCCGAACGGCAGTTCCAGTGGCTCACGAGCGCCGGAAGCTCCGACGTGCCTGCATCGCTCGCGGCCTTCGTCGCGGGCCTTCGCGCATCGGGCTCCGATCACGACCTGCTCGCGTACCTCGTCATGATGGCTCCGCGCCTCGTCGAGCTTCGACGCGTGCTGAAGCAGACCGGCAGCCTCTATCTGCACTGCGATCCGGCGGCGAGCCACTATCTCAAGGTGATGCTCGATTCCCTCTTCGGGCACTCGAGCTTCCGGCGCGAGATCGTCTGGCGGAGCGGATGGGTCTCCGGCTTCAAGGCGCGCGCGAAGAACTGGGTCCGCAATCACGACGTGATCCTCTATTACGTCAAGGACCCTCGCTCGGCGTTCACGTTCCACAAGGACCGAGCGTATCGACCGCACGCCGAGGGCTACGCGAGGCGGGGCGGCGGCGGCAACCCCAAGGGCGTCGCGCTCGACGACGTATGGGACGAGACCGCGCTCTACTCGCCGTGGATCAAGAGCTTCTCCAAGGAGAAGCTCGGCTTCATGACGCAGAAGCCCCGTGCGCTCCTCGAGCGAATCCTCGCGGTGAGCTCCTCCGAGGGTGACCTCGTGCTCGACCCTTTTCTCGGGTGCGGCACGACGGCCGAGGTCGCGCATCTCCTCGGCCGCCGATGGTTGGGAATCGACGTCTCCCCACTCTCCGGCCAATTGGCTCGCCAGCGAATCCGAGAATCCGCGATTCCCGCCGATATCGAGGTGCTCAGGGCGCGGGGCTCGGGAGCAGCGTCGCGTTGAGCACGAACGTGCCGGACGATTCGGGCGATTCGCCCCCGACGACCACGAAGTAGGTGCCCGGGTCGAGCTCGCGGTCCACGCGGGTGCGCGAGCCGCCGCCGGCGACGCGCGTGCCGCCACAATCGGAGAAGAGCGACAGCTGGGCGCGTTCGTACGACGCGATGACGTCGAGCACGACGCGGCTCCGCGCGGCGAGCACGAGCGAATAGACGCGATCCGGTCCCTCGCCGCCGCCGCACACCGTCGAGTCGCGGAATCGGTCCTCGCCGCCCGCGGTGGTGCCGTCGTAGGCACCCGACGCCGTGATTGCCGCGGCACCCGAGCACGCCTCGCCCACGGCCTCGGTCCGCACGGCGAGGTCGTATCCCGATTCACCCCCATAGCGCGACTCGACGACGAGCCAATGACGACCGGCGGGCAGGATTCGCTCGACCGTGGTGCGCGCCTGACAGGTGCCGTAGGTCTCCTGGCAGGCCGAGCGCTCCGCGTCGGGATCACACGCGCCGTAGAGCGAGACGGCGAGCGCCGCCGGATCCGTTCCGCCCGCGGGTACGTGGCCCGCGGCCTCGATGCGCACGCGCCGGGTCTCGGCCAGATCGAGCGCATGGACCGATTCGGGGCTGTCGGCGGGCTCGCCCGAGCAGCTCAAGCCGAATGCGTTCGCGCCCCCGGCCGTCGTGCCGGTGAGCGGTGTCCCCTCGATCAGCAATGTGGCCGTGTCGCACGCGGGCGCCTCCGAGGGGCTCACGGTGACCGTCACGTCGAACCCGATTGCGGTCGTCATCCAGCCGAGGAAGTCCTTGGCTTGCACGTCGAGCGCGTAATTGCCGGCCGGCACGCGCAACAAACGCAGCTGGCGCGTGTTGCTGCTGAACCAGCCACCGCCGAACCCGCGTTCGTACGTGTAGCAGCCGCCGGCGCCGCCACCGATGGCGGTGCTCGGGTCTCCGCACGTCTGCTCGAGAAAGACGTTGTACCAATAGGAGAACATCGTGTCGGGCGTACATTCGGGGCAGCCCGGCACGGGAGTCGGCGGCGGTGGATCGTGCAATCGCAGATCGACCGTCACGTCGCTCGTCTCCGCCAATGGGAGAGTCCAATAGAGCGACCGCCCGCAGCCGGGATCTCCCGCGCCCGCGCCCGGCTCGGTGACGATGGTGCCTTCGACCTGCACGCCGGGTGTGATGGGCACGGCCGCGGCGCAGGTCGTGTGGGTGGGGCGACAGGGCTCGTCGGCCGCATCCACGAGGCCGTCGCAGTCGTTGTCGATCCCGTCCGTGCACGACTCCGTCGCGAGACCGTGTCGGCTCGGATCGAAGTCCGCGCAATCGCTTCCGCCGCACCAGCGGTCGCGGTCTCCGTCCATGTCGAAGTCTGGGCAACCCGAGGAGCAGCCGACGTCGATCGCGAGCTCGCAATGCCCGGAGACGCACGTGTTGACGGTGCACGGGTCGCCGTCCTCGCAATTGCCGTCTCCGGCACATTCACACGCACCGTCCCAGACGAACGCGCAGCTGCCATCGAAGCAGAGATCCTCGGTGCACGGGTCGCCGTCCTCGCAATCGCGATCCGTCGTGCACGCGGGCGGAGGCGGAGGCGGCGGATCGGGCGGCGGTGGCGGAGGATCGGGTGGAGGCGGCGGTGGCGGCGGATCGGGCGGCGGCGGCGGATCGGGCGGAGGCGGATCCGTGGGCCCCGAGTCGTGGCCCGGCGGGCGCGGACCGGAGTCGTGCTCGCCGGCGCCCGCGTCCTCGTCCTCGCTCGGCGTCACCGTGTCGGTGCACCCCGACAGCAGCAAGACACACGCATGCGTCGCGGCGAGCGCCGCCCATGCCCCTCTCGTCATGTTTCCTCCAAAGGACGAAGTATCGACTTCGTCTCCCGCGCGTGGCCCCCGATCCTGCGAGGAGCCACCCCAATCGGTCGCGTTCCTCGTTGCGCCGGGAGGCGACCGACATTCAACGAGCGTGTGCTCGCGCGCCGTCGGCCGTGACGAGTCGCACGCCGCAGACGAGGCGCTTACGGCAAGATGCGCCCGCCATGAAAACGCTGACGAGCTACGTGCAGGGACGATGGGTGAGCGGCCAGGGCAAGCCGGCGGTGCTGGTGAACCCGTCTACGGAGGAGCCGCTCGCCGAGACGTCGACCGATGGGATCGACTGGGCGGCCGCGGTCTCGCACGCGCGCGACGTCGGCGGCCCGGGGCTCCGCGCGATGACGTTCGCGGCACGCGGCAAGATGCTCG
>JADZFZ010001146.1 GCA_020854145.1 Deltaproteobacteria bacterium | reverse complement strand
CGCGCGGCGGACGATCCAAGGCCACGCTGCGCCACCTCGCGCGGCTCGGCCGCGTGCTGATGATGCTCGGCGCCACGCCGCAGCAGGCCGACCCCAGCAAGATCCGCGAGCTCGCGTGGGCGGAGGTCCCCGGGCTCGTCGAGCTGCTCAACGGCGAGGAGGGCTTGCAGCGCTTCCTCCGCTCGTTGCCCTCCCGGATCCGCTCGGCCCTCGAGCGGCTCGCCGTCTACACCGAGCAAGGGCGCAAGCGCGGCCTCTGGAGCTGGACACGCCGGGGCATCCTCGTGCGCTTCGCGCTGCTCTGGCGCATCGCCATACCCACCGAGGAGCGCCCGAGCCAGTGCCCCCATCGCCGCCCCGTCCATCGCGTCGTACGCGGCTACTGCCGGCAAGCTCTCGCGCTGCTCTTCCCGCCGAACCCCGAGACCGGCAGCCCCTACCACGTCAACACGTTCTCCAACTGGGAGCTGCTCATGCGCCGCGCCGGTTTGCTCTGGACGGAGCAGCCCGAGGCCAGCGAGCAGCACGCCGTGGTCGGCCCGTCCGGCTGGACGTTCAACGAGTACTGGATCGGCGAGCCCGAGACCGAGAAAGCCCCGGAGAACACGCTCACAACACCTATCTCCCCGTATTCCGGTGATCCCACGTCTGAACCATCTCGATCTTCTGGTACCGCTGAGATGCTCTCGACGCCGAGCGGGTTGTCCCCACCTCCAGACACGTGATCGGACGGGTAACCTCCCTCCCCCAAAACCTGGCGGACACTTTCTCTTGGCACCGAGCGGAGCCGCTGCGGTAACGTGTGTCCGCAGCTCTGCGGTGCTACATCACCGAGGGACTCTAGTGCCATGGCATTCGTCATCACGATCGCGACCCTCAAGGGCGGGGTCGGTAAGAGCACCATCGCCATCAACCTCTCGGCGGCGCTTCACCGAAGTCGCCGGACGCTCCTCGTCGACGCCGACCCGCAAGGAACGTGTCGCGCTTGGGCGGCTCGAGCTGCCGAGACCGGACGTGAGGGCCCTCCGACCGTCGTGGTGGATGGCCGTTCGCTTCGGCGAGATCTCCCGCAGATCACTCGCGGCTTCGACATCGCCGTGATCGACTCTCCGCCGAGGCTCGGCATCGAGGCACGTGCGGCGATGCTCGTCGCCGACCTGGTGCTTCTCCCCACCGTCCCCGGCGCGGCCGACCTCTGGGCGCTCCGGGAGAGCGTCGACGTGCTCGAGGAGGCTCGCCAGCTCCGGCCCGATCTCCGCTGCGCCATCGTCCTCAACCGTGCCGACCGCACCATGCTCACGAAGACCGCTCGGGAGGCCCTTGGCAGCTACGGCATCCCGGTGCTTCCCACCGTCCTCGGCCAGCGCGTCGCCTTCGGCGAGGCGACCCTGACCGGTCTCTCCGTGCTCGACCACGCCCCCGGCTCGGCCGCCGCGGCCGAGGTCGCTGCTCTCGCCGACCAAGTCCTTTCCACCCTCGGAGGTCCCCGTGGCTCGCGCAAGAAAACCAGCCGCCGCTGACTTCGCCGTCCCCTCGTCGTCTCGCAAGGCCGTCCCCGAGGACGCCGCACGGAAGTTCGAGCGCCGCCGCGCGCGCGGCAGCGCCAAGGTCGAGCAGCCTTCGCTCCGGCGCGAGACCTCCGGCGAGCGCCTCTCGGTCTATCTCCCGCCCGAGCTCGCCCAGGAGCTGCGCCTCAAGTGCGTCAAGCAGCGCCGTTCCGTCTCCGACGCCGTCACCGAAGCCGTCCGCCAGTGGGTGAAGAGCTAGGGTGCCTGTGCGCTAGAGCGCTGTAGCGCTACGGAGCGTCCGAGACTGTGCTGCCGGAGCCATCGTGCGTGGGCGACGGCGGTACTCAGTGCTCGATCTCGGACAACGAGAGCGGTCGGCAGCCTCGCAGGTGCGGGGCGCCGATGAGAAGCTCGTCGCGATTCTCGTCCATCTCGAGGCGCACTTCGTGCTCGGGCTCCACGGCTACGTCGAGGATCCGGATCGGCTCGATCGTGTGAAAAACGGGGTCGTACGGCGGCCCGGCCCAGTGTCCGTACGCGCGGATTGCGCCGTGTGACACAAGTTCCTGGCACTGCGCCAGGTAGCGCTCCTCCCGGCCGGTGATGCGCCAGCTTTTCCGCTGCCAGAACGACCGGATCTGATCCTCGCCGTGTGGCGTGTCGCGAAGCATCGCAACCGCCTTCTCGTGCGACAGCGACCATCGGTCGTCCTCCCGCACCTCGCGACCAGGCGCGTCGGCGAGCCCGACCGTCGTCGGATCGACGGGCTCCGCGAGCGCGTGGAGCTGCGCCAGCACGAACGCGTCTGCGGCAGCGCCGAAGAGCGCCAGCTCGATGTCGTCCGTTTTCCCGCCGAGCGGAGCCCAGGCCGCGGCTGTCGCCAAGCGTTCCTCCGCGCGCGCGCGGAGCGCGGAACGTTCGCGCTCGAGCGCCTCAGAGGCGGGCGCAGTCGCTCGCGAAGGCTGCGCGAGCAAAGCACGCGCGGCCGCTTCGAGGCCTCGGTGAAACGCAGGCGCTCGACGACTGTGCGTCGACATGCGCGGCTCGAGCGGAAGGGGCAGCGTCCCTCGTGCGCGAAAGCGCGGGTTGCCGATCGCCTGCCAGCCGGCATCCACCAGCGGCGGGATCTGAACGAGCAGCGCCTTGACCTGAAGGTAAGTGGCCGTCGGAAGGTCGTCTTCTGGTGAGCACGCGCCGAGCAGCGACGATGTCACCAAGACGAGCCCGCGTGCGGCCGCGGCGATGGCGCTCGCTTGCACGGCCGCCACGTCCTGCCCGGCGAGCGCGCTTTCCAGGTCGTTGACGTGAGTGACCGCTGCTCGGAGGCGGTCGAACTCGTCGGACGATAAATCGTGCCCCAAATGGGCGAAAAAAGCATCTTCGGGTGACATCGTGGTCTCCGTTCTCTTTGAGCGGCGATTGACGTGTACCGCGGTGCTGGCGCGCCCGCTATGCTCGCGCGAGCGTGGCTGGGAACGTCAGATCCTGCGGGCAGTGCGGAGCCGTGATGACGATCGGGCTGGCAGCCTGCCCATTCTGCAAGCTTGCGTACCCGGGGGTGAGTCGTGGCGTCGCATGCCCCGGTTGCACGCACGTGAACGCGTCTCGGCGAACCGAATGCGTGAGCTGCAAACACGACCTCACCCGTCCGTGCGCTCGGTGCACCGCACGTTCACCGCTCGATCTCGTTGCGTGCTGGCATTGCCATGCACCGTTCGGGCATCCAGACCCGACCGGCTGGACTGGGACCGCAGCAGCCGGGTCGCAGCCGGGAGCAACGACCGCACAGGACCCCTGTCACGTGCTGTCGACCCTGGACGACATTCTGAAGTCGTGAGGACGAATCGATGCTCGACGCGATCGTGAGGGGCTTGTTCGGCGGCGGAGCTCCGCGCCAGAGACCGCAGGCGGAGCTCGACGCGTACCGCCGTGCGTTGCCGTATCTGAACGATCTCGAGAGCGCGATCCAGACCAAGATCCTCGGAGTGCCGCTCCCGCCGGGTGTCGGCTCGTGGGCGCGACCTCGGAACCATCACTACGCGCTCGTGCTGGCGACTATCGCGCGCGATCTGGCGACCATCGGCACCGTGCTACTCGAGGCCGACGCGAGAGACGACCCGACGACAGCCGGGTACTTACCGCAGGTGACCTTCGACCAAGCCAAGTCGCTGTACGAACAGGTGCCGAAGTTCGTCGCGCGTGCGTGGGAAGCGCTCGCCAATCCACGCTACGTGCCGGACGTCTCGCTGCCGGTCCCGCTTGGTCCTCGCGCGGAAGCCGAAGGCAAGTGCCCGCTCGTCTATCTGCGAGGCGTTTACAGCGCCACGCACTCGCTCGACGCGATCGGTCAGGCGCGGTTGGGTCAGTTCCTAGAGACCGTGAAAGCTTGCGGCGTCGTACCGGACGACCAGGTCAAGTCCGCGCTCAGCGACCTCGCGCAGCTGTGGGCGCGTGCGCAGGCCAAGTACCAGTTCAGCAGCCAACAGCTCGCGCTGGTCTCGGGCGGGAACGTACCCATGAAGACCCACGAAGAGGCAGAGCATCGCCTCTGGGACGCGCTTTCGGAGCACTTCATCGCGGGTCAGATGATCGCGATGCCCGAGCTGCTCGCCGGGATCGGTGTGCTCGCCGCGGGCCGCGATGTTTCCTATGACGACCGTTGGTTTCTCGCAGAACCGAAGGCTGCCGCCGATCTGTACGGCACTGAGTTCGGTGAGATGGAGATGAAGGTCTTCTGGCGAGAGAAGCGCTGGCGAACCACTCCACGCGAGGAGCGGTATCTCTACGACTGCGCCCAGCTCGTGAGCCGAGGCGCGATCGCGGTCGTGTCGCGGTGGTCAACGTGTCCCTTCGCTCCGTTGTTCGAGACGCGCCAGAACGTGACCATCCTCGGCGTCCCCCTGCCGGCAGGTCGCGAGTTCTATCTCGTGATGGACGACGACGAGGACCGACTGTTGGTCGGAACGCCCAAGTTCCGCCGCACGGCGGGCTACGAGGAAGAGCACGACACGCACGAGGAGAGCGAAGACGGTCACTGACCGGTCGCTGCAGCCAAGCGAAGACGCGCTAGGAATGGGCCGCTCGTAGCACGTGTTCCGTGCGAGATGACATCAATGGCCATCTACGATAGCCGATAGTATATTGCGGCACTTGGAGGCGGGACCGCGATGATGGTTCTTGCCCGGTTCGAGGAGAGCAAGGCGTTCGCGAAGTCGCTCGTCGCAGCGGCAATGCTGCTGGCGGTTGCAGGCGTGGGCGTCGGTTCCGACGGTGAGAGCCCCACCACGATCGTCTCTGCGCAGGCATCCATGGAGCTGCGCGGAACGGCTCCACCGTGTTGCACGGGGATGTTCCACACATGCTCGTGTCACGCGGCTGAGGAGCCAACCGTCACGACAGTTCCAGTGCCGACCAGTCTGTCGTGCGCGTTTGAACGGACGGTCGAGACGCGACCGGTGCATGGGGAGCGCTCACGCGTCTTCCGTCCTCCGCGTGCGCAGCTGGCTCCATCCACCCAGGAATTCGAGATCGGCTGACGCGCCGAACGCGGCCGGCCGGCAGCCCCGTATCTGCCGCAAGTATCGGAGACTCAGATGACTCACTCGCGATTGGGCCGAGCCGGCTCAGCTGTTCGCGCGTGTGCGTTCGCGACCAGCATCGCGCTTCCGTGTGGGATCGCCCGTGCCCAAGATCCCCCGGCGTCGCCGAATGTCCCGACTATGAGCGCGACGGCGTCGTCATCGCTCCAGGCCGTACGGCTGCGCAACGGCACCGTGCTGCGCGGCACGGTCGCCGAGCTCGTGCCCGACGATCGCATCGTGATCGTGCTCGCAACGGGTGAGACGCGCCGCATACCGATGGACGAGGTTGCTCGGGTCGAGAACGACGACTCAGCCAGCATGCTGCGGCGTGACGCCGCCGCGACGCTTGGCCCGAGACCGGTCATCCGCCGGCCCGTCTCGCTCAGGTTTGCCGGAGCGCAGCTTGGGCTGTCGCTCCATTGGGCTACCTGGACGGTTGCCGGCTACGCAGCTCGCTACGGTTCGCGCTGGGCGGCGTTGGCCCAGTATGAGCGGCTGTGCACGGCGCCGTGCGAGCTGACCGTTTCGCCGGGTGCCTACGACTTCGCGCTTTCCCACGGCGGGGCACCGGTCGCGCTGCCCGGGCCAACACAGATCCCTACGGCCGGAACGCTCCGCGGAACGTATGTGTCCCACGAGGGCCGACGGACCGCGGGATTGGTGACCGCGATCGGATCCCCCATCCTCGGGGCTGTCGTCGCGCTGACGGGTTTCGCCATCGCGGCTAGCGCCTGCGGCGGTGAGCCCGAGTGCACGCCGAGCGCCGCTGGGCTGGGGCTGTTCGTGGGCGGGGTGTCGCTCGGTGTCGTGGGAACCGCCGTCGGGCTGGTGCTCCTCTTGACCGGCGGCGACGACGTGTCGCTGTCGTTCGAGCCTCTCCAGCGAAGCGCCGCGGCGGCACGCGCTCGCCACCCTCGATAACGCTCTGCAGCTCGTTCCGTGGGGCCTCTGCGGTAAGGGTGACTGCCCGAGGCCCACGGAGCTCGGCGTCAACTGACGATGACTTGGGCGCTGTTCGCGGCCGCTCGTGTCAGGGCTGCGGCGATGGGTCTCGGGGTCCTGGCCCCAGTGGTGCGAAAAGGAACGGTAAGCCATCGACGCTGACGGCTTCATCGTGCCGGCGGCACGCCGAGCGCTTTGAGCTTGCGCCAGAGGGTGTTCTCGCCGATGCCGAGCACGCGCGCGGTGGCGGCGCGGTTGCCGTTCATGCGCGCGAGCGTCGCGAGGATGTGCCGCCGCTCCACCTCGGCCAACGTGACGCTGTCGTCGTCCGGCGACGCGCCCTGCGCGCGTCGTTCGCCCGAGATGCGCCGGAGCTCCGGAGGCAAGTCGCCGAGCTCGATCCGTGGTTGGCCCTCGGCGAGGACGACCGCGCGCTCGATCGCGTTCTCGAGCTCGCGGACGTTGCCCGGCCACGGGTAGGCGGCCAAGGCGTCCAGCACGTCCGACGATAGGGAGCACGGCCCGCAGGCGTTCTCGCGGCACGTGCGCGCGATGAACGCGCGAGCGAGCGGCAGGATGTCGTCGGGGCGCTCGCGCAGCGGCGGCACCTCGATCGGGACGACACGGAGCCGGTAGTAGAGATCGCGCCGAAACGCACCGGCGCGCGCGAGCTCGCCCAGGTCGCGGTGCGTGGCGGCCACCACGCGGACGTCGATGGACACGTCCTCGGTCGCGCCGACCGGTCGGACTCGGTGGTCCTCGAGCGCCCGGAGGAGCTTCACCTGTGCGCCCTTCGGGGTCTCGCCGATCTCGTCCAAGAGGAGTGTGCCGCCGGAGGCCGCAGCGAAGAGGCCTCGCTTCTTGGCGTCGGCTCCCGTGAATGCGCCTCTCTCGTGGCCGAACAGCTCGCTCTCGAACAGCGCCTCGGGGATGGCGCCACAGTTGACGGCCACGAACGGTCCCGAGCGCCGCCGCGAACGCAGGTGCAGGTGTCGCGCGATGAGCTCCTTCCCGGTCCCGCTCTCGCCGGTCACGAGCACCGTCGCATCGGACGCGGCAGCGCGTTCCGCGAGCTGGAGCGCGCGCCGCATGGCGGGGCTCCGAGCGAGCACCTCGGTTTCTTCGGTCAGGGTCGCGAGACGGCGTGGCATCCAAGATGGAGGGTAACGTGCCTCCATCTTGGAGGCATCCCCGCCCGAGCCGGGCTGCGCTCGACGCACTGCGATGGCGCGCGTCGTGCTCGATGGAGATGCGAGGTGTACGAGATGGAACCTGCCTCCGACCCCGCGCCGGCTCGCCCGGCCGAGCCCGCCACTCCGCCGCGCACCGGTCTCACAATGGCCGCGAGCGCCGGATCGATCCTATCGGCGTTCCTGGCCTCGGCGTGTTGCGTGGGCCCGCTGCTCCTCGCGCTCCTCGGGCTCGGAGGGGGCGCACTCCTCGTCACGCTCGAGCCCTACCGGCCGTACTTCGTGGGCGTGACGTTCGTGCTTCTCGGCGCGGGCTTCTATCTGACTTACCGGCGACCGAAGCTCGCGGTCGCGAACGCAAGCGCGCAGGGACCCGCATGCGATTGCCCGGCTCCCCGCACGAATCGCCTCGGACGGATCATGCTCTGGGTCGCGACCGCCCTGGTCGTCGGCTTCCTCGCTTTTCCCTACGTGGCTCCGGGCCTGCTCGGGTGAAGGGCCCGTCATGACCTGCGCGTCCTGCAATCTCGCCGACACGCCGCCATCCGGCAGCGACTCGATCGACCTGCTGGTCGTCGGCTCCGGATCCGCAGCCTTCGCGGCCGCGATCCGGGCGACCGAGCTTGGAGCGAGCGTCACCCTCGTCGAGCGCGGCACGCTCGGCGGCACTTGCGTCAACGTCGGCTGCATCCCCTCGAAGACGCTCATCCGTGCAGCCGAGGCGCGACATCGTGCCGGGCTGCGCGCATTCGACGGCATTCGAGCCACCATCGCTCCCACCGACCTCGCCGCCGTCGTCGCGCAGAAGGACGCGCTCGTGCACGACCTGCGCAGGGCGAAGTACGAGGACGTGCTGGCCGCGCATCCGTCCATCCGCCTCGTTCGCGGTCATGCGCGATTGCGACCCGATGCCACCGTCGAGATCGATGGCGAGCCGATGCGCGCCCGGAGAGTCTTGCTTTGCCTCGGCGCCAGCGCGCACGTGGCGGCGATCCCCGGGCTCGCGGACACACCGTTCCTCACCAGCACGACCGCGATGGAGCTCGGACGCTTGCCCCAGCATCTCGTCGTGCTGGGTGGCGGCTTCGTCGCGCTCGAGATCGCGCAGGCGTTTCTGCGATTCGGCTCACGCGTCACCGTCGTCGCTCGGTCGCGTCTCTTGCGCGGGGAGGATCCCGAGCTCGTCTCGTTGCTCTCGACCTACCTGCGCGCGGAAGGGCTCGAGCTCGCCGAAGACGCCGCGATCGAGCGTGTGGATTGCCAGGCTGGACACTTTCGCGTGGCGCTGCGGCAGGAGGGAGCGTCACGGACGATCGAAGGTGACGAGCTACTCGTCGCCACGGGCAGGCGTCCCAACACGCGTGGCGTCGGGCTCGAAGAGGCCGGCATCGCGCTCGGCCCGAGCGGCGAGATCGTCGTCGACCCGTTCCTGCGCACGAGCCATCCTCACGTCTTCGCAGCGGGCGACGTGCTGGGCGATCCCGCTTTCGTCTACGTCGCGGCGTACGCCGGGGCGCTCGCCGCGGACAACGCCCTGGCGGACGCTGGACGCACGTACGACGTCGGCGCCGTTCCACGCGTGACGTTCACCGATCCGGCGATCGCCTCGGTCGGGCTCACAGAGGTCGATGCCCGCGCGCGGGGCCACTCCGTCGTTGTCTCGCGGCTGCCCATGAGCTTCGTCCCGCGAGCGGTCGCGGCGCGCGACACCCGCGGTCTGGTCAAGCTCGTGGCCGATGCGGGGACGAACCGATTGATCGGCGCGCACGTGCTCGCGCCGGAAGCCGGCGACGTGATCCAGGAGGCCGTCGTGGCGATCCGCTTCGGCATCCGCGTGGACGAGCTCGCTGCCACGTTCCACCCGTACCTGACGAGCGTCGAGGCGCTGAAGCTTGCCTGCCAGGGCTTCCAGAAGGACGTCACGAAGCTGTCGTGCTGCGCGGCCTGATCGCGCGCGCTCGAATCGAGATCGGAGGACCCGATGTGGACACCGACACCCTCACGGAACGCGCTCCTCGTGGTCGCGGTCGCTGTCGCCGTCGCGATGGGCGGCGCGCAGGCGACGGCGATCCTGTGGCCGCTGCCTGTCCGCGCGCAGGCGACGCGTGTCCGCCTGCATGTCGACGGGATGCACTGCGCGACCTGCCCGATCACCGTCCGCGTGGCGCTTGAGCGGCTCCCTGGCGTGCGCGAGGCCACTGTCAGCGCCGCGACGAAGCGCGCCGTGGTGGTCTACGACCGGCAGCGCGTGACCCCAGCCCGCATGGTCCGGGCGATCGCGGACGCTGGCTACCGCGCGCGCATCGAACGGTGAGCGCCTGGTTGGTTGGGCGCCGGCACCGCGAGCGCCGCTCGACGGCCTCGTGCAAGCGGTCGTAGACGGGTCCGCTCGTGATCTCGACCACGGTGTCGTCGCGGCCCGGTCGTCATTGACCAGATCGAATTCACGGCGCGCCTTACCGTAGGTTTCCGCACGGATGCTGCTCGGACCCCAGGCCGCGGGGATCTCCGTCTTCCACGAACGGAGCGCCTCGACCGCCGCGGCGAGCAGCGCGGCAGGAGAGAGGCCCTCCGCACCGCCGGCCTCGACCAACGCCACGAGTCGTTCCTGCGCTTGCTCGTCGAAGGTGCGGTACCCGAGATGGGCACGGATGCGCCGGGCGTGCTCGGTGTCGGTCGCCGCGCGCTCGGCGGCCTTCACGAACAGCGTGGCGGGGAGGCCGAGCTGGGCACCGATGTGGTTCACCACGCGGACGGGGACGCTCTCGCAGTCCGTGGCGAAGCGCCCGAGCGCGCGCACCGCGCAGAGCTGGAGCGCGAAGCGATGCCGGTTGTCATCGCCGCGGCATCGTCGAACCTCGACGAGATCGGCAGCCGTGAGCGTCCAGTCGCGGGCGAGCTCCTCGTCCGAGGGATCCACGGGGAACGTGGGGTATCCGCGCGTCACGTCGTTTCAAGGATGCGGCGCACGGACGTCCGCCCGATGCCGAGCCGCCGCGCGATCTCGGACTTGCTCACGTTCCGCGCGAAGAGCCGCAGCACGTCCTTCGCCTTGAGCGACGCCGACCTCGGTCGCCCGAGCGGGCGTCCCTCGCGTCGCGCCTGCTCGATCCCGGCCCTCACGCGCTCGCTCCGGATCTCCCGCTCGAACTCCGCGAACACGGCGACCATGCCCGCCATCGCGCGGCCCGTGGGCGTCGTCAGATCGAGGGCTTCCGTCAGCGACACGAACGCGACGCCCAGCTCCTGCAGCTCCTTCAGCGTGATCACGAGGTCCGCGAGCGAGCGGCCCCACCGATCGAGCCGCCACACGAGCACGATGTCGATGTCGCGCCGTCGAGCTGCGGCCATCACCTCTTCGCGCACGGGTCGCTGCTTCGCGCCGGATTGCACCTCCTGAAGTGCGAGCACGACACGCCACCCGCGGCGCTTGGCGTGCTCGCGAAGCTGCCGGAGCTGCATCGGGATCGTCTGCTGGTGCGCCGACGACACACGGGCGTAGACGGCCGCGCGCAGCGCCCGCCCCCCCTGGCCAAAAACCTCGCCGTGAGTAGGGCGAGAAACCCTTGGGTTTCCCGGGGGTCGGACCCGCGATCTCGGCATGGCCGCAACGTTTAGGTTATGGCCAGGCGATCACGCCAGCGTAAACTGGAGGCACCATGCGAACTCCCAGCGAAGAGGCACGCCTCGCACGCGCCGAGCTCGAGGCGATCGTCGCAGGGCTTCGGGTCAACGAGCTCGCGGTGCTCGTCGCGCTCGGCCGCCGGATGCTCGACCGGGACCCCGAGGAAGACCTCGGCGAGCGGCCGCGGCGCGGGAATTTACGCTAAGCGGTCGCCGGCCCAGGGGTCGAGCTGGCCCTTGGAGTATTCGCACCGATGCCGCTGCTACCCCTAGACGCCCGGGCGATGCATAAGGAGCCGGAGGCCGTTCGCGACGACCACGAGCGTGCTGCCTTCGTGCATTACGACGGCGCCCGAGATGTGGACCCACCCGAAGATCGTCGCGACGATGAGGACCGCGCTCACGCCAAGGGCGATGACGAGATTCTGGCGGATGACACCTGCCGCAGTGCGCGCGAGACCGACCGCGAACGGAAGGCGCCGCAAGTCGTCGCTCATGAGCACGACGTCGGCCGTCTCGAGGGCGACGTCGGACCCTGCGCCACCCATCGCGACGCCGACCGAGGCGGTCGCGAGCGCCGGAGCGTCGTTCACACCGTCGCCGATCATCGCGACGCCACCTTCGCGTGCCATCACGCGGAGCGCGTCGACCTTGCCTTCGGGCATCAGCGGGGCCTGTGCCTCGGTAATGCCAACGTCCTTCGCCACGGCGTCTGCCACGCGCTTGCTGTCGCCCGAGAGCATGACGAGTCGTCCGACACCCATGCCGCGAAGCTCCGCGAGAGCGGACTTGGCGTCGTCGCGCAACGTGTCGGCAACCCCGATCACGCCGAGGAACTTACCCGCGCGCTGCACGATCATCGTCGTCTGGCCGGCCTGCTGGAGGCGATCGATCTCGCGCGTCACCTCCGCCGGAAGGGGCCCATCGAACAACGCGGCGCTGCCGATCGCAACCGCCTCACCTTCGACCTTCGAGCGGAGTCCCTTGCCGTGGACGGCTTCCAACTCGTCGGCCTCCAGAGGTTCGATTCCACGAGCTCGCGCACCCTCGACGATGGCCTGTGCGAGTGGGTGAGCGGACAGTGCCTCGGCGCCGGCGGCCGTCGCGAGCATCACGCGTTCGTCGGCGCCCGCGAGCGCCGTCACGGTAACGATCTTCGGCTTGCCTTCCGTCAGCGTGCCGGTCTTGTCGAACGCGATGGCGCTCACTTTGCCGAGCGTCTCGAGATGGGCGCCGCCCTTGAAGAGAACGCCGCTTCTCGCCGCGCGTGCGACCGCCGAGAGCACCGCTGCTGGCGTTGCGATAGCGAGCGCGCAAGGCGATGAGGCAACGAGCAGGGACATCGATGCCAACACTCCGTCTCGCACGCTGGCGCCCTGCGCGAAGATGCGAACGAGCCCGAGCACCGGCGCGCCGAGCAGCACGACCGGTACGAAGCGCTTCTCGAGCATCTGCGTGAAACGTTGGGTCGGGCTCTTCTGTGCCTCTGCGTTGGACACCATGTCGATGATGCGTGCGAGGGCCGACTCGCTCGATGCCTTCGTCACGTCGATCTCGAGCGCTGCTTCTGCGTTGACGGTGCCTGCGAAGACTTCGTCACCGGGACCCTTGGCGACGGGTACCGACTCACCCGTGATGGCGGCTTGGTCCAGTGACGATTGGCCTTCGACGATCTTGCCGTCCAGCGGCACGCGATCGCCGGGGCGAACGACGATGCGATCACCTTTCTTCACGCTGGCGACGGGCACCTCGACGACATCGGCGCCACGGCGGACGCGCGCCACCTCGGGACGGAGCTTGCCGAGCGCTTCGATCGCACCACGCGCACGTTCGAGCGCCCGCTGTTCGAGCGCGTGCCCGATGCCGAAGAGAAACAGGAGGAGGGCCGCCTCGAAGAACGCCCCGAGCCCAGCAGCCGCGACTGCCGCCACGACCATCAGCGTCTCGATCCCGAGCTGACGCTCGCGGAGCGCGTTGAACGCGCCACGCACGGGGTACAACGCCGCCAGCACCGCCGCGGCCGCGTAGAGCACCGTGACGACGATCGGCGGCACGACGGCGAGCCACCCGAGCAGGTACCCCGCGCCGAGCAGCACGCCCGACGCGATGGCGAGCGGTAGCGCCAAGCCGCCGCCTCCGTGGTCGTGCCCGCAGCCGCGCCCAGCTTCGACGGGCTCGATCACGAAGCCCAACGCGCGCGCGCGTTCGAACAGCCGTGACTCCTTCACGACCCTGGTGTCGAGATCGACGACTACGCGCTCCGCCGCGAAAGCGACGCGCGCCGACAACACGCCTTTCTCACGCGAGAGAGCATGCTCGAGGACCGGCCCACACTGCGCGCAGTCCATGCCTTCGACGCGAAACGTCTTCTGCTCGTAGCGTGCATCGACGTCGGTGCCCGCGCTTCGGACGACCGCTACGAGGCGCTCCAGAGAGATGAGGCTCGGGTCGTAGTGCAGGCACACCTCCGGGCGCTCGGTGTCCTCGCGCATATGGACGTCGGAGATGCCGGCCTGAGCCTGAAGCAGCTCGCGCAGCTTCTCGATACGATGCTTCGGGTCGCCCTCGCCGAGCAGAAGCTCGAGGTCGAGCTGACAGGCCGTGCCTCCGGTCTCGGCGGCGCGAGACATGGCGACGAGCTCGCGTTTCGGCCCGTGGTCGTGGCCTTCGTGCCCGCCGTGGTCGTGGCCTTCGTGCTCGTCGTGGTCGTGGCCTTCGTGCTCGTCGTGGTCGTGGCCTTCGTGCTCGTCGTGGTCGTGGCCTTCGTGCTCGTCGTGGTCGTGGCCTTCGTGCTCGTCGTGGTCGTGCTTCTCGTGCTCGCCGTGGTCGTGGCCCTCGTGCCCCCGTGGTGGGTCACCGCGTCTCGTCGTCATTGTTTGCTCCCCCTCTTGCCGCGGCGTTTGCGGCGCCGCACCCAAAGGCCTGTCGCCAGCGCAAGACTGACGGCGGCCAGGTGCCCCCGCTTGTCGACACGGTCGCCGCCGACGCGACATCCGCATCCGCTCTCCTCGTCGTCGCTGCCCGAAGCGCTGCCGAGGTCGACGCCGCTCCCGCCAGCGTCGCGCGGCAGCGGGCCGGCCTCCTCGCGTGTCTCCGCTCCGGTCCCTGCATCTCTCGCAGGCGGAGCACCTGCCTCGATGCCGAACAGATCCGCGATCGCTCTCCATGCGATCGGGCAGACCTCGGCGGATCGCGTGCCCTCGGCACACTCGATCTGCCCGAGGATCTCCCGGTAACGGAACCTCGGCTCGAAGCTGTCGCCGCCGTCGAGCGAGACGCCCACGGCGAAGCCGTCGGCGAAGTTGTCGGCGCACACCCAGAGCTCGCCCTCGCGCGCAGCGAGGCATCGGATCGTCAGATCGAGAAACTGAGCCTCGAACGTGCGCCCGCCGTCCATGGAGACGTGCAGGCCCTTTTCCTCTCCTCCATACCAGACGCGCGAGCCATCGGGAGCGAACGCCACGGCACTCAAGTCGCCGCTGACCGACGCGACGTCGTCCCAGGTCTCGCCGCCGTCCTCGGACAACATCAGCGCATCAGGCTCGTCGGTGTAGCGGCGGTACGCCAGCACGCGCCGCGCATCGTTCGGATCCACGGCGCCAAGCAGCACGGTGAGCGCCCCACGCAGCTCGACGTCGTATGTCGTCCAGCTGCCCCCGGCGTCGTCGGAGCGTGCGACGAAACCCATGCGTGGCTCGAGCCGCACGCCGGACACGTAGAGCGTGCGCGGAGCCGACGGGGCGACGCGGATCTCTTCGGGGAGCTCGCCCACATCGAATCGGTCGGCGGTCGGCTCCCACGTCAACCCATCGTCGCCCGACGCGTAAACGACGTTCTCGAAGCTGCCGAGGGACGTGGCCGCATAGAGCTGCATCGGGCTCGCCGGGTCGCGGTCGAGGCTGATGATCGGGACTCTTTCAAGGGACGGCTCGGGCAGCTCGGCATCGCAGAACGTCGATGATCGATAGAGCCCTCTGAAAAGGCCGAACACGATCGCCCCGTCGTGGGCGGCGACGATGTGGGGGTTCTCGGTGGTTTGCCAGCCGATGGACTCTTCGCACGCGAGCGCCCACGTCATGCCGTGGTCGCGCGAGAAGACGAGCCCGAAGGTCGCCTGCGCGTAGAGCGTGTCCGGATCGGTGGGGTGAAACGCCAGACGGCGCGTGAGCGGTGGACCTCCGTGCGCCGCGGCGGGGTGGGGTGCTGCGAGCCAGAAAGCAGCGACGCCCGTCACCAGGGCCGCGAGCTCAGTAGCCCAGATAGGCCAGGATGTCCGCGAGCTGATCATCGGGAAGCACCTCAAACGAGAAGGGCGGCATGTCACCGCCGATGCCGAAGAACTGGGCATGTCGCACCTTGCCGACGGTGAACGCGCGACCGAGCTCAACGCCGTGCTCGGCGATCGTCTCGTCGGGGATCACGGCAGCCTGCGGCACCAGGCGCTGGTCACCCGTGCTGGGCGCGCCGTGGCACACGTGACATCCGGCGTCGAAGAGCGCTCGCCCGCGCACCGCGTCGCCCGAGGCGATGTCGACGACGTCGAGCGGGACGGTGAAGGGGACCACGTCCGAGGGCCCCGCGGCGAGGGACTCGAGATACGCAAGCAGGTCCAGCCCGCGCTCGTCGTCCATCGACAGTCCCTCCGCCGACGGATGCCGCATGAAGAACCGAAGGCAGTCGTTCACCGCTTCGCGCAGATCGCGGACCCGGCCGCCCCAGAAGCTCGGTCGGCCGACGACCCCAGCAAGCGAGCCACCACTGAGGATCTGGTTCGCGGGAACTGCCGCGGGCGCATGGCACGTCCGACAGGAGATGGTGTTCGTGGGAGACGGCGAGGCGTCAGGCGAGCGGAAGAGCGCCTCACCACGTTCGATGGCGGTGCGCTCATCGCAACTGCTCGCGAGGACGACTACCGCGAGGCAGGCGACCCACAGACGCGTGGGGGTCACCACGTGACCTCGTCGATCACGCGGAGCGCGTCGGGGTAGACCCCCAGCTCGGCCTCGCCCTCGAGATCGAGTGACTCGGGATCGAGCGACACCAGACGCCCGGCTCCGCGATGGTCGCCCTCGCACACCACGAAGAGCCGATCCAGCGCGTCCGAGACGACGACCTCGTGCGGCGCATCGCACTCCCTCTCGGTGAACGTGCGCATGCGCTCGATCTCACCAGTCGCGGCGTCGAGCACCGTGATGCCGTCCATACCCTGCGTGGGCACGTAGAAGCGCCGGCCGTCGCCGGAGAACGCACCGAAGAGGGCCGCGCCGCCCGCTCTCGGGCGAAAGCCGTCGACCATGGCGCGCGCTTCGATGTCGAGCACGCGTACATCCTGCGAATCGAGGTTGCCGATGAAGGCCCGCCGGCCATCGGGGCTGAGCGTGATGGAGTAGGGCCCGTATCGCGACGGCGGTCGGTCGCGGGCCTCTGCGCCAACCACCACACGCGCGACGACCTCGGGCGGGTCCTGCGTGAGATCGACGTACGCGATCCGGTCGTCGCCGTAACACGCGACGAGCGCCGTGGTGTCGTCGCTCGTGAGGACCGCACCGTGAGGCGCCGTGCAAACGGGAACGACGTCGCGCCGCGACATGCTGCCGGCGTCGGAGACGACGATGCTCGACCAGCCGTCTTCGACCGGTAGATCGTTGGCCACAGCGTCGAGCGCTTTCTTCAGCTCGAAGTGCGTCGAGATGACGAGCCGCCCATCGGAGGAGAGCAGGACGTCGCCCAGGCTCGGATCGACTCGGACCGACCCGGCGGGAGAAAGATCGGAGAGCGCGAGGCGCTGGACGTGCCCGGGAACGGTGCCGGTGCCGTGACTGCCGTGGGGCCCCGAGCCCGCGTTCGTCACCACGTTCGACAGACCCACGTAGAGCCAGCCGTTTGCCGCGTCGATCGTCAGGTGGTGGGGACCTTCGAGGTGGACCGGGACGAGACCGACCGGCACGCGTGCGAGCTCCGTCATCGTCGCGAGCTCGACGACCGATACCGTGTCGTCTCCGTTGTTCGAGATGTAGCCGAGTGGCGCTTGTCCGCGAATGGGCTCCGTCCCGTCGGGCCAAACGGAGGACGACGGCACGTCCTCGGTGCACGCAGTGACGAGCACGGTTAACCCGCAAAGCAACTCCGGCGCGCGACTCATCACTCCTCGAACGTCAGTGAGGCCGGCTGCGAGCTGACGAACGGGCCTTCGGTCACGCGATTCGAGTCGAGGTAGGTCCCCACCAGCTCCACGCCGATCGGGCCCGAAGCACCAACAATGCGCGACCACGTTGCCTCATCCGGCGTCCAGGTCGTTGCCTTCGTCAGCACCCGAACGGGCTCGCCTGCTTCGAGATCCAGCACCAAGCGGAACACGGCCCCCGTCACGGGAGGCAGATGGGCCCGTGCGACCGACACGCCGAAGAGCTCGGCCAGCAGTCCTCGCGTGCGTGCGGAACGTGACCGTCGTGGAACGTGGATGCGAGCGATGGCGCCGGCCTCCCACTCGAATGTCGGCGGGGGACCGCTGCGTGGCAAAGCAGTCGGTCTCACGAGCCGTGGCGCGCTCGCATCGTCGGTCACGAGTGGAGCCTCGCCGATGGCTACCCACGCCTCGTCGGAGACTCCCTCGCCGTAGATGACTCCCTCGGGCGCTTCGCCGGCGTCGTGATGATCGCTGCAGGCGGCGCTGGCGAGGCCGAGCGCAAGCAAGAGACCCATGCGTGCCACCATGGTCATCCCGTCCCTTCTGGATGGTGCGCGGGGTTGCTCTCGGCAGCTGTGCCCCCGACTCCATCGGGCGTTGGGGCATCGGGCCCTGCCGTCTTGGTGCGCCGATAAACGAGCGCGTACACGGTCGGCAGCACGAATAGCGTCAACAACGTCGCGCTCAACAGGCCGCCGATGACGACGGTCGCGAGCGGCCGCTGCACCTCCGCGCCCGAGCTCGACGAGAGCGCCATCGGGATGAAGCCGAGCGCCGCGACGGTCGCAGTCATCAGCACCGGGCGCAACCGAGCTTCGGCGCCCTTGAACGCTGCATCGAACGCGCTCAGCCCTTCGGCGCGGAGCTTCATGATCGTCGTCAACAGCACCACGCCGTTGAGCACCGCGATCCCGAAGAGCGCGATGAAGCCGACGCCCGCGCTGATCGAGAACGGCATGTCACGCACCCGCAACAACACGACGCCGCCGACCGCCGCGAACGGGACGTTGAGGAAGATGAGCAGCGCGGGTCCCATCTTCCCGAACGCCATGTAGAGCAGAATGAAGATCAGCCCGAGGGCGAGCGGGACCGCGAGCAGAAGTCGCTCGGACGCAGCCGCCAGATTCTCGAACTGGCCACCCCACTCGACCACGTACCCAGGCGCCAGACGAACGTCGCGACGCACGCGCGCCTGCGCCTCGGCGACGAAACCGGCGAGATCGCGCCCACGCACGTTGACCTCGACGCTCGTGCGTCGCTGCACCGCTTCACGATTCACGCTTGCCGGCGAGTCCACGATCGATAGCGTTGCAATCTGGCCGAGCGGCACGAGCGGGCCCGACTCACCGCTCACCGGCAGAGCGCGGATCTGCTCGATGTCGTCGCGCAGCGCAGCCGGAAGGCGCACCTGCAGGCGATAGCGCCGATCACCTTCGTACACCTCGCCGACCTCGCGCCCGCCGATCGCCTCGATCGCATCGAGCGCGTGGTGGACGTTCACCCCGTAACGCGACGCGGCGCCCCGGTCGATCACGATCTCGAGCGTCGGTAGCCCCGCAAGCTGCTCGCCGCGCACGTCCGTCGCGCCAGGCACGGCACGCACCGCACGCTGGACGTCGAGGCTCGCGCGCTCGAGCGCGGCGAGGTCGTCACCGTGGATCGTGATGGCGACATCCGAGCGCGTTCCGCTGATGAGCTCCGCCATGCGCAGCTCGATTGGCTGCGAGAACGAGAAGCCCATCCCCGGCATGGAGGACTCGAGCCGCTCGGACATCGCAGCGACGAGCGCTTCTCGTGTATGCGCGGTGCGCCACTCGGCATGCGGTCGAAGCATGATGATGACGTCCGACAGCTCGACTCCCATCGGGTCGGTCGCGATCTCCGCGCGGCCCGTCTTCGACACGACGGTGATCACCTCCGGGAACGTGCGGAGCACGCGCTCGACGCGAGTCGAACCGGCGAGACTCTCTTCGAGTGAGACACTCGGAAGGCGCAGGATCTGAATGGCGAGCGCACCTTCGTCGAGTCTCGGTACGAACTCCGCGCCCATTCGCGAGCCGAGGAATCCGGCGCCGCCCAGCAGCAGGATCGCGACTGCAAGCACCACCCACGGCACTCGCATCACGCGTAAGAGCACGGGCCCGTACACTTTGTGGAGCGCGCGCACGACGAGCGGCTCCTTCTCCTCGGGGCGCTGGCGCAGGAACGTCGCGACGAGCATGGGCACGAACGTCAGCGACGCGACGAACGCTCCGCCGAGGGCGAAGAGGACCGTGATCGCCATCGGCTTGAACATCTTTCCTTCGACGCCAGCGAGCGTGAGGATCGGGACGTACACGAGCGCGATGATGGCGCCGCCGAAGAGCGCGGCGCGCTGCACGTCGACCGTTGCACCGAGGACGACCTCGGCGGCCTCTCGATACGACATCGGTCGGCTTCGACCCTTCGCCGCAGCAGCCAGGTACACGACGGCGTTCTCCACGACGATGATGGAGCCGTCGACGACGATGCCGAAGTCGATCGCGCCGAGGCTCATGAGGTTGCCGCTCAGCCCGAGCGCGTGCATCCCGGTAAACGCGACGAGCATCGCGAAGGGGATCGCGGCAGCAACGATCAGCCCGCCTCTCATGCTGCCGAGCAGGATGAAGAGCACCGCGACGACGAAGAGGGCTCCCTCCGCCAGGTTCTTCGCGACCGTGTAGATGGTGCGATTCACGAGCTCGGCGCGGTCGTAGAAGATGTCGAACCGCACACCGGGGGGAAGCGACGGGCGGATCAGCTCGAGCTTCGCCTTGACGTCCTCGACGACCTCGCGACCGTTGGCGCCGACCAGCATCATCACGATGCCGGTGACCACCTCGCCGCGGCCGTCACGCGTGACCGCGCCTTGACGGATGAGCGGCGCGAAGTGGACACGCGCGACGTCGCGCACCCTTACCGGGACTCCGTCGGCGCGTGTCTGCAGGAGCACGTCGCCGATCTCGTCGAGGCTCTGGATGCGGCCTTCGCCGCGCACGAGGAGCTGCTCGCCCGAGCGCACGATGTAGCCGCCGCCGGCAGTCGCGTTGTTCTGCTCGAGCGCGTCGTAGAGCACGTTGAGCGACACGCCAAATGCTCTGAGGCGGTCGGGAAGAACCTCGACCTCGTACGTCTTGAGCTCGCCGCCGAACGAGTTGACCTCGACGACGCCCGGCACGCTACGCAGCTCGAACGCGACGAACCAGTCGAGCAGGCTGCGCAGCTCCATCGGCGTGTGACACGCATCGGTGTCGGGTGCGCCGTCGGCGCACGGCCGATCGCTGCGCAGCTCGAACTGCAGGATCTCGCCCAGGCCCGTGCTCATCGGCCCGAGCTCCGGAGACGCGGACTCGGGCAGGCTGTCGCGCGCGGTGTTGAGTCGCTCGGCGACGAGCTGTCGCGCGCGCAGCAGATCCGTTCCTTCCTCGAACACGACCGTGATCGCCGAGAGCCCGAAGCGCGACAGGCTGCGCAGCTCGATGACGCCGGGGAGCCCGCTCATCGCGGCCTCGACCGGGAACGTGATGGTGCGCTCCACGTCGACGGGTCCGAGCGAAGGCGCGGAGGTCAGCACCTGCACTTGCACGTTCGTGATGTCTGGTACTGCGTCGATCGGCAGCTCGAGCGCGCTGCGCACGCCGCTCGCAGCCACGATCACGAGGAACGCGACGACGAGCAGGCGCCACCGAAGGCACAGATCGACGAGCTTCTTCATCGTGCTTCCATCAATGCTCGTGGCCTTCGGACAGCTCGCTCGTGCTGAGCGCGCTCTTGAGGGTGAATCCGCCGCTCGTCACGACGGCCGCACCTTCTGCCAAGCCCGATCGCACTTCGACGTAACCGCCGGCGCGACGTCCGAGCTCGACGACGAGGGGAGCGAACGTGTTGGGCTCGTTCGCCACCGGAACGAAGACGACCTGCTGGCCTTGAAGGGTCGCCACCGCATCGGTCGGCACGGCGACGACGCGAGCGTCACGCCCTGCTCCGAGCAGCTCGATGGTGCCGAAGAGGCCACTCCGAAGTCGCGCGTCCGCGGCGTCGAGCGTCACGCGAATGGCGAGCGATCGTGTCTCCTCGTCGAGCGCCGGAGCGACGTACGACACGCGCCCGTCCAGGGCGAGCTCCGGATACGCGTGAACGCGCACGATGGCGACCGCATCGAGCGCTACACGCGCAATCTCGAGCTCCGGCACGTTGCCGCGCACCCAGACCCGCGTCGGATCGGTGATGACGAACGCCGGCTCGTCCGGGGTTGCCATCTCGCCGAGCGTCGCGTGGATGTGCACGACGACGCCGTCGATCGGCGCGACGAGCTGAACCCCACCGCCGCGGCTTCCGTACACGGCCAGCTGGCGCCGCAACCCCACCGTCTCGGCGCGCATCTCGTCGGCCTGCGCTTGCGCCTCGACGAGCGCGCGCTGCGCTCCGATCCCTTCTCGCGAGAGCTGCTCCTGTCGTCTGACCGCCGCTTCGGCGGCCGCAAGCCGAACGCGCACCTGTGCCATGCGCGCTCGCACGTCCGAGACGTCGCTCGACGAGAGAACGGCCAGGAGCTGATTGCGCCGAACGCGATCTCCGAGGCCGACCAGAACCTTGCTCAGGCGGCCGGGCGCGAGCGGGCCGACGTGCGCGGTGCTCGACGCCTCGAACTGCACCTCGGCGGGGATCGCAGTGCCACCGCCGAGCGCCCGCCGTTCGGCGCGCCCCACGCGGATTCCCGAGCGCACGATCGCCTCGGCGCTCAAGCGGACCTCCTCGCGCTCTTCTCCCGCTTCCTCGCCGTGCGAGTCACCTTCGTGGCCGTCTCCGCCTTCGTGCTCGTCGTGGTCTTCGCCTTCGTGCTCGCCGCGGGCTTCGGTGCCGTGACCCGAGCCATGCTCGGCAGCCGCCTCGCCCCCGCTACTGCAAGCCGCGAGCGCGAGGCACCACAGGCTCAACGACGCATGGCGAACGTTCATCGCACCGGCTCCTCTCCATCGTGCGCACCCAGCGAGATCTCCACGCCGACCGCGCGCTCGAGCTCTGCGAGCGCGGTGACGTAGTCGAGCTCCGCCTGGAGCACGTCGCTCTGAACTCGGAGGAACCGCTCCCGGGCGACGAGCACGTCGAGCAGTCCGATCTCGCCCAGCTCGAAGGAGCGCCCGAGAAGCGTGATGGTCTGCTCGACGCGAGGGAGCACGTCTTCTCCGTAGCTGCGGACGCGTTCCGCCGCGGCGATCACCGCGGCGCGGGCGCGCGCGATGCCGGCGCGAAGGGTCTCGAAGGCTGCGCGCTGCTCGGCTTCCGCGACGACGACGTCGGCGCGAGCGCGAGCGCGTTCACCCTGGTTGCGACGGAATGTGGGGAGCGGCAGCGCGAGCGTGCCGACGACCACGTGTTGAGCGCCCTCTGGCGCGCCCAGGCTCTCGACCTGGTATCGGACGCCGAGAGCAGGGCGCATGGACGCCTCGCGATCGGCGACGGCAACGCGCGCACGCGCCTCGCGGATCGCCGCCGCACGCAGCCGGGTCCAAGGCTCCCTCCGTCGCGCGACGCGCAGGAGATCATCGAGCGGCGGCGGAGCACGCGGAGGGTCGATTCGTCCGATGGGCTCGGGTGGGCGCGTGATCGGCCAGCCCGCGAGCTGTGCAAGCTCGAGGCGCGCGGCCAGATAGGCCTGTGCTGCGGCCACGGAGGACTGGCGTGCCTGCGCGACCTCCAGCTGCGCGATCCCGGTCTCGAGCGGCGCTGCGTCGCCCGCGGCGATCCGGCGCGCCAAGACGCTCCCTACCTCCTCTTGAAACACGAGCACCCGCGCCGCGAGCGCCGCCCGCTCGCGCAGCACGATTGCGCGGTGAAACGCGGAATGCACGTCGCAATGGACAGTCCAACGCGCGACTTCGATCTCGGCTTCGGTGAGCTCGGCGAGGCGCTCGGCTGCAGCGAGCCTACGGCCGCGTTCGCCCGAGACCTCGATGGCCTGCGTTGCACCGATCTCGAGGTCGACGCCCGTGCTACCCGAGGCGATGCGCGGCCCGCCCGAAAGCTCGACCACGGGATTGTCCGGCAGTGCGGGACGTGCCGCCGTTCGCGCCGCGCCGACGCGAGCACGGGTCGCACGCGCTACGTACAGAGCCGGCGCACGGCTGTCTGCATAGGTGAGGATGTCGTCGAGTGACACGCGCGTAACGACGGCGGGATCCACCGTCGTCGTGCGCGTCGTGCGCGTCGTGCGTGTCCGTGGTGCCCAGGGGCTGATGCTGGCGCGCAGATGGGGAGCCCGAGGCTCGCGCACGTCTGACGGGCGATACGTAGAGCCGCCGCATCCACTGACGAGGATGGCCATCACACACGCAAGAACGACTACGAGCGCGACACGCCTACTAGCGTCGGCAGTAGTTGCGGGCGCGGATAAATCAGGGTGGGGCGTCATGGCTCTCACCTCCAGGGGAACGCCCGCTCGGTCGCCCAGTGGAGGATGTCGAGCACCCGCGTTCCCGTGCCATGGGGCAGCAGAAGAGCGGCACCCACGGCGAGCATCGCCAGACGCAGGGCAGGGGAGCGACAACATCGCTCGGGCGCACGCTCCGCATACGCGAGGAGCAATCCGACGCGAAGCTCGAGCGCAGTCGGCATCCCCGTGCACAGCCCAGCTACTACTGGTCGCATGCTCGCACGGGCGGCGCGTACGAGCGCCTGTGCGAGCGCAGGCGGCGAGCCGCCGTGTAGAACGGCTTCGCGGTCGCAGTGCGTCTCTCGGAGGAGAATCCAGCGCGACAGCTCGTCGCCGAGAACCCAGTGCCCCACAGGGTTCACCGCGAGTGCCCACCAGGCCACCAAGTAGCGGACAGGATCGTAGCCGCGCACGTGCTCCCCTTCGTGAAGCAGCGCTGCGGTGAGCTCGTCCTCATCGAGGTGAGCAACGAGGCTCGGACGAACGATCACACGACGCATAACGACCCCGACGGTCGCCATTGGCTCCGCGGCATCCTCACGCAAGATGATCCGGCCAGCGAGGGGACCGAGCATCGATGCAGACACAATCGTTCGATCGATTCGGCGTCGCGCCTCACGCGCGCTCTCGCTCGGGTCATCCCCCCCGAAGCGGCCCGTGCTTGCCAGCCGCGGCAGGCCCCGAAGAGCAACGAGCACCGACAGGACGACGGCGAAGAGCACCGACTCCGGACAGCACGCTCCTGGCGCATGAAGCGCAGCGCAAACTTCGGCAGCGTCGCCGGTCACCACCTGCTGCAAGCTCGCGGACAAGAACCAGGCGAGCGGGACCGCGCTCGACGCAACGAGCAGGACGTAGCGAAGCCCGCTGCTCGCATGGAGGCCGCCCGCGGTCTCGACGCGTCGTAGCGCCACGAAGACCAGCTTCACGATCACCGCGGAAGCCGGCAGCACCAAGCCGAACACGACCAGTGAGCCCAGCAGTGGGAAGATCGCCTCGCTCATCGGCGGAGCTCTCGTCGCCGTCGCTCGATCACGCGCTCGAGCTCATCTAGACCTGCGGCGTCGGCACGAGATGCCGTGTCCACGAGAAGGGCGAGCGCCTCGCGTCCGGCCTCGCGGCCAAGCCCCTTCAGAACGGCGCGGGCAGTCTCCTCCAGGAGCTCGGTCCGACCGTAGCGGGGCGAGTAGAGGTACCGCTTGCCGTCGCGTCGTCGCTCCAGGATGCCTTTGTCGTGCAGCCGCGCGACGGTGGTCATCACCGTCGTGTACGCAATCTCGCGTCGTCGCTGCAGCACGCATAGAACGTCGCCGACGCTGAACTCGGTCCAGCGTTGGGACCACACGACGTCCATGATCTCGTGCTCGAGCTCGTGGAGACGCATCGCGACCCCGCTCTTTGTCATTCGTAAGCGCCCTGAGGACATTGCGCGCGAGCATATACTACCGGTGCTCGTAGTCGGCGAGCGGTCTCTTCTTGTGCGTCGGCGGCAGGCCATTCTACGATACGCGATAGTAGAATGTTCAACACAAGGCAGCGGCGGCACGAATGAAGCGAACGTGAGTCGCACGAGGACAGGCAGAGACGGGCGCCTCGCGAAGTTGAGCGCGCCGCGACCCATGCGGCGTGCGCTCGCGTGGACGACGATCGCCCTCGCCGCCGTGGGCATCACGGTGAGCAGCTACCTGACGTACGTCCACGAGCGACTTCAGGAGGACCCTGCATTCGAGAGCGTCTGCGCCATCAGCGAGACGATCGACTGCGACCGGGTAGTCGTCAGCGATTACGCTTCATTCCTCGGAACACCGGTGTCGCTGATCGGCGCCTGGTTCTACGGCATCGTCGTGCTGCTTGGCGCAGCGGGTCTTCGGCGACCACCCTCCACGCTGCCGCGATCTCCTGCGGTCTCGTTGTGGACAGCCGCCGTCCTCGCGACGATCGTGTCGATCGCGCTGGCCGTCGTGTCGATCGTCGAGCTACGCGTGATGTGTCCATTCTGCGCGGTTCTCTACGCGCTCAACGTCGGTCTGCTCGCGACGGCGTGGCTCGCGGTGCGCAGTACCGAGGAGCCGCTGGGCCAAGCATTGCGCAACGAGCTGGCTGCGTGGCGTCGGTCGCCACGCAGCGGGCTCGGCGCAGTCACGGTCGCTCTCGTGTTCCTGGTGCTTCTACGAACACGCGGTGGCTCCGCACCGCAGCCGTCGTCCCTCTGCGAGGCGGTCGGTGATGCGCTGCGGACCGGAGAGCGCCGGATGACCCTGCGGGTCTACCTCGACTTCCAGTGCCCCCACTGCAAGGTGGTCCACGCGCAGCTGCGGCGGCTCACCAGCAACCCGAGCCTCACGATCGACCAGCGCCACTTTCCGTTCGATCGAGAGTGCAACGCGGGCGTGCGGCGCTCAGTTCATCCAGGCGCGTGCCTCCAAGCACGTGCTGCCATCTGCGCGAAGATGCAGCAGCGAGGACCGCAAATGTCCGAGCGCCTCTTTGCCGACGGGCCTCTCGACACCGCCGCGATCACCCGTATCGCCAGCGTGATCGGCATTGACGCTGCGCGACTGCAGACGTGTGTCGAGTCGGAAGACGCCTCGAGGTTGCTCGCACGAAGCATCGAGTCCGCGACGGACGACGACGTCCGCGCGACTCCCACGCTCATCCTAGGGAGCCGGCGCCACCTAGGCCGGCTCAAAGAAGCCGACATTCGTTGCTTGTCACGACGTCTCGGGACTGGCCCGACACGTCGATAGACGCTCCAACTGGTTTGCCCTGCTACATCGCACGCGAGCGCTGCGCCGCCGTTCAGACAAGGAGTCCATGAGAGTCTTTCTCACATCGCTATCCCTCGTTGCGTTGTCAGTGACTGGATGCGGCGACGACGACCATCACGGCTCGATCCCGGCCGAGTGCCAAGAGATCATCGACGTCTGCCACCCTCTCGATCCCGGCAGTGGCCCGATCAACGAGTGCCACGAGAACGCAGAATCCGGGACGGCCGAGTCGTGCG
>JADZFZ010001145.1 GCA_020854145.1 Deltaproteobacteria bacterium | reverse complement strand
GTCGTCGTAGAGCGCCGAGCCGCAATGGATCTTCCGGCCGTCTCGGCCGATGAACCATCCGACGCAGACCACGCGATCCCCGACGCTCGGTGCCTCGACGATGCGGGCCGCCAGGCGACCGAGCAGCACGCCGCAGGCGCATCGCGCTCGAGGGATTTGCCCGTGCGTCAGCCTATCCATGCAGGAGGGAGCGCCGGGCCGGGCCCACCTCAGTCGGTGGTGAAGCCGACCCTCGCGTGGGTGCCGTCGCAGTACGGCTTCTTCGACGAATGCCCGCACCTGCAGAGCACGGTCTTCGTGACGCGGTGGACGGTGCGACCCGTGCCCGTCGTGATCTCGATGTTGCCCCGGACGACCAGCGGCCCGTTCGGACGGGGCGTGATGGTCACCGGTCCGTCGCGCACGTCGAGCGGCGCCGAGGTCTCCGTCGCGGGCTCACCCGTCGCGGCGAAGCCCGCGCTCGTGTGGCTCCCGTCGCAGAAGGGCTTGTTGTGCGACGCTCCGCACCGGCAGAGCGTGGCCCGCAACATCGCGCCGTGACCCTCGATCTGCATCGGCGCGTGAAACGCGATCGGTCCGTTCTCGCGGATGCGCGCGACGTTGACGAGCGGCGCGCTCTCCTGCGGCCCGCCGTCGAGGCGCTCGTACGCGATGGCACCGGAGGGGCACGACACGGCGAGCGCGGCGACTTCCTCCGGCGCCGCGCGGTCCGGGTGGATCCACTCGCCCTGCACGTTCGGCACGAAGACGTCCGGGCGCGAGAGCACGCAATGGCGCGCGTGGATGCACCGCTGCCCATCGAAGCGGATGAGCACTCTCTTGCCCCGCACTTCTTCGGTCGCCATCGCTCCAAGCTACTCGCCCGCACCCTCGTCCGCCATCGACGCGCCACTCCTCGCTCGTGGTGCCGCGCGTGCCCGACGACGGGTGCGGCGCGTGCCCGACGTGCGCTCAGGGCAGGCCCGAAACCCGTCGCGGCGCGGCGCTCACGCGCATCGTCTCGTCACCGAGCTGGCCGAGATGGTTGGCGCCCCAGCACCACACCGCGCCGTAGGGATCGAGCGCGCACGTGTGCAGCTGTCCCGCCGTGATCGCGGCGACGCCGCACAGGGTCTCGACGCGACGCGCGCCGTCGAGCATGCCTCCGGCCGGGATCGAGCCGGCCTGCCCGGATGCGTTCGAGCCCCAGCACCACACGAGCGCTCCCGAGTCGAGCAGACCCGTGTCGCGCTCGCTTGCGTCGGGCACGACGCCCGCATCGACGGACGCGTCGTCGGGCGACGCGTCGGGCGCGAGCAGCACGCACCCACCAGCGATCCGCAAGCACACCTCGAGCGGCAGGTCACCGGGATCGGTGGGCTCGCTCGCGCACACCACCGCGCTCGCGAGCTCGACCGGGTGACGCAAGCCGCGCGGGCAGACGACGACGTCACCAGGCTCGCGCGACAGGACGCAGTAGCTGACGTCGCCCTGGCGCACGAGCGCGCCGGGACACTCGGCGACGTCGACCGACTCGCACGCCACGCTCGCCACCACGAGCGTCATCAGACACCCGGCCCGTGTGATCGCGTGTGCATGCCGGCGCGGCCGCCGTTGCGCCCGCGACGGCATCCATCGGCGGTCCGAGGTCGATCGGTTCGGGCCCCGCGTCGCGCTCCCCGATCCACCAGCTCGGGCCCCGCGTCACGCCCGTGAGCACCACGCAAAACGATCGATCCATCGCCCGTACGAGGGCATCGCTCGGGCACTCGCCCACCTGCGCCGTGTCGCATCCGGCTGCCCCCAGGACGGGCCCGATCAGCACGACATCCGTGGCGCGCCCCACGACACCAGTCTAGCCGAAGCGGCGTCCGCGCATGGGCGCTCGCGCAGCCGCGAGGCAGCGCCGAGCTGCGATCGACGAGACACGCGACCGGGAGATGCGGACAGCGATGTCTCGGTTCCTTCGGCCGGCCGCAGCCCGATGGGGCGCGCCACGTGGCGGCATCTCGATTGCTTTGCTCCACGTCGTGCGGAGGTGGCGAGTCGCGGCAGTCGTGGTGCTCGCCGGTTGCTCCGACGCGACGCATCGGTTCGCCGACGCCGCAGGCGTGGATGGTGCGGCCGCCGAAGACGCCGCGCGGCCGCGAGATGCGACGGCGCCCGGCGATGCAGCGCGCGACGGCGCCGCTGACGCTTCCGCGGTCGCCGACGGAGGGGTGGTCGATGCGTTTCGACCCGATGCAGCCGCTCATCCGAGTCGCTGCATCGATGGGCTCGGGGACGGGTGCCCGGCCACGCGCGTGGCTCCACGTACGCCGCGCCCGGGCACACGCATCGGAACGATGGCGCAAATCCTCACCCTCACGAACGACGACGACGAGAGCGCGACCGTCGAGGTGTGCGGCGAACCCGATTGCGCGATGCCGGCGCGTTCGTTCGTGGCGACGTCCACCACGGTCGCGATCGAGCCGCCGCTACCCGCGGGCCGCTGGTTCTGGCGCGCGCACACCCCTGGCGCGACGACGCCGTGGTGGCCCTTCACGGTCGCCGACGGGCCGACGCGTCGCGGGATCCCCCAGGTCGATCTCGACGGCGACGGCTACGCGGACGTGGTGGTCGGCGCGCCGGAGATGGCAGCGGCGTACGTGTTCCACGGTGGCTGCGGTGGTCCCTCCGCGCCCTACGACGAGCGCCTGAGCGGCAGCGGCTACTATTTCGGCTTCCGGCTCGACGCGGCCGGAGACGTCGATGGGGACGGCGTGCTCGATCTCCTCGCCGGTGGCCGCGGCGCGACGCGCGTCTTCGCGGGCCAGCCGTGTGGCATGACCGAGCTGCTGGCGGCGATCGAAGGCCCGACGCCCGACCAGTCGGCGGAGCTCGCCGGCATCGGCGACGTCGACGGCGACGGGTACGACGACTTCGTCACCGCGACCTCACCGATCAGTGGAGGCGACGTCGAGTACGTGTGTGACGTCCGCGTCTACTACGGGGGAGCGAGCGCGGTCGGAGCACGCTCGCTGACGCTGAGCGTCGAAGACTCCGACCCGTGGTGTTACGACCCGTGGGCCGTCGCGGCTGCGGATGCGGACCTCACGATGGATGGGCTGCCCGACATCGTCGTCGCGCGCCCCGACCTCGGTGTCGTGGAGGTCTACGAAGGCAGCACGGCGGCGACCGGGCTCCCGTTTCGTCTTATCGAAGGCGAGCCGGGCGCCGAGCTCGGCCTCGCCACCAATGCGGGTGATCTGGATTGCGACGGTGCGTTCGATCTCGCCATCTCGCAGCTCGATCCCCGCCGGGTCCGCATCGTGCGCGCTGCCGGAGACCCGTGGGCGATCGACCTCCCCGAAACGGTGTTGCGGCGGCACAACGGCCTCGCTGCGCTCGGCGACGTGGACGGCGACGGCTGCGACGACCTGGCCATCACGACGCGCGAAGCCGTCGTCGTCGCGTTTGGCGGGCACGACGGCCCCACCCTCGTCGCGGTCGCTCCACCCGAAGAGCGATATCTCCTCTACTTCACGGTAGGCGGACCGGGCGACGTCGACGGCGACGGTTATCCCGACCTGGCCGTGGGCAGCGTCGACCTCGAGGCTGGTTTGGTGACCCTCTATGCCGGTGGTAGCCGTGAGCCACGGGAGATGGCGCGCCTATCGATCGAGCCCTTCCACTCCGTCCACGATTCGGGTCCGATGTTCGGCCTGTCGATCGCGGGGCGATGAGTCGCGTCGAAACACCCGCCGGGAGCAAGACGTCACGCGGTCTCGTCCGACGTCGGCCACGAGCCGATGGTCGTGACCTGACGGATGCGACCGCTCGCAGCTCCACCGAGTCGTCGTCGAGAGCAGGCTCGCCGCCTCCACACGTCCGGCGCGGGACGCGCCCGATGGACGGCAGGCACGGGGCGTGTGGGCTAAGGGCCCGCGAATAGACAGGTCGATCGGCTCGGCCCCCCAACCCGTTCGCCCTGAGCGCGGCGCGAGCGTAGCGAGCCCGCAGTCGAAGGACGCGATTGCGTGCTTCGACTCGCCCTCGCTTCGCTCGGGCGGCTCAGCACGAGAGGTTGGGTTATTTATTCGCGGGCTCTAAGCTCGACTGGCTTCCATGACCATCGATCGGATCCTCGAGAGCATGCGCACTGCGCTCCGCGACGGGCCGCCGCTGCGCCTCGCGGTGCTCTTCGGATCCGGGGCGCGCGGGACGCTTCGCGGCGACAGTGACCTCGACGTCGGCATCGTTCCCCGTGACGCGGAGCTCGCGCTGAACGACGAGCTCGATCTGCAGGTGCGGCTGACGTCGGCGCTCGGCCGTCACGTGGACCTCGTGCGGCTCGACCGCGCGACGACGTTGTTGCGTTATCAGGTCGCTTGCGCCCACGTGCCCATCGTCGCCGACCCTCCGCACGAGCTGTCGCGCTTCATCGCGCAGGCAGGCATCGAGCACGCCGACCTTCGCGTTCTGCGCGACCCCGTCGCCGAGCGTTTCAGACAGCGTCTCGCGCAGGCACGACCCGCGTCGCAGGGCGGGTCGTGACGGACGCTGCTCGTTCTGCAGCTCCTCTCCGCGCTCCGGGATCACGAACGGGCTCGATGCCCTCGAGCGATACGCGAGCGCCATCGCGCGATTCCTCGGCGAGCGCGCGTAGCGTCATCGGGTTGCGCGTGCGTGGGCCTCGAACGCCGTGGGATCGAGCGCGATCCACGTGGCGCGCGCGACCGCCCGGAGCTCACCCGAGTCGTCGTAGAGCG